>NZ_JBHWYX010000075.1:0-22571 GCF_042728795.1 Streptomyces sp. NPDC060184
GCCTCGAAAGGCCGCGGCCACCGCCGTCCCCGGGACCCGCCCGCTCAACCGCCCAGCCGCCGGCTCAGCTCCTCGACGTCCGTCGTCGGGGTCTCGCAGACGAAGTGGCGGCAGACGTACGCGGTCGGCGCCCCGTCCACCAGCGCCCGGTCCACCAGCAGCGGAAACTCCCCGCCGCCCGGCTCCCCCACCGCGACGACCGCGCCCGGCGCCCGTCCCAGCAGCGCCGTACGGTGCAGCTCCCCGCCGGCCGGCCCGGCCACCGCCACCTCGCGGGGCCCGTCGAGCAGCGCCTCGGCGGCGGCCAGCCCCCAGCCCACGAACCGGGGCGCGCGCGGCCCGAGCGCCTTCACCACTCCGAGCGCGCCCTCGGCCGCCGTACGGTGCGCCTCGGAGCCCGTGTGCGCGGCGTACGACAGGAGCGCCCCGGCCGCCGCCGTCCAGCCGGACGGGGTGGCGTTGTCGGTGGGGTCCTGCGGGCGGCGGATCAGCTTCTCCGCGTCGTCCGCCGTGTCGTACAGCTGCCCGCCCTCCCCGGCGAACCGGGTCAGCACCACGTCGAGCAGCAGCCCCGCGAACTCCAGCCAGACCCCCTCGCCGGTCACCGACGCCAGCGCGAGGAACCCCTCGGCGACGTCCGCGTAGTCCTCCAGCACCCCGCTGTTCTCCCCGGCCCGCCCCTCCATCGAGGTGCGGCAGAGCCGGCCGTTCTCGCCCAGGTGGACGCGTACCAGCAGGTCGGCGGCCTCGGTGGCCCGCTCCACCAGATCGGGCCGGTCGAAGTACGCGCCCGTCTCGGCCAGCGCGGCGACGGCCAGGCCGTTCCAGGCCGCGACGACCTTGTCGTCCCGCCCCGGACGGGGCCGCAGCTCCCGGGCGGCCAGCAGCCGGGCCCGGACGGAGGCGACCCGCCCGGCGTCGTCGGCGTCGGCGTCGGCGTCGGCGTCGGCGTCACGGTCGGCGTCACCGCCATCGGGACCGTCCGCCGCCGTACCGGCATCGAGCCGGAGCACCGAGGAACCCTCCTCGAAGGTGCCCTCCTCGGTCACCCCGAAGCGCGCCGCCGCGAACGCCCCGTCCTCCTCACCGAGCACCTCGCGGAGCTGGGCGGGCGTCCACACGTAGAACGCGCCCTCCACGTGCCGGCCCGCGGCGTCCTCACTGTCCGCGTCGAGCGCCGAGGCGAAGCCGCCCTCGGTCGTCCGCAACTCCCTGACCAGGAAGTCCGCCGTCTCCAGCGCCACCCGGCGGGCCAGGTCCGACCCGGTCGACCGCCACAGATGCGCGTACACCCGGCAGAGCAGCGCGTTGTCGTAGAGCATCTTCTCGAAGTGCGGCACCGTCCACTCCCGGTCCACCGCGTACCGCGCGAACCCGCCGCCGAGCTGGTCGTAAATGCCGCCCATCGCCATCGCCGCGCAACTGTCCGCGGCCATCTGCAGGGCGCCCTCGGAACCGGTGCGGGCGTGGTGACGCAGCAGGAACTCGATCACCATCGACGGCGGAAACTTCGGCGCACCGCCGAACCCGCCGTGCGTCTCGTCGTAGTCCCGGGTCAGCCCCAGCAGCGCCCGCCCCAGATCCGACTCGTCCGGCACGCCCTGCCCGCCGTGCGCCAGCGACCGCCCGGCCAGGTCCGCCACGATGTGCCCGGCCACCTCGGCGACCTCCCCGCGCCGCTCGGTCCACGCGGCGGACACGCCTTCCAGCACCTGCCGGAAGGACGCCATCCCGTGCCGGGGCTCGGGCGGGAAGTACGTACCGAAGTAGAAGGGCTCGGCGTCCGCCGTCAGGAACACGGTCATCGGCCACCCGCCCTGCCCCGTCGCCGCCTGCACCGCCTCCATGTACACGGCGTCGACGTCCGGCCGCTCCTCCCGGTCCACCTTCACCGGGACGAAGTGGGCGTTGAGGTAGGCGGCCGTGTCCTCGTCCTCGAAGGATTCGTGGGCCATGACGTGGCACCAGTGGCAACTGGCATACCCGACGCTCAGCAGAACGGGTACGTCACGGCGCTTGGCTTCCTCGAACGCCTCGGGCGACCACGGCCACCAGTCGACCGGGTTGTCCGCATGCTGAAGCAAATAAGGCGAGGTCACACCAGCCAGCCGGTTCATGCGCCCCAGCCTCTCACAGCGCCGGATGCGGCCTACGAGAACGGCACGAACCAGCAGTCAGCGCTCGGCACCCTGGAACGGCAGGCCGGGGCGCCGCAGGGCCGGAACTGGCGTTCCCTCAGGCCTGCGGCTGAACAGTTTTAAGCATTTGCAGGGTGACTTGGATCTCCTTGACCGCACTGATGCGGTCATCGTCACTTGTGTGGAAGTGCATGGTCTCGTTACGGATTTTTCGGACCCGGTCCAGGCGGTCGGCGAAGCTCTGCTGCGGGAACTGCCACCCCGTGGCCTGCCATACGTCATCACGCTTGAGCAGTCCGATGTAGTCGGCGAAGTTCATGCCCTGATTGGCGAGCCTGACGATTCGTCCGGGATCACCCGGGAGGCCGTAATTGCCATGCATCTCCTTCACCTGCATCAAAGCCTTCCTGAGCGCTCGGCGCAGGCGCAGTTCCAGCTCTTGGATTAGGGCGTAGGGGCGCAGTTCCTGTTCGAATCTGTGGGCTAGGTCGTGGCCAGTGACAATCCCAGAGAGGCTGCCGTCGGGATTGACCACGAAAACGCAGCCGTGGTCGGCTACATCGGCCAGGCAGTCCACCATGGGCTCGTCGGTACGTATTGACCGGACCTTCAACACGGCAGCGTCTCCAACCAACGCAGTGGCAGGGCGGTTGGTCGCACCGATTTCCCGCCAGGTGATGGAACCGCGCAAGTGACCGTCTTCATCGAGGACCGGGAGCTGGTCGTACCCGTTCTCGGACAGAAGTTCCACAGCTCGGCTGAGCGGGTCGGTGAGTTTGACGGTCTTCGGCTTACTGCGTGCCGAGGGCAGCCTCCCCACGGTCACCAGCACAGGCGCCGGGCGAACCGGCTCCTCGTCATCGTCACCGCTCACACCCTCTCCGGCTCCAGTAACGATCAGGCTGAAGTCGCTGATGCCCGAGGAGCCGGAACCCTCGTCGGCCAGGAGATCCGCTGCGGAGTCATCTCCTTCCTCCGGCTCCAGTTCCAGGTCGGCGGTCTCCTCACCCAAGGACTGCCGCTCGGCTTCCGGGGCCAGGCCGATGGGAACGACGCGGACGATGTGGTCGATCGACGGGACCTCGGTGATGGGAGGGACGACCGCGAGACCAAGTTCGTCCAGATCCCGGCGAATGGTGGCGGTCGCCTTGTCCGAGCGGCTCACGAAGTCCCAGATGCTGAGCAGGTCACGTACGGCCATTTCCACCAGCTTACCCACCGGGGCTTTGGCGACCAGGTCGGCCAACTCAGCAGGTTTCTCCAAAAGTCTCAGGTCGGCCGGGGCGTCAGGGTTTCCCGGATCGGAGTCCCCCGCCGCAAGCATGGTGAGACGCTTCACAGCATCGAGGCGGCGCAACTCGCTCACTGTGAGCAGGGAGCCAAGCGTCGCACGCAGGTCAGCGCGAAGATCCGTACGCGGTACATCGGTGCGCTTCCAGGTGACTGTGCGTACATGCCGGAGTCCCGGAGCAGCCTCCGCGCGATACTGATAGTCGCCCGTGAGATGTCCGATGGCGATGGTGCCCGCCTTGAGTGGCAGGACGATCAGATCCCCTGGCGACATGACGGCGCGAAACCGCCACAGTTGCCCACGCCAGTTGCCGAGGACACGAGGGTTCTCGCGAGGGTAAGCCTTGGCGAGCTCGGCTTTGAGGTCTCCTGGATTCGCACAGCCTGCAAGGTCGCCGACCTCGGGCCAGCCAGCGATCGTCAAACCCTCGGAGAGGGATACGTCTTCCCGCTCACCGTCCGCCCCTGCACGTACCATCCAGGCCTGTACAGCGCTCACGTCGTCCCCCAGAGCTTCGTGCCGAATCGAAATGCGATTCGTCGAGCCTAGCCGGGAGCTCATGATCATGAAACGCGGGTCATCACTCCGCCCTGCACCAGCCGCACACATGCGCCTGCGTCCGGCTGAGGACGGTGTGGAGCCGACATGAAAGCCGACGGATGAGTCGCCGCATCTCTTCACCGGAATGGCCCCACTCGGACAATCGCCCCTCAGTGAAGCCCTCTCCATATCCATGCCCACCAAGCTGGTCAGTGAGCTCCGCTCCCGAACCGGCCGCCGAGGCCTGTCCAGCTACATCACCGAGGCTGTCAGGCACCAGCTCGCCATGGACGGGCTCGCCGAGATCGTCGCCGCCCATGAGGAGAAACACGGTGCGCTCACGGAGCATGAGATCGAAGCCGCTCGTAGCGAGCTGTTCGGATACGGGAACGCCGAGGTGTCGAGCGGGGTGCTGCGTGAAAGAGCAGCCTGCCCGCTCGCTTGTGCTCGCCTTTTAAGCCCTGCCGCTGCTCTTGCGCAACGACCGCGGTGTAGCGGCTCGCATCGAGGCATCCCGGCAGGCCGGGTCCCCGTCCCCGCGTCTGCGCTGACCATCGTCGAAGCCTTGCAGGGGAAGACCGATCGTGGACGCTTGAAGTGGGTGCTCTCCCGGCTGCGGGTGGAACCGGGCAGCCAGGCGGAATCTCTGACCGCGGTGGCGTTGCTTCATGACGCAGGCTGCACGGGCGCAGGTACGCGATCGACGCCCTCGTCGCCGCGCTCACGCTCCGCGTACCGGCCACCGTGATCGTTCTGGCATCCGACCGGGATGACTGATCGAAGCTCTCCGGGAAGCGCATGATCATCAAGGATGTGTGAGCACCGTCGGCCACCGAGCAAATTGTCCGCGCACCAACGGCAGCATTGTCTCTACTCACGGGCATGAGCGACGCCGTCAGCTCGGCGCTTCGAGTCCGAATCGTCAGCCCGAGGGGAGCCTGAGGTTCGCCGCGCAGTCAGAGCCACGCGGGTCAGAAGAGCGCCTGCTCGGACAGCTCCTCCTTGCTGGCACAGAGCTCCTGAAGAGGGCACTCGGAGCAGGTCGGTCCGACCGCACGGCAGCTGGTCAGGCTCAGCAGCCGTACAGCAGCCATTCGGAGTGGCGCCTCATCGCCCGCGCCAACCAGCTTCGAGAGGTTCACGCGCCCGTCGGTGAGAGTATTGGCGGACTCACGGTCGGAGCAAGTACCTGCCACACGCTCGGCGACGCGGACCGCGCCGTGTGACGCCAGAAGCAGATCATTGCCCCTCAGGAGCCTGAAGACGGCCCTCTCATTTGGCTTGAAGCCAATTGCTTTGATGATCTGCTCGTCGTCCTCCCAGGCCTTTCTCTTTCCAGCAAGGACTTCCAAGCGCTCGAGGGATTTCCGTGCAGCAGCGCTCGGAGCCGAGTCCAGAAGCTTCTTGTAGGCCGCCCGGGGAAGCGTGTTGAGGCCGCGGACTTGGGCCATGACCTCAGCCGCACCCACCAGGCTCCCTCGACCGGTGCTGAGCAGGGCGGCTACGGTCGCCTGGGGGCGCCCCATCTCGCCTCCGGGCAGGGCACTCCAGCCAGTCCCCTCTCGGAGGCGTGTCGCCCAGCCCGTTAGTTCACCACGGAGCGTGCGCCAGAACGACTGGATCGGCTCGTCGACCGAGTTCTCGGGATTTGCTTTCACCGCGAGTGCAGCTGCCGCGCCCAGAAGCGGAGGAACGGCGTTGCCGATCTGACGGAACGCGTCACTCCTCATACCTGCGAAACGAAAACCGTCGGGGAACGTCTGGACCCGAGCAGCTTCCCGGACGGTCAGCGTTCGGGGCTGGCCCGGGTGGATGTACCAGTACCCGTCTTTGGCAATATGAGCCGTGATAGTTCGGCTGAGCTCGTTCCACCCAAGTCGATTGTACTTGTCCGTGAAGTGTTTAGTGTCGTAACGGAAGAGCTTTGACTTCTCGGGATCGTCCTTGTACTTCTCGTAGAGCTCCGAGTAAATACTCTTCTCGTCCATGAGATCGAAGAGTTCCGCGTCGTCCGGGCGAACCGGGCGGGTCATGTGGTCGTGGACCACCCCCTTGGGCGCCCCCTCCCGCATTTCCCTCGCGAACGCGGACAGCTTCCGCCGCGACGAGTGGCGAGTCTCCCGTTCCCCAGTCTCGCCTGTGGGGATTGGTGGAAGATCTGCGATCGCATCACGAAGTGTGACCTTGCGGTCACTCGGAGCAGGCCATCGAAACTCATGGGAGTCCAGCCGCGCCAGGAGGATCAGTCGCCTCCGATGCTGGGGCACGCCAAATTTCCATGCATCCGCGAGTTGGACCTGAGTCGCGTAGCCAGCTTCCTCGAGCATCTCGCTGATGATGCGGACGACCCGGAAGTCATCCGCGAGCCCCATGTCCGGGACGTTCTCCATCAAAACCGCTCGTGGCCTGAGTGCAAGCACGATCTCGATGTACGCGCGCCAGAGTTCCTTGCGAAGATCGTGCTTGGCACGGACACCGGCCTTCACCAGGCTGCGAATCTTGGCACTGCCTGCGCGACTGAAGGGTTGACAGGGCGGACCGCCGGCAACGAGATCTACCTTCACGCCCTCGAACAGCGACAGCAGCTTCCCGCGGTCGTCAGGGCTGCCGAGATCGAGATTGAGACTCATTCCCGGGAAGTTGTGCCGATGGGTCTCAAGCGCACGCTCGTCCCTGTCGACGGCGGCAGCAACTGTCCACCCCGCACGCTTGAGGCCGAGGCTCAGGCCTCCCGCCCCCGAGAAGAGGTCCACTGCCAAGGACTCACCCTTGTGACGGCCTACCCACTCCTGAAAGGTGCCGGGTGTGCAGGAGTCAGGATGCGGCTCCAGAGCGAGGTATTTGCTGCGCACCAGAGTTACCTCGTAGGTACCCGGCGCACGAGTCCTGCCTGACACCCCACACCCTCCGCTCGACACCCCATGACGGGGACCACGACACCACAGCTGTCCCATGACAATCAATCGGATGCCTCGAACCGTCGTACGTGTCGATGGCTTGGCGCGCCCGGCTCGTGCGGTCCGCCCCAGACATACCACTGGGCAGTGACACCGAGTGTTCAGGGCATCGGAAAGTTGGTTGCCTGGTCGTACATCCTAACGATCAGGTAGGTATGAATGTTACAAGAGCCAGGCAGAAGCCCGAACTCTATCCCAGCAGGCCTCCTTCTTACACCATTCGGTGACGTTGGCCGCCGCGGGAGCATCCACGAGGAGGGGCCGTACGACGTCGTTCGCCAGGCTGGGAACAGCCTCACGCAACCAGGCCGGGAGGTCCTGCGTGCGCCAGATCTCGTCCAGGTCGATCCGGTCGGCGCATCGATCCACGACCAGAGACATCACGTAGGTGGCGGTCGGTCCGAGGTAGCCCCCCAGTTTCATGGACTGGATGATCTTCCTGGTGCGACCGAAGATGATCGCCTTGGCAACCAGGTGTTGGAAGTGCTGGCGGTCGGGCACTACAGGAGCCTCTCCGCCAAGAACATCGGACGTCCAGATCTGGAAGCACTTCTCTGCGCCCAGACTCACATCGTGGGGACGCCCGATGAACGCCAGATCATACTTGGCAAGGTCAGTCTTGCCGAACTTCTGGGCGATGGGGTTCTCCGCCCGGAACTCACGCTGTTGTTTACCTCTGTCCCGCCTGGAGAGGTCCACCTGGTATTGGCCACGCACCCGCTCGTAGTACCAGCGAGATTGCGCCGTACGGCCCTCCCGCGCCGGCACCCACTCGGAACGAGAGAGCCTTTCGAGCGCCACATGGAACGGTCCGTTGGCCTGGAAGTCCGCTTCCTTGATCGCGTTCTGGGAGTTCGCACACCGCGAGATCTCCGAGACGAGCTGGTCCAGTACGTCACCGCCGACCACGGTGATCTTCATGGACACGGACACCCCATCCAGGCTGCGTGGGTCCCGGGTCCACATGTTGTGCAGCGAAGCCGTTGTCTGGCCTCCGTTGACGATCTGCAGGTTCACCAACTGGCTGATCTCGTGGACACCCCCGTTTCCAGGTGCTGCGACCACAGCGCTGGCGGTCGCCGACACACCGTTGTTGTAGGCGAGGAAACGCCCAGGGGTGTTTCGGACGGTCTCCCCGATGCCTTTGTTGACCTTGGTGCGGGCCTGCAGGTAGGCACGCACGTTGCGCTGGAGCAGCTTGGCACCGTACTCGTCGTACAGCTTCGCGATGACGTCTCCGGGTATCGCGGTCAGCAGGCACGAGTAGTCGTCGTCCCCCGGCACCGGCAGGCAGGCAAGAGGCGGGTCCAAGTGGATCACCGTGTCCTCCTCCGGCCTTCCGGACGAGGCAAGACGGTGGAGCCGCGCGATGTCCCAGAGTTCGTACGTGCACCTGAGGCCGGCAACCTCCTCCTCGTCCCACGCGTCGACGGTCACACGCCCGTCGGTGACGAGGAAGATCCTCACCTTGGACAGCTCGGGCCAGGCATTGTGGATCGCGAGCGCCATCGGGTGAGCGCGATCAGTCTCGGCCAGATCCAGATGGATGCCCCGACGGCAACGATCCACAAAACTCCGGGCCCGCCGAAGAGCCCGCTGAACCTCGGCTTTCCGGATCACCTCGGCCTTCCGGTTCAGGTCGGCGGTCACGATGTCCAGCACGCTTCCGCCGCGACCGATGAAGTACCCGAAGACCTCCATCGCTCCGCGTCCGGTGTCGGTCTCCTTCCGGAAATAACAGGGCTCGACACCTTCGAGCGCCCCGTCCTCGACCAGGTAGCCGCCCACGGTCTCCGTGAAGGAGTCGTTGAAGTAGGGCGTCCCCGTTGATTCCCCGAAACTCGCGCGGGCGGTCTCGTGGAGATCCTCCGCGAAGTCCCGCAGATCACTCTCGGACAAGGTGCTCCTCCCCCAGGCGATGCGTCTCGTCCTCTAGCAGGTCTCGAGCCGTGGCCTCGTCCACCTGGAATGGGCCACAGAGCCGCAGGTCCAGATTGTAGGAGACGCCTGACACGCCAGCGGGGAGCATCGAGCTGACGATACTTGGGAAGCCGTCCTCGACGCGGTAGAACCTGCGCCCGGCGAGTATCCAGCGCTCGTCCTCGTAGTGACGCCGGTGGCTCTCGACCCAGCCAGCCTCCAGCAAGGCATCCTCCAGTTCGGACAGCTGGCAGGCCAGACCGCGGTGCTCCCGCAGCTCGTCGATCAGTTCAGGAAGGCTGAGCCCTGTGGAGTCCCTGCGGAGTGTCTGGTGCGTAAGTAGGAGAGTCGTGAGTGACCCGATATCAAGCTGATCCTCACCGTGGATCCGGCACCGCGGGAACCGCTGGCTGCTGACCGTGGTCTTGGTCTCCAGTCCCCATCTGCCCCACAGGAAGTCCTTTGCGCCGCCGCGCGGGCCGGTCCAGCTAGCGACCGCGTTTCCGGCGACGGCACGAACCACGAAGTCCCTGAGCACAAGCAGCTCGCCGAACAGGCCCGCCCGCTCCTCCGGTCCGAGAACCTGTCCAAGCCCTCGCCCCAGCATGCGCTGCCATGTGGCGATCCGGCGGGTGACGGTCGCCGCAGGCACCGCCGACGTGCTGGCCAAGTGCCCCAGCAGGTCGGCCAGCAGGGCGGAGAACACGCCGCGATCGGTACTCGGCTGGGCCACGATCTCCACGTTCCCGGCATGGACCGAGCAGGTGAGGCCGTTGGCGAGCACCAGGTCTCGGTCGTCGAGGTGCTCCGAGCTGTCGATGAGCACGGCCCACTCGCCATCGGGAAACCTGACCTCGGCAAATACGTCAAGCGTCATGGCGGACTGCAGGCGACGGCGCACTGCACCCTGTCCAACAGGCTTCTCGGCCCCCAGGAGATCGAAGAGCGCTGATATCTCCGCCGCATTCGGGCTCGTCACGCTTCCTCCGCCTCGTCCGCGACCATTCCCCGGAGTTCCTTGAGGTAGATCTCATTGACGCGGTACCTCGTGGACTTGGCGCTTCCGGACGTCGGCAGAGACAGCGCGTAACCCACGAGCGGAAGTCGTTGTGTCGTACCGTCGGCACCGATCCGCGTAACCTCCGTCAGGCCGTCGGGGTACGCCACCTGAGTCGCGTCCACCGGGTAGATGAGGAGAAGCCCCTCACGTGCGTCACGGTGTCGACGCAGCTGTCGGCCGCTCGGCCGCACGGGCTCCTTACCGCCACCGCCACTCTTCCTGAAGTCCAGCCGGGTTGCCTCCAGAGCCTGCTTGTGGACCGCCAGCGGGATCCCGATCGCCTCGTGGCCCGGGCTGACCAGCACTCCTATCGGGAAGTCCGTCCCTTCCTGCACCTGATCGTCGGGGTTCACGTCCAAAGGGTTACGGGTGACCTGCCTGAAGGTGTCTCCGCCTACGTCCAAGCGCTGGTTAGGAGAGGCACCGGCGGTCACTGCTACGGTCCACGAGGTGAGCTCGCCCCGCGCGACCTGGTTCTCGATGTATTGCTTGAGGAGGCTGGGCGATGCCTGGAGGTTCCTCCCCGACGCGCTGAAGCCGTCCAGGAACTCGGTTACCACTCGGGCGGGAACCCCGGTCCGGAAGAACCCCGTGCTGCCGTACCGCAGTTCCGGTGCGAGTTGGTCGCAGTCCTCGATGTCCTCCACCAGGCGCTCCATACGGGCGTAGTTCTCGGCGATGTCGTGCCTGCCCGTGCGCATGAAGAGCGTCTCGGGACGCTGGCCGGCCGAGGAGAGGGAGATGACCGTGGAACCGCGCATCTTCGCGGTGGCGGTCACCTGGAGCTTCTCGTAGCCGTCAAGTACTCCTAGGCCCACGTCGGCAGGCCGCTTGTTCGTTTCCGCCAAGAACGAAACGAGATCCATTAGTTCGCGATTCGCACGAGTGACGTGCACGAATGAGTTGACCAGGTTCTTCGTGGTGTAGAGGCGGGTCACGTCCAAGTAGCCGTTCCTGTAGCCGAACCACCTGCCCATCTGCATGAGCGTGTCGTAGGTCCTGGACGCACGCAGGTAGTACGAGACCGTGAGGCCCTCCAGCGTCAGACCGCGGGAGAGCTTGTCGCCACCAACCGCGATGACTGTCGCTGGCGTGCTCGACTCGTACTCGAGGACGTCCGCTGCCAGACCGTTGATGGTCTTCACACCCTTGACGCAATCCTCCAGCACACCGGGGATCTGGACGAGGACTTGGTCGAAGTCGACCGGCTCTCCCACAAGACCGCTGAGATCCGACCGCTCACGCAACGATTCGTAGGTGCTTACATGGTCACGTTTCCAGAGTTCACGGAGTCGGCCCCGCAGGTGCTGGCCGGCCGCTCCGTGATCTCCCCAGAGGTTGTCCATCTCCCGTAGATGGGACCTGATCTGGTCCGCGACCGCGACCTGGGTAGTCCGGTAGCGGGTGACGTGGACGAGCATCGTGTTGTGCCCTGGCTCCACGCCATACTCCGCAGTCCGCGCCTTCCGAGTGGCTGTCGAGAGCACGAAGGCATCGACGGCCTCGACCAGGGATCCGGGGAGGCGGCCCACAGGCCTGTGGTCCTTCGTGTGGTCGTCGGGCAGCCAGGCCGACTCGTCCTCAACGATCCGAATCACGGGAAGCGGCTCACGGACCTCGTCCGCTGCTGGATCGTTCAGTCCGAATACGGTCTCTGGACCACAGTAGTTGGACGGCGGGTTCAGAGCCACGATGAAGCTGCTCGGGAAGAGGTCATCCCCGTGCTTCGGGTGATCGGTGTCGTTCGAGATGAAGATGTTCGCGAACGGAGTCGCTGTGTACGCCACGTAGGCGCGCTTCTTGAAGGTACCGAGGATCTCCCTTATGCAGCGGTTGATCGCGGTGGGATCGTGGTCGGGATCGCTGGCCGTTCGACCTCGTCGCGGCTTCTTCGTGTCCACGGACGCGTAGTCGGCCTCGTCGTCAATGATGAGCAGCGGAAGGTCTGTGATCACCTTCTTGCCGTCCGGCTGCTCCGTTCCGTGTCCCTGGAGCCACAGCTGGAGGTTCTCCAGGATGCGCGCGTTCTTCTTCACCACCGCGAGAAGGCGCACACGTCGTGGGTCTACTGGTGTCGACTCAAGGGTGTTGGTGTTGAAGTCCTTGTTCTGTGTGGTCATCGACATGCACAGCAGGGGCTCTTTCATGTCGAGGTTGCCAACCCCGATGTGTGTGGACCCGGCTGTGCGCTCGCGCATGAATCGGGTGTCGAACCCGAGGAACTCCAGGTCCAGACGCGCCTGTGTCTGGTGGCGAAGGCTCTCGTGCGCCCCGGTGAGGACGATCACCACACGGTAGCCAGCATCGACAGCCTTGCAGACGAGACCCGTGTAATTAGCTGTCTTTCCGGACTGGACCTGGCCGTAGGTAAGCCCCCTCGTCAGCCAACTTCCTGGGCGCTCCGGGTCCTCCATGAGGGACAGCACCGTGTTCGTCGAGTCGCTGAGCGTCTCGACCGTCGCTGGCTTCCACCCTTTCCTGTGCAACAGCCAGTTCTTGTAGCGGTCCCAATACCGCCACTCGATGTCGTTCTCACGCATGCCGAGCCACTGGTTGTGCTTGTCCGGATCGACGACCCAGACCTCCCGAGGAGCCCAGACGTTGAAACGCTCCTCGAGGGCACGGACGATCTCGTCCGCAGTCACGCCGGGACGCACCAGACGGACGATCCCGTACACCTCTTCCGCCACCTTGAGGAGGGACTCTCGGGTCCTGGAGGAGCGGTCGATCCGCATAACCATCGCTTCGGCAATGTCGAGAGCGAACTTCAGGTCATCGCTGCTCATCTTCCCACTCCGTCCGTGCTTACTTCTGAGGTCAGTTCAGCCACCAAGGCTGGGAAGCGGTTGAAGGGCTCAACCGAGGACAGCGCCCGTACCAGGCGCCCCCGCGCGGCAGGATCCTTCGGCAGTCCGACGAGCATCGCTGCCAGCTCGGCACGGACCACGTTCTCGTCATCGCGCTCGAGCGCCGCCTGGGGGGTGCGTGTCTCATCCCGCTCCGCCTCGATGGCGATCAACCCGACCGGCACGGTGCGCTCGACCAAGCGCAGCAGAGCCTCAACCGCTACTCTGCCAGGCGCCTCCAACGCGGCCTGCACGACAGGGTGCTGGCGATTGACGACGTAGTCGGTCATGCCGCCCCTCTGCCGCGACAGCCAGGCGAACGTGATCTCCCCACCTCGGCTTCGCGCCAGAGTCACAGCACGCTGCCGGAAAGCCCGGACGGAGGCCTCACGCGCGGCACAGGCTAGCCGCGTGAGGTCGGCTTCAAGGCCGGGAGGCACATGCACTCGGGATTTCCGCACGTCGACCTGCCAAGCCGAGTCCGCCTTCTGATCGATGTCCACCTCGATCCGGGCAAGACGGGTCTGATGGGTGTTCGTGAGCTCCGGAAGCCCGAGCCAGCCTCCTGCGGAGACCAAGCGGTTGCGTCTGTACACGTAGAAGCCCTGTTGGCCGTTCCACCCACGCGGCCCGGCTGCGAGGTCCAGTTCCTGGTTGCTGAGGCGCGAAGGGTGGGGAAGAACGAACGGAGTAACCTTCACCAGCCCCTGCAGGCCAAGGAACTCCGTGCCCAGATCCTGCGTGGCCATCCACTTCCGCCAGAACGGATCCCAGGCCCTTACGCTGCGTGGACCGACGCGCAGGTCGAGTGCGCCAGCGGCCAGGAACCTGTGGAACCACATCGCCAGCCGGACTCGGGCCTGGCCTATGCGCTGGGCCAGCACCCTTCCTTCGCCGGCGTTGTCCAGGTGCCGCCACAGCACCATCGTCCCGGTACCCGTGAAGGCGACCTCCCTCGCGATCTGCAGGGCGTCGGCGTCAGCCTCTGTGAGTACTTCCCAGTCGTCGACCCTCGCGACGTGCTCGAGGTCCCACGAGCGGCAGGTAAGTCGGCCAGCTCTACGAGACAGAACGGTCAGCAGACGACACTGGGACAGAGACGCTGTCTTCAGGCCGAGCCCGAAGCGTCCGAGATCGACTTGGTCGCGGAGCGCCGCCGGCCCATCTCCTCCCAGCCGCAGTGCGTCGTGAAGCACGGCCTCGGTCATGCCCTTGCCGTTGTCGACGAGCGCGACCCAGCTCTGGCCCTCCGTGGTCGAGAACTCGACCCGCACCTGGGTCGCTCTGGCCGCGATGCTGTTGTCCACCAAGTCAGCGAGCGCGGTGGCCATGTCGTAGCCGAACGCACGCAGGCTCTCCAACAGAGCGGACGCCCGTGGCGGGTTCCGCACCCCGACTCTGGACTCCTGCCTCACAACACCCCGCTTTCGTGTCAAGCACTGCATGCACAGGGTAAGGGAGGCCACCGACACCGGTAGCCCTGACTGGATCTCCGGCAATCGTGCCTTCCTCGTGGGGATCTGTGGGTTACAGGCCATTGATCGCTCTGCCTACGTCAGCAAGTAAGTGAGCAGGCGGAGGAAGCGAGACCGTTGTGCAGGTCGAAGTGTCGTTCCCAACGGACGGCCCGGCGCTCGAGCTGACGGAGCAAGGCGAAGGTCTGCTCAACAGCTATCGGGCCCTTCTCGGCTTGGCTGCCATCCTCTGCTGCTATGAACGCCTGATCCGCCCCGCCATGTGGGACACGGTCTAAGTGAGCGTTTTGTTCACATATCAGGTGTCTGGCTATGGTTCTGAGCGGTCAAGCGTGGCCGCCTGAGCGGTGATTCGCCGGGGATGCGGCTTGTGCGGCAATCCGTGGACCAGTAGTGCGCCGGTTTTCCGATGAGAGATCCCGTCTCATTCAGAAGCAACCTGGTTCATGCGGGTCTGCGAACTCACGCCCCGGCGCCCCGGATACCTCGCCACACGCCCTGCCCACGTTGGCTGCAGCCGTGTACCCAGGCATCATGCAGCCCTCACAGCCCTACCCCAGCGACCTGTCCGACGCCCGCTGGGAACTCATCCGCCCCACCCTGGAAGCCTGGCGCCAAGCCCGCGCCGGCATCCGCAAGCCCACCCACGACCTACGCACCCTGATGAACGCCATACTCTACGTCGACCGCACCGGCATACCCTGGCGCTACCTCCCCCACGACTTCCCACCCCACCAGACCGTCTACGGCTACTTCGCCCGCTGGGAAGCCGACGGCATCTTCGACCAGCTCACCAACATCCTCCGCGGCAAGGTCCGCAAGGCCGAAGGCCGCGCAAGCCACCCCAGCGCCTGCCTGATCGACAGCCAGAGCATCAAGACCTCCGCCACCGTCCCCCTGACCAGCCAAGGCATCGACCCGGCCAAGAAGATCATCGGACGCAAACGGCACATCGTCACCGACACCCTCGGCCTCCTCCTGGCTGTCGCCGTCACCGCCGCGAGCGTCCACGACTCCGCGGCCGGCACCCAGCTCATGACCAAGGTCGCCGCACTCCACCCGACGCTCAGCAAAGCCTGGGCCGACAACGGCTACAAGACCAAAGCCGTCGAACGCGCAGCCCGACTCGGCATCGACCTCGAGATCGTCCAACGCGACCCCACCACCCGAGGATTCCACGTCCAGCCACGCCGATGGGTCATCGAACGCACCCTCGGCTGGCTCATGCACCACCGCCGCCTGGCCCGCGACTACGAAACCCACCCCCACCGATCAGCCGCCATGATCCAACTGGCCGCCATCAACCTCATGACCCGCCGCCTCACCCACGAGTCCACCCTCAACTGGCGCGGCACCTAGACCAAAAGAAACAGACACCAGAGAACAAAACGCTCACTAAGCATCCAGCGGCACGCAGAGTCGCCGACCGGCAACAGAACGGACACATCGCGTCGCCATACTTCCTCGAAAGCCTCCAACGCCCACGGCCACCACGCGACCGGGTCCTCGGCATGCTGCAGCAGGTACGGGGAGGTCACGTCCGCGAGACGGTTCGGCATGCCCTGCATCGTCGCGCATCCGGCGGCCGGTGCGCGGCTGGTCAGGCCGGTCCGGACCCGCCGGATACCGCTGTGCCCCCGGCTCGGCGTCCGCGGGGGTGAGCGGCAGGACCGCCGCGCTCATGCCGCCCCGTCGCGAACTGCGCCGTATGCCGCGCAGCGGACGGGCCGCCGGGACAGCCATGGCGACCAGTACCCCGAGCAGGACGTCGATCGCACAGGGCACTTCCAGGGTGGGCAGCCCCAGCCGACCGGCCGGGGCTGCGGAACCAGGCAGATCAGAACCAGCCCTACCGCCCTCATCGACCTTGAGACCACTCGTCGCCGCGCTCGCACTCCGCGCTCTGGGCCCTGTGGTCGTTCTGACCTTCGACCGTGACGAGTGGTCGAAGGTCTGCGGAAGCCGTGTCGTAACCCGAGAGATGTGAAGAGCCTGGTCTACTCGGTCTGTGAGTTCACTGGCACCAGTGGCAGCTGGCATACCCGACGCTCAGCAGAACGGGTACGTCACGGCGCTTGGCTTCCTCGAACGCCTCGGGCGACCACGGCCACCAGTCGACCGGGTTGTCCGCATGCTGGAGGAGGTACGGGGAGGTGGTGTGCGCGAGTCGGTTGACCATGCCCCCAATCCTTGCGTACCGGGCGTGACGTCGGGGGGACGGGCTCACCGGGCGGGAGAGTTCGGCCCCCGGAGGGCCCCGCCCGGTGCGGCGGCGAACCCGGCCCGGGCACCGCAGGGCCAGCAAGCTGAACCGAGCAGCTCCGGAACAGACGAGCATCCTCGAAGAAGGCACGCCATGACCGCCGAGATGGTCGTTCCCGCCTCGATGCACCAGCAGATCGGCGCGGAGCAGTACGACTCCTGGCCCGAGGAGAGTTGCGCCGGCGTCGAAGTCGTGGACGAAATCGTCGTCGTGAGCCCGAAGGCCTCCAAGCGCCACAACCGACTGGCCCGCGTCCTGGCCAACGCCCTGGACACCGCCGCGGGCCCGGACTGGCACGCCGACACGGACTTCGACGTCCGCCTGCAGGACGTTCCTCTCACCAACCGCCGTCCGGACGTCATCGTCCACCGGGCGGAGACCATCGACCTCACACCCACCCGCCCCGAGCACGTGCCCCTGGTCGCCGAGGTCGTGTCCCCGGGGTCAGAGACCACCGACCGGACCGTGAAGAAGGACGAAGGCCGGCCGGCGTGCGGTCCGCACCGCCTCGGCCAGGCTAGAAGCGATCTTGGTCGTGAACCCGTTCATCAGGAGACTCGTCGTTCACCTCAGGATTGTCCCGCAATTCCTGGTGGGTGCGCGACGACAGCTACGGCACCTCGCCGCGTGTCGGAACGTCCGACAACTTTTCGCGCAGAGTGCCCCAACCCGCCAGCTCCGCCGCCAGGTCGGAAAGGGATCACCGCCACCAGTGACTCACCGGAAGCGCACGTGGCGGAGCGCATGGCCCGCACTCAAGACAATGGGTGCGTCCCACCGCTCGGCTTCCGTCATCGCCTCTCACATCCGCGCTGCGGGCGCGGCATCGCCTGCCCGCACCACTTGGCCGTCACGGAACGGGCGGGTTCCGTCCGACGCCGTCGGGCAGGTCGTCAGGCCGTGCAGCCGAGGGCGTTCTTCACTCTCGGAACGAAGTCCGCGGCAAACGCCTCCAGGTCCTTGCGGCGTCGGGTGACATCACCCTTGACCTGCGTGCTGAGGTTCATCTGCACCGAGAGGAAGTCCGCGTCCGGACTCGAACATGCCGTGCTGACCATCGCGTTGCGGTCACCCACCGCGCCCAGCCCCTCGAACGGCAGGGCCGGGATCTTCTTCCGGTTCACGAACCGGAAACTCTCCAGGTCATCCATGGGGTCGTTCAGCTTCTTGTTCATCTCGACCGTGAGATCCACTACCAGCCAGTCGTCCACCTCGATCTGGCATCTCCCCCAGGTTTTCTTCCCCGTGTCGACGAGCGACCCGCCCACGGTTCTGAACTTCTCGCCGTCGACGAGGAACGGGTCGAGCGCCTTCTCACTCAACCCGACCCCGCACACTTCCTTCGGAACGGCGTACTCCCGCCCGCCGCCACCGCATGCCGCGAGCGACAGGGCGAGGCATCCGACGAGCCCCGAGGCGGCGGCGAGCCGCCCGGCTGTTGAACTCACTGATCCCCCACGATCCCTTCGGCCTTCTTGTTGCCGTCATTGGCCGACGCGCCGATCTTTGAGTACACGCCGGTGTCCTGGGAAAAGCCCTCGTGGGCCGGGTCCTCGGCCCACTGGCCGTTCTGCTGGTACCAGACGTCCGCCAAGGCTCTGAGTTCCGCGTTCCGGCTCTGGTAGGTCTCGACGTGGTTGGCCTGGGCCGTGTCGTTGATCTCGTTCTGCCTGTCCTGGAGCCAAGCGGACGTCACCACGTCCACTCCGCGCTGAGCGGCGTCCCCCCAGGGGCCCAGCATCGCGTTGGCAGCGCCACCGACGACGTGGTAGGCCCATGTCCTGTGCCACGAGGCGTCGGTGAGGTCACCGTCCTTCTCATCGTTGGTCGCCTGGTATCGGGCTTCCTCGATGAATCCGATCGTGCGACCGGCCCGGTCGAGGCTGTCCTCGGGGTGATCGGTCTCCGCGAACATGTCGGCCACGATCGCGTGATGCATCTGGTCCGTGAGCTCGGCGTAGGAGTCCTTGTTCCGTGCGATCTGTTTGGTGACCTCCATCAGCTGGTTCGCGTCCATACCGTGGGTTCCCAGGGGGTCGCTCATCGCCAGATGGACGGTGTCGCCGTGGTTGCCGAGAGCGAACGCCATGTCGTCGCGCATCTCCGCCGGGAAGTCGTTCCCCTTCGCAGCGAGGAAGCCCAGGGAACGCTTCATGGCCGCGTCCTGCTCGGCAGTGTGCGGCAGGAACTCCGACGCGGGGGCGTCCGGACCGGTTGCGCCCGAAACGGCCGCGAACATCGCGCGCCCGGTCGCCTCCAGCGCCTCGTTCCCCCCGTCCTTCACCGGTGAATCGTCGAAGTACTGCCGGTCCTTGAGTACCCACTCTGCGTTGTCCTGCGGCTCCCTGGTGTTGAAGAACGTAGTTGCCGCGTCGGGGCTGCCGGCAAGGGCCGTCATGAGACCGGTCATCGGGTCGCGGCCGAACTCGGCGTCACCGATGAAGTTCATCCTGGGCATCAACTGCCCGTTGCCCTGCCAGAACTTCTCCGGTAGCTCCAGCTCCTCCTCCTTGGCGACCAGTGCGTTGCCGTACGCGTTGAGGAACCGGTCGTCGTAGTCGCCGGTGCGCAGGAGGTTGCTCATCAGCTGGTAGCCGTAGAGGTTCCCGCCGCGTGTCGGGTAGACGTCGCCGGAGAAGCGCACCATGTCGTTCTCCCACTGCCGCATGGCCGGGCTGTCCGACTGGGTCGCCCCGGCCAGAACGGCGCCCAGGTTCTGCTGGAACGAGCCGAGTTGATCGATTTCCGTCCTGATCAGCTCGTCCGGGTTGTCCGGGCTGGAGAGGTCGGCCCAGAACTCCAGCATCCTCTTCGGACCCACCCGGGTGGCAAACTCCTCCTGGAACAAGGGGTCGTTCCTGTACGAGGTGAGCAGATCGTTGAGCCTCTGGAACTCTTCCGGCGACATCTCGTCACCGTTCTCCTTGAGGATCCTGGCCGCCTCATCCGCCCTGCGGATCGCGTCGACCGCCGCGTCACGGTCCCCGTACGCGGCGCCGGAGAACCCGAACTCGGCTTGGTCCACCAGAGCCCGCAAGACGGTCGAGGCGGTCGTGTCGCTCTCCGACGCCCGCCCCATGATCACCTGTACGTCGTCCCTCAGCTGATCGGCATCCTGCTGGGAGTGGTCCGGGACGTCATGCCCCACACCCGCCCGGTCCGGGTGGATGAGCATCGTCACGGTGAATCCGCCGCCACCGGTGGAGGTCACCGTGAGGTTCTTCAGGCGGCCCCGCTCCAGAGCCTGGTCGAGCTGCTGCTTGTACCCCACCAGTTCGTCGTGGGTGTCCTGGAGAATGTCGTGGATGCTCTTCGCCTGGGTATGCGCGTCGGTGAACTCGTCGGCAGTCTTGGTGATGAACTCCCGGGAGACCGTGGCGTTCGTACCAGCCCAATTGGCCTTTTCGGCCTTGCACTTCAGATCGTCTCGTGCGTCGGTCTCCAACGCACCCAACTCCTCCACCACGCCCTGCCAGGCGGTGACGGCCTGGCTGAGACGACCGAAATCCGCCAGCCTCAGGGTCTCGAAGTCCATCAGCGCTGCGTCCTCTCGGTGAATCCGCCATCCAGCGTCGCGATACTGCTCACGACTCCGTAGACGTAACTCTCGTCACCTGCGTGCGCGTTCCGCGTGAAGTCCATGTGGTTGGAGATGTGCGCGCACGCGTCCAAGAGGGTCTTCAACTGCTCTTCCCAGCGCTTCTGGACATGGTCGAGGGCGCCACCCAGGGAGAAGCCCTGGGCCTCCAGATCCCTCGCTGCCTCCTGGCTGACGGACCAGGCGTCGCGACCATGGTTTCCGAGATCACCGAAGAGCCGGTACGCGGCGTCACCGACGGCCGCCAGATCATGCTGGTCGACTTCGAGATCCCCCTGCGGCGCTGCGGCGTCCCCTTCGTCCGGCACCCGGTTCAGACGCATGGCCGTCGACCGCCGATCCGCCGCCCGAGTCTTCAACTGCTCCCACTCGTCCCAGGCCATCAGGCCCCTCCCCCATCAACATGCACACCGCATCCAAAGTTGAGCCTAGGAAGTTTGACGACTCTCAGCCACCCTCACCCCCGTCATCGCGCCACCGGATCGAGCCTCCGCCCGAGGTGTTCCGCACCGGGCACGGGCCGCCGACCAGCTCCCACACGGAAGGGCCGTCGTACAGGAGGCGTCAAACCAGCCACGCCCGGCGCGACCAGCGTCGAGGGACTGTGTCCGTAAACAGCGGCTGCGGGCACCCGTAGCCACGCGCCTGGGCCCACACGTCACCCAGCGCTGGGCGCCCGTGCACCAACATCACTGGGCGGAGCGCTTCAAGTCCCCTGCCCCGCGCGGCTGTTCAGAAGATCCCCGGCCGCCCCCGCAAACCGGGCCATGGTGACCGGGCCGATCGGTCGACGCCGGGGCAGGGGACCACCAGTTCCGCCCCTTCGGGCACCCGATCGTGCCCCGTGGCTTCCTGACCCGGCACCGTCGGTGCGTTTAGCGTCCGTGGGTGACCCTTTGGACCTCTCTCGAACCCGCCTCCGCGACCGTGGACCCGGGTGACAGCACGACCGTGCGGCTGCGTCTGCGCAACACCGGTGACGTGGTGGACGAGTACCGTTTCGAGGTGGTGGGCTCACTCGCGCCCTGGGCTCTCGTGGAGCCGCAGTCACTGCGGTTGTTCCCGGGGACGACGGGGGACATCACAGTGACGTTCTCCCCGCCGCGCACGTCGGACGCGGCGGCCGGTCCTCATCCGTACGCGGTGAAGGTCACGCCGACGGAGCATCCGCAGGCCACCACGGTCCCGGAGGGGAACCTCACCGTCACCCCGTTCACGGAAGTGCGGGCGGAGCTGGTGCCTCCGACGGTGAAGGGGCGTTTCCGCGGGCGCCCCAGGCTGGCCGTGGACAACCTGGGCAACACCAAGCTGACGGCGTCGGTCCGTGGCAGCGACAACGGTGATCAGTTGTCGTACGACATCCATCCGAGCAACGTGCAGATCGAGCCGGGGCGTGCGGCGTTCCTGAAGGCGACGCTGAAGCCGCGGCAGATCAATTGGTTCGGGTCCAAGGAGGACCGGCCGTACACCCTGGCGGTGCAGCGGTCGGGTGCCGCGCCGCTGGACGTGGCGGGCACGTACGTGCAGAGGAGTGTCCTGCCGCGCTGGCTGGCGGCCTTCATGAGCCTCGTCCTCGCTCTGGCGATCGCGTTCGTGATGCTCTGGCTCACCCACAAGCCCCGGGTCGACTCCACCGCCGCGGAAAAGCTCCAGGAGGCCGCCACAGCCACGTTGGCACCCCCCGCGCCGGCCCCCGAGGCGCCGAAGGCGACGCCCGCCGCGCCCGCCACGGCACCACCGGCCGCCGCCGCGACGCAGGAGGCGGGCGACGGCGGGGCGGGAGGCGGCGGTTCCGCCGAGAAGGAGCCCGAGCCCCAGGAGCGGACCGCGGCGACCGCGGTCCGGCAGAAGGCCGCGGAGAAACCGGGCGAACCGCACATCTGCTACCGCGTCCACGTGAGGGGCGGCGACTGGTCCGACGCGGTGTGCGACGGCGACACGGCGGGCACGGAGGGATCAGGGGATCAGATCGTCTCGGTCAACATCGCGGTGTCCGGGATCAATGGCACGGCCGGCCGCGCGCAGGTCTACAACCCCGAGGGAAGCGGCACCGAGCAGTACTTCCCCGACCCCTGGTCGGAAGCCGTGGACGGCGCCGACAACTACCTCGGCAGCACCGACGAGGACGCCCCCTACATGCGGGGGTTCACCATCCAGGTCGACCACGCCGACAGCGCCGTCTGCCAGACCGCGTACATCCACGACGGCGCCTGGCTCCCCATGGCGTGCGACAACCCCGGCGACCCGCTCGAACTCACCTACGTCGGCGCCCAGGAAAACGACCTGTGGTTCGAAGCGATGAGCCTCACGGTGTGATCCGCGCCCGCCGCCCGACTGCTCCGGGCTCGGTGGCGGGCAACCCGCTGCGGGCTCGGCGGCGGGCACCCATCGAGTCCCACCCGGGGAGAACGCGCCATCGGCGGGCGGTCCCGGGCGGGCTCGCGCCGGTCCCGAGTCCCGGACCGCCCGGTGCGGTCCGGGAC
>NZ_JBHWYX010000076.1:0-22097 GCF_042728795.1 Streptomyces sp. NPDC060184
GAGCCCGGTCCCAGATCCTCCAGCAGGCGGCCGGCAACCCCCTCGCCCTCATCGAACTCGCACGCGCCTACGCGAAAGACCCGAGCCGCCGGGACTCGGAGTGGGCCGATTCGCTCCCTCTCACCACGCGTCTTGAGCAGATATTCGCCGCCGACCTCCCCACCCTCCCTCCGACGACGCGGCATGCGCTGCTCCTGGCGGCGGCGGCCGGCAGCGCCAGCCTTCCCGGCATGCTGCAGTCCGTCCCCGGACTGGCGGACCCGCGTGTGTGGCTGCCCGCCGAGCGGACCGGTCTGATACGGGTCGCAGGCGGCCGTGTGCGCCTGCGCCACCCGCTCGTACGTTCCGCGATCTACCAGGCCGCCACCTTCACCGAGCGCCGCGAGGCCCACCTGATCCTCGCCTCCTCGCTCGTGGACGAGCCCGACCGCCGTGCCTGGCACCTCGCCGCGGCCTCGACGGGGCCGGACGCGGAGGTCGCCGACGCGCTCGCCGAGAGCGCGGAGCGCTCACGCCACCGGGGCGGATACGCGGCAGCGGCGGCGGCGCTGGAACGCGCCGCCGAACTCACCCCGGACCGCGAGCAGCGCGCCCGCCGCCTGCTCGCCGCGGCCTCATTGGCCCTGCTCGCCGGGCACCCCCAGTGGGTGAACGAAATCACGACCCAGGTCGACACGCTCACGCACGACGCACGGCTGCTCGCCGAGTCGGCCAACCTGGCCGGCTGGTCCCTGGCCGTCACCCTCCGGTACGAGGCGTCCCTGGCCCGTCTGCTGCCCGTGGCAGAGTCCATGGCGACCGAATCACCGGACATCGCGCTGGAGGCGATCGGAACGGCCGCGACCCCGGCATACCGGCTCGCGGAACCCTTCCACCGCTTCGAACTCCAGCGGATCAACGACCTCGTCGTGGCGGAACCGCACCACGTCGACCGCATCTGGGTCCGGGCCGCGTGCGCTCCGTTCACCGCCCGCGACCGGACCATGGAACTCTTCGGTCGCGCGCTCGAAGCGGTGCCCGAGAGCTCGCCGGGACACGTCGTCGTGCTCGGGGGTTCCGCCTGGGTCCTGGACGAGACCGCCCACGCCGTGCGCCTGCTCGGCCAGGCCCTGGACCATCTGCGCCGGGCGGCGACCGCCGGCAGCAACGCCACCGCCGCGTACTCACTGGCCAACGCACTGTTCGAGAGCGGTGCGTGGACGGCCGCCCAGTCCACCGCCGAGGACGCCTTCCGGATGGCGACCGAGGCCGGCGCCGACTACATGACCGTGGGCGCGCCGCTCCTCCAGGCCACGCTGCGCGCCGCACGCGGAGACCACGCCGGAGCCCGCTCCGGGGCGGACCGGGCGGTGCGCGCCCTCGACCTGAACACGTCCCCAGGACTGTACGTGCTGCACCGGCGTGTGCTCGGCATGGCAGCCCTCGCGGAAGGCGACCACCGGACGGCCTACGAGCAGTACCGGCGCGCCTTCACCCGGGACTTCCACCCCCGGCCCGTGCACTACCACGCCTCCCTCTACCTCCTCGCCGACCTCGCGGCCTCCGCCGTCCGCGCCGGGCAGGCGGAAGACGCCCGCACCGTGCTGCACGCGGCCCAGCACACGCTCGGCGACTCCCTCTCCGCCCGGTTGCACGCGATCCTGCATCGCGCCCGGGCGCTGCTCACCGATTCCGACGAGGCCGAGACGCACTTCCGTGCGGCGCTCGACCCGGCCGGCGCCCAGTGGCCCTTCGAACACGCCCTGGTCCACCTGGACTTCGGCGAGTGGCTGCGGCGCCGACGGCGCAGCGCCGAGGCGCGCCCGCTGCTCGCCACCGCCCTGGAGTACTTCGACCGGCTCGACGCGCGCCCCTGGGCGGAGCGGGCCGGCGCCGAACTCCGCGCCGCAGGTGTGCAGGTGGCAGCCTCCTCAGCGCCGGGCGCAGCCGCTGACCTGACGCCCCAGGAACTCCAGATCGCCCAACTGGCCGCGGAGGGGCTCACTAACCGGGACATCGGCGCCCGGCTCTATCTGTCGCCCCGCACCATCGGCTTCCACCTGCACAAGATCTTCCCCAAACTCGGGATCACCGCGCGCGGTCAGCTCCGCGACGCGCTGGAGCCCGTCTGACGGCCCCCGTCCGCGTCGCGTCGCAGCATGCGCGGCACGCTGTCCATGAGAGTGCGGACAGGGGGTGCAGTGGTGATCCAGTTCTCCGGGCACCTGGGCGGTGGTCCCCAGCCCGACGATCCCGCCGCGCTCCGGCACTGCGGTGCGCTCCCACGGGGTGGCCTCCATGGACAGGTCGTGGAAGACCATGACCAACGCCGTTCGCGGGATTGGCGGCCGGTCCTGTCACGACGTGCGGCCCCCCTCCCCGTTTTTCCGGGGAGGGGGGCCGCATTCCGGGCCGTCAGTGCCTGGCGGCCGTGGCGCCCATGGCGGGCGGCGCGGCGTTGACACCCCAGGTGGTGGGCGTGTCGGAGAGGCCGATCCGGATCGTGCCGGCGTGGAGCAGGTTCTCGTGGGAGAGCCAGCTCTGGCGCAGCTTGCCCTTGGCGGTGGTCACGGAGGACACGTACTGCAGCTTCGACGCACTCGCGCCGGGGGCTTCGATGCTGATCGTGCGGCCGTGCTCCGGCCGGATCTCGACCTTCTCGAACATCGGCGCGGTGATGATGTAGTCGGCGGAGCCGGGCTGGGCCTCGAAGACGCCGGCCATGGCGAAGACGAGCAGCGACGAGGTGGCGCCGAGGTCGTCGTTGCCGGGCATGCCGTACGCGTCATCGGTGAAGAGAGTCCGCATCGCGCGCAGCACGGACGAGGTCTTCCACGGGGAGTCGGTCCACGTGTACATCCACGGGGTGTGGAAGTCGGGCTCGTTGTTCGGGTTGAAGGCGAAGTTGTTGTGGTAGTCGTACGCCCCCGTCACCCAGCTCTCCTTGGCGGCCTTCGCCGGGTCGGCGAGCACGGTCGGCAGGTCGAAGAAGGTGTCGAGCCGCTGCTCGGCCTTGTCCTCGCCGCCCATCAGGCCGTACAGGGTCTGCGGGTCCTGCTGGGCGAGCCACTGGTACTGCCAGGCGGTGCCCTCGTGGAAGGCTCCGGACTGGGTGGGGTCGGGGTCCCCGGCGACGGTGCCGTCCGCGTTGCGGGTGACCGGGAAGCCGGTGAACCCCTGCGAGGTCACGTCGTCGTCCCAGAGCGTGGCGAAGTTGTCGCAGCGCGAGGCGAGGGTCGCGGCCTTGTCCTGGTAGCCGAGGCCCTTCGCCATGGTGGACAGCGCGCAGTCGGCGAGCGCGTACTCCAGCGTGGCGGAACCGGCCTGGCGGCTGTCGCCGTACGTGTAGCCGGGCAGGTTCTGGTAGGCGACCCAGCCGTTCTGGACGTAGGTCGGGTTGCCGTCGCGGCCTCGGAAGATCGACTGGTCCGCGGGGACCTCGTTGACGTTCTTCCAGAGCGCGTCGAAGAGCCGGCGCGAGGTGGACTTGTCGAGCAGTCCGCGGTTGTAGAGGTCGACGACCCAGGGGGTGATGGGGTCGCCGCTCATCACGTTGGTCTCGCCGCCGCCGAGCCCCCAGCGCGGCAGCCAGCCGCCGTCCTGGTAGACGCGCAGCACGGACTTGGCCATGTCGGTGGCCTTGTCCGGGTTCACCAGGGCCACCAGCTGGTTCTGCGAACGGTAGGTGTCCCAGAGCGAGAACATCTGATAGTACGTCGAGTCCGCGCGGTGCACCTGGTCGTCGAAGCCGCGGTAACGGTTGTCGACGTCGGAACCGATCGACGGGTGCAGCAGCGAGTGGTAGAGCGCGCTGTAGTAGGTGCGCTGGTCGGCGGTGGTGCCGCCGGCCACGCGCATCCGGTTCAGCTCGTCCTTCCAGGCGTCGTGCACGCCGGCCCGTGCCTTGTCGAACGACTTCGGCTGCTCGGCCTTGCGGTTGAGCCGGGCACCGTCGACCGAGGTGTAGGACAGGCCCACCGAGGCACCGACCCGGTCGCCCTCGGACGGGTCGAAGGACAGCCAGGCCCCGGCCCGCTTGGTGCCGCGCGTCGCTTCGCGTGCGCCCGGCGTGAGCGTGTCGTCGGACCAGGTGCCGAACGTCGAGAACTTCCGGTCGAACGTGGCGCTGAAGAAGATCCGATAGCGCTCCTTGCCGGTCTCGCCGCAGAAGTTGCCGCCCTGGAGCCAGCCCTCGACGGTGTCGTCGCCGACCACCTTGATGTCACCGGCGTAGGTGCTGCCGTTGCTCTGGCCGGTCTCGATCAGCACGTTTTCCGAGTCGGACCCGGCCGGGAACGTGTAGCGGTGCTGGCCGGTGCGTTCGGTCGCGGTGAGCTCCGCGTCGATGCCGTTGTCGAGCTTCACGCCGTAGTAGCCCGGCGAGCGGGTCTCGTTGTCGTGGCTGAACTTGGCGCCGTACTGCGCCGGGTCGGACGAGGTGACCGCGCCGGTGGTCGGCATGAAGCGGACGTTGCCCATCGTCTGACAGCCCACGCCCGACAGGTGCGTGTGGCTGAAACCGAGGATGGTGTCCTGGGCGTAGTCGTACGAGGCGTACTTGTTCAGCTGGGTGTCGGGGCTCAACTGCACCATGCCGAACGGTGCGGAGGCCCCGGGGAAGGTGGTCCCGTCGCCGTTGTTGCCGATCGACGTGTCGACCAGCGTGGTGGGATCCGCCGCGAACTTCGCTCCCTGGGGACGGGAGTTCGCGACTCCGGAGGTGGCGGAGGCCGCGACCATCGTGGTGGCGATCAACAGGACGCCGCACACGCGTTTTCTCAGCGCTTTCATCGCATTCCTCTCGTACGACAACGTTGTCAGATGCGAGCTCGATGATCTTTGCCGTTCGGACATGGTCCCGTCAACCCGCGGACGCCTTGCTTCCGTTCCGCTTCTGCCCGGCCTCCGCGTCGCCCCGATAAGGCCGGAACCCGAAGCCGGCCGGGAGGTCCTGTCCTGGCGTGTCGTCCGACATGATCGCAGTCGGGCGTTCTGTGGACCTGGCAGCATGGGTGGCGGGTTTCGGGAAAGACCTCGTCGATCGCGTTCCGGAAGCCGAGGGCACCGCATCCGACCCCGTCCGGACTCCGCTCAGATCCCGGTCACCTTGGCGCTCGCCGACACCTCGTAGACCAGGGTGACCGTGCGGTGGCCGCCGGGCGGGAGGGAGACGTCCCAGCGGGCGATGCCCTCGGCGTCCGTCACGTCCGGTGCGGGGGAGCACGCGTCCTTGCGCAGGTGCACCTCCACGGCGGAGACCTCGGAGACCGGGACGCGCTCCCGCAGGACCACCACCCGCTCGTCCCCCTCCCCGGGGGCGGAGAATCGCGACAGGTGCAGCCGCACCGTGCGGGTGACCACGGTTCGCTGGGTGATGCCGGTGGTGTCGCGGGACTCCTCGGCCTCCCGGACCACGTGGACGTCGTCGCGGCTGCCGAAGGCCAGCTCGACGGGACCGCCGGGTGCGGTGAACTCCATCGCGCCGCGACCGTTGAACCCGCTTTTGCGGATCAGGTCCACGGGACCGGCGAGCAGCGCGTGGCCGGAGAGGTTGTCGAACCGCACCACCTGGGTGACGAGCGGGGACAACTCCGGTGAGCAGGCGTACTCGTCGCGCGCGGCGGCGGTGAACGCGGAGAGCGGTACGCGGTGGGCGCGGCCGTCACCTCGTACCGAGACCCGCGCCGGCGCCTTCAGCACCCGCGCCTCGCCGCCGTCGTCCACCCCCGGGAGGCCGAGCACCGGGACGGGGCCGAGCGTCGCGACCTCCTCCTCGCGGAAGTCGACTTCGACCGTGCGGCGTTCCGCCGCCGGGCGGTCCCTCAGCGTCAGCCGGTCCTCGGTCAGCCGGGGTGGCACGCCGGCCGACGCCGAACGGGCCGTCGACAGGGTCAGCGGTACGTCCGACCAGTCCTCGCCCGTACGCTGCCAGACCACCGCGTCCGTCTCCAGGGTCAGGGAGCCCCCGTCGAGCACGGCCCGGTAGGCCGGCCGCCACAGCGCGCACGGGGTGAGGTGGGTCAGACGCAGCCCGGCCGGACCGGCCTGCGCGGCCTCCACGGTCAGCTCGATGTGGCCGACGAGTTCGGCGGGTTCCTCCTCGGCGAGGGCCATGACCCTTTGTGCTTCGGCGAGTTCTTCGGCGCGTGCGGCCAGCTCGGCAGTTACGGTCCGGAGTTGCTCTTCGTACGTGTCGCGTTCCTCGTCCACCCGGTCCAGTTCGCCGGACCAACGGGCCTGTTCGGTCTCCCCGTGGCCGGCGCCCTCGCCGATCTCCCGCAGCAGATCGGCGGCGAGACGGCCGAGGAGGTCGAGCCGGGTGAGCAGACGGTCCCGCCGCCGTTCCAGAACCGGCCGCTCCTCTTCGAGGGCGCGCACACGGTGACGCAAGGGGGAGTCCTCCCCGGCGAGCGGCTGCGGTCCCCGTGGTGCCCACGTGCGGACGATCCGCGCGTCGAGGACGGTCGCGGGGTACGGGGCGGTCAGTTCCGCGTGGAGGCTCCGGTCGACGGCCAGCGCGCCGACCGGGCCGAGACGCAGCCGCTGGACCCCGGCTTCCAGGTCGAGCACGACGGCACGCTCGACGTGGGCCCGGTCTTCGAGGCACGTGACGGCGGTGACGGGGAGGGGGAAAGGCTTCGGGGCCGTGGACATGGCGGGTGTCAGCTCCTACGGTTGCCGCCGACCAGGGCCTTGCCGGTCGGGATGCGGATCTCGTAGCCGCCGTCGAGGGCGGCGGTGGCCCCTGCGGGCAGGTCCAGTCGCCAGACACGCGTGCCCGGCGCGTACTGGTCCGGCCCCGCGCCTTCCACCGGCGCCGCCCAGCCGGCCCGCTCCTCGATCCGGACGTCGGGATCGCCGGTGACGGGCACCCGCTCGTGGACCTCCACGCGGACGGGGCGCGGGAGCCCGTTGGCCAGCTCCACGCGGACACCGTGGTTGAGCACGGTGGTGTTGCCGCGCAGCCCGGAGGCCGACTCGTGCAGGTTCGTACGCCGGGTGACGCGGACGCCCTCGGCCGGCCCGAGCCCCACCCGGCGGACACCACCGGGGGCGAGCGTGGGCAGCGCGGCGGTCAGCAGGAACTCGTCGTCGACGGTGACCTCCACCGGCCCGGCGAGCAGCGCCTGGCCGGTGGCGTTGGAGAGCACCAGCGTCGCGTAGACGGTCTGCTCCACGGACGGCACGCAGAGGTATTCGGCGCGCAGACCGACGGGGATCTCACCGACCGTGACGGTGTGCCAGGTGCCGTCGGACGGTACGTCGGCCCGGGCGGCGGCGTCGAAGCGGTGGTCGAAGGAGCCCGCCGACTCCCGGGGCCGCACGGCCTGTCCGGGCAGCGGCAGCGAGGCCACCGCCTCGGCGCGGCGGCGGTGCTCGGCCACCACCGGGTCGAACGGCGCCTCGGCGAAGAGCCGGCCCCGGCGGTCGCCCTGTTCGTCCGGGCCGCAGAGGACGAGGCTCGCGTAATCGAGCTCCGCGCTGCTCGGCCGTGGAGGACCGGCGGGCGGTGACGGCGGCGGGGGAGGTACGGCACCCGGAGCGGGAGCGCCCGGGGCCGCGGGGGCGGGTGCGCCGGGCGCGACAGGTGCGGCGCCCCATGTGGCAGGCGCGGCACCGTAGGACATGCTTCCCGGGGCCGGGGGACCGCCGTGCTTCGCCCGGGCCTGCACCGGCGCGGACGGCGGCGGGGGCGGCGGGGGTGGCGGGGGAGCGGAGAGGAACTCGGCCGGGGCGCCGCCGGCCATCGGCGAGGCCGCCCGGGCGGTGACGGGCACGGCCGGGCGGGTGCCCGCCGCGTCGTACCCCGAGAAGAGGCCGGCGAGTCCGGCCGGAGGCTCCCGCCACCCGGCCGGTGCGGGGGCGGGCTGGCTGCGCCCGATCCGGATCGAGCGCAGCTTCGGAAGGTCGGTCCGGCGCCGGAGATCGGCGGTGGCCAGGGCGATCCGCACGCCCGTCCAGTCCTCGCCGGTCCGCTGGGCGACCGAGGCGCGCAGCAGCAGACGGCCGCTGCCGTCGCCCTGCCGGTACGCGAGGCGGTAGGCCGGCACCCAGACGGCGCCGGGCACGCCGTACTCCAGCTCCAGCTCCACCTCGCCGGTGCCGTCGACGGTCAGGACCGCGCAGACCGTGCTCTCCACGTGCGCCGACGGGGCGTCGGTGGAGGCGCGGGCGAGCCGGTCCGCGGCGACCTCCACCTCGTGCTCCGCCACGCGCAGGGCTTCCTCCAGCTCGGAGAGGCGGTGGTGCAGTCCCGTCAGGCGTTCGTCGACGAAACCGGCCAGATCCAGCCACGCGTCGACCGGGGTACGGCGGTGCCGCGGGTCGTCGCGCCTTCGCGGGGGCGGTACCGGGCGGAGCGCCCCGACCTCCTCGATCCGGCTCATCACGCGGTCCCGGCGCCCCCGCACCGCCTCGCACGCGTCCTTGAGCCGCTCGACCTCGTCCCGCAGGCCCCGGGGCGCGTCCGGGCCGAGCCGTCCGGCCCCGGTCTCCACCCTGGCCTCGGTGACGCGCGGCCCGGAGGCTCCCAGCACCCGGGCCCGCAGCGAACCCGGGTCGACCGTGCGGGGCAGCCCCGTCACCCGTACCCGGCCGTCGGGCGGCACGTGGCCCCGCGTCAGGCGGCGGCAGACCGCGCCCTGCGCGTACACCACGACCGCGTCGAGGGTCGATTCCCAGCTCTGCGTCGATCCAGCCGTCATGCGCTCCGCACCCCCGCCGTGTCCATGCCGAGCGCAGCTTACGCCGGGGCGCTCCTGGCGTCAGCGGCTGACCGGAAGAAGCCGGAGGAGAGGGGGACCGGGAGAGGGGGGCCGGGCGGCGGGGCCGAGTCCCGGTCCTCTGAAACTCGTCTGCGCCTCGTGACGGAGTCCTCGTAGGCGCCGCGCGCCCCCACCTGCGCGCGACGGCCCACCGGTCGGACCGGCGGGCCGTCCCGGTGGGGCCCCGCCGACCGCCACGACCATCCCGGTGGGGCGTTCCTGACGGGTGGTCGGGCCGGCGGAGACCGTGTCCCCGGACGCGTGTCGCTTCGCACCAGGGCCGAGTTCCGCCGCGTGGCACGTGACGACGAACCACCGCGCCCGGTTCTCACCGGCCATGTGCGGGAGGTGCCAGGCAGCCTCGGCGACGAACCCGAGCGGTCGAGAGCCACCGGCCGGAACGCGCCGGGCGACGCGGCTGATGTCATGTGCCGCAGGGCGGGTTGTACGGCAGAGCCGGCGATACGTACTCCTTCCACCGAGCGGGGGTCATGGCCCGCTGCGTCGACGCGCACAGGAGCGTGCGGGCGCGAGCGGGGTCGGTCTGCCAGAGACGTACGGTGCCGTCCTGGCCACCCGTGATCAGCAGGCCGTCGCGCGGGCCGAACAGCAGCGCGTTGACCCAGCCGCCGTGGCCGGTGACCGGGAGCCCGTACGCGGTGGTGTGGGCCGGATCGGAGCTGTCCCACAGGCGGATCTGCCCGAGGGTGTTGCCGCTCGCGAGCAGTCCGCCGTCCGGGGCGAACCCGGCGCTGCTCACGATGCCGCCGGCGAGCAGCGGTTCTCCGACGGCGGTCGGGGACTGCGGCCGGGACACGTCCCACAGCCTGACCCTGCTGTCCCCGTTGCCCGTCGCGATCAGCCGCGAACCCGGGCCGGCGGCAAGGGTGAAGATCTGCTGGCCGCTGGCCACCTGACCCGCCAGGGAGGGAACGGTCCCCTCGCCCGTGCGCCAGACGCGAATGGCGCCGGCGAAGGTACCGGTGTAGACGTAGCCGCCGCCGGGTGCGGCGGCCATGCCTCTGGTCGGCCACTGCTGTTCGGGCAGCTCGGCGTCGCCGAGTGCGGCGGGGTGGTCCACGTCCGCCACGTCCCAGGCGCGTATCCCGCCGGCGGAACCGCCCTGGATGTCGAAGGTGGCCGCGAGCAGTGTGTGACCGTCGGCGTCGAAGGCCAGTGCCCCGACCGGTTTCGTCTGTCCGGGCAGTGCCGTGCCGATCTCCGCCGGGCGGGCCGGCGCGGAGACGTCCCACAGCCGCACATGGCCGCCGAAGTCGCCGGTGGCCAGTACGGTTCCGCCGGCCGTCCCGGGTTTGAAGGACACCGTGTTCACGCCCGAGGAGAACGGCGGGAGGGCACCGAGGCGGGTCAGGCGGGCGGGGTCGGAGACGTTCCAGAGGGTGACCCGGCGGCCGGAGGCGACCGCGAGCAGCCGGCCGTCGCCGGTCGTCGTCAGCGCCTCGACGGCCTGGCCGCCACCCGTGACGGCCAGGGTCGGGGGCAGCCGCCACAGCAAGGCCCTGCCGTCCCCGCTGCCGCTGGCCAGGGTGTGCCCGGTGGAGTCGAAGGCCAGGCTGTTGACGGTGGAGGTGTGTCCGCGCAGCGGAGGGCCGAGAGCCCTGGTGGAGCTCGGGGCGCCGACGTTCCAGAGGTTGATGTCCCCGGACTGGTCCCCGGTGGCGAGGACGCTGCCGTCCGGGCTGAAGGCGACCGAGTTGGCCGGATTGCTGAGGAACAACCTCGCCACCGCCTTCGGCCGGCCCGGGTCCGAGACATCCCAGACCAGCACCTTGTCGTCACTCCCGGCGCTGGCCATCACGTGCCCGACGGGACTGAACGCCACCTGGTTGACGATGCTCGTGTGGCCGGCCACCGCGCCGCCCAGGGCGGCCGGTCGGGCCGGGTCCGACACGTTCCACAACCGCAGCAGCGAGGCGCTGCCGGTCGACCCCGTGGTGCCGCCGCCGACGGCCAGCGTGGCACCGTCCGGGCTGAAGGCGACGGAGGAGACGCCCTGCTGCCGAGCGACAGTCACGGTACTCAGCCGACGCGGACGTCGTGGATCGGCGACGTCCCACAGCTGCACGGTGCCGGTCGTGGAGTTGCCGGCCGTGAGAGTGCCGAGCGCCAGCGTCCGGTTGTCGGGGCTGAACCTCACGCTCACCACCGCGCCCTGTGCCACGCTCACCGGAGCCGACAGCGTCACCGGATGCCGGGCCTCGGAGACGTCCAGGATCCGTATGGTGCCGTCCGAGCCGCCCCGGACCAGCAGATCGCCCCGCACGTTGTAGGCGACCGGCTGCACGCTGACGCCCTTCCCGGCACTGAGCGCGGAGGTCAGCGGAGCCGGCCGGGTCGGGTCCGAGGCATTCCAGAACCGCAGCGTCACCGCGCCGGTCGCCAGTTCGTCGTGCGGACCGAACGCGACCGAGTTGACGATGGGGAATCGCTCCGGCAGTGCCGTGGACATCACGGAACCCGCCTCCGTCATGAGCCGCGTGCGCAGCGAGGCCGTCGGCCGCATCCCGTACGCGACGAGGTCGAGCTGCGCGGCGAGTGCGGTGTCGGTCGGGCGTTGCCGGTCAGCCTCGGCGGCGACCCGTTCGAAGATCGCGTTGTCACGCTGGTCGAGGGCGTCGCGCGTCTGGTCGCGCGCGAGCGCCGCCAACCCCGAAGCGAGCAGCGCCAGCACGGTGACGGCGACCACCGCGCCACGCTTGAGCAGTTGGGCGCGGCGCTGTTGACGCCCGGAGGCATCGAGGAAGTCCCTGACCAGCGGGGTGAGGTCCTCGGGGCTCGCGCCCGACGCCCAGGTCCGGGCCACCTGCAGTCTGGCCCCGCGGTGCAGGGCCGTCACATCCCTGCGTCCGTCGCTCTCCCAGGCGACGGCTGCCTCCTCCAGCTCCTGGCGGACCGCCACACCGTCCTTGCCCGCTCCTATCCACAGGTGGCGCAGCCGGGGCCAGGCCCACAGCAGCGCCTCGTGGGTGACCTCGACGGTGCCCTGCTCCCGCTCCACCCCCTGGGTGAGCAGGCGGGCTCGGGTGAACCGCTCGGCGACGTCAGGGACGGCATGCGGGTCGGCGGCGGCCAGCAGCAGGTCACGGCGGGTGCGCCGGCGCCGTGTCACCTCGCCGCCTTTCCCGATGCTCACGAGACTGAGGAACATCAGCCGCGCCGCCTGTTGTTGGACCGGACTCAGCTTCCCGAACTCCTCCTCGGCGGTGGCCGCCACCGCACCGTCGATGCCTTTGGTGTCGCGGTAGCTGTCCACGGTCAGGGTGTCGTCCCTGCGCTCCCGCCAGGTGGCCCGCAGAGCGTGCGCGAGCAGCGGCAGCCGACCGGCCTCGTACGCGCCCCCGCCCTGCCCGCTCGTGCCGCGCAGGTCACCCAGGATGACCTCCACGAGTCCCTTGGCCAGCGACAGGCCAGTCCGCTGGGCCGGCCGGATCACGGCGCTGCGCACCTCGTCGTCGGTCATCGGGCCGACGATGACCTGACGGTTCACCAGAGCGTCGCGCAGATGGGGAAAGGTGGCGCAGGATCCGTAGAAGTCCGCGCGCAGACCGTAGACGGCCACGACCGCGGGCTCCTCAGTACCGGTGGTACCGGTCAGACCGGCGAGCAGATCCACGAAACGACGGCGTACGGACTCTTCGTGGCAGAGCGTGAACAATTCCTCCAACTGGTCGACAACGACGACCACCCGGCCGCCCGACGGAAGTTCGAGCCGCCCGCGCAGCAGCGCGCTCAGGGTGCTGGGACCTGCTCCCATCGCCTCCGCGACCAGCGCCTCCTCGGCACCGATGAGGTTGGCGAGTCCCGCGGCGAGAGCCGCGGGCGGATCAGCGGTGGGAGTCAGCAGCAGCTGCGGCCAGTGCCTGCTGCCCGGCAGTTGACCCTTGGCCAGCGCCGGCAGCACCCCGGCGCGCAGCAGCGACGACTTGCCCGCACCGGAGGGCGCGACGACGGCGAGCGGGATCCGGTCGGTCAGGCAGTCTTCGAGCCGGTCCATGACCTTGCTGACGAGGGCCTCCCGACCGAAGAACCACTCGGACTCGTCCATCCGGAACGGGCGCAGCCCGGGATAGGGGCATGTCTCGACCGTCGAGGGGGTGGAGGTCCGGCCGTAGTCCTCGCCGCCGGAGTGGTAGTGCTCGTGTCGGTGGAGCACACCGCCGTTGACGACGATCATGTTCTCCGCCGACTGGTACACGCCGGCGCGCCCCGAGGCCCAGGCGATCTGCTCGACGGCGCGTGCCTTCTGCTCGGGCTCCCGGCGGGACGTCATGACAACCTGATGTTCGTCATGTCGCGACCGGCCTGGTAGATCTCCGCGTCGCCGTCGGCCCGCGCCCGCATCTCCGTGCGAGGCGGAGGCTGCTCTCTTTCTCCCCCTTCCTGATGCAGTCCGGCTTCCTCGCGCAGTCCGGCGGTGAGCTCGGCGACGAGTTCGGTGAGCGCCCGCGCCGCTGCCGGGTCGGTGGCGAGCAGCTGGCGGAACCGCACCCGCCAGGCGGCGGTGAGGTCGGGCCCGTCCTCCTCGTGAGCCGCCGGGCCGAGAAGTACTTCGCGGGCGTTTCCCAGTTCCTCTTCCACGGCTGCTGCGTGCTCCGGACGATGGTGCCGCCACAGACGTCCCACCAGCGCCCGTACCTGCTCCCAGGTATCGGTGGCCAGTGAGTTCACCACCGTCGTCGCGGCCGTTGCCGCCAAAACGGTCAGTTGGTCTTCCATGCGCATCCCCCGAGTCCGATGGGCCTGGCCAAGGGCTGTCCCGTGATCCGCGGTGGATCGGTGTGCGGCGTCGGACGCGGTGCATCCGGGGCGGAGGAGCATTCGCGTATCGGATGTATGCGGACGTCGGGACGGCGAGGCGAGGTGCCACGGCCGTCGTCGCGCCCGCCAGGGATGACGGGGCAGCCCTTGGCGTACGGCCCATGCTAGGTGGGGGGAGAACGTGAGTCCCAGGGTTTCCGGAGTCCGGTCCGTGAAGAAAATGCGCGATACACGGGAGCGGTCTGCCGGTGGGTGAGGAGAAGCTGCCCGTGCGGCGTCGGCCCGGCTCCACAGTCGCCCCGCCGGTGCCCCCACCCCGCCGGTGCCCCGCCCCACCGGGTGCCCCGCCGCGGTGCCTGGTCGGCCGGTCGCCGTGCGCGTCCCTTCTTCTCGCTCCTTGGGACGATTCCCCTGGGTGGTGATCGGCTGCCGATCGGATACTGATCCGGGAGTCGGCCGGCCGGTCGCGGAAGGTGTGCAAGTTCCCTTTCCGCAGGACGACTTGGGTTTCTCCGCTGGTCGAGGGGGCGGAATGTCGACTTCCGTGACCGGGACGACCGTCTCAGCATGTGGATCGAAGGTTTGACATTAGGGGGACTTATGACCAATAAAGGTGATGCTTTGGCCATGCATTCACCTCCTGTAGTACCGGGTGGTGAGGGCTGCCCCGCCTAGACGAATGAGTTCTGCCGTGTCCGACTCCACCCCCGCCCGCGCCACCGTCGACCCGGCACAGGAGTGGGACGCCTGGCGTGCCGAGCGCCACCGCGCGCTCACCTCCCCGATGGGCAACCTCGCCCTGGTCGAGACCCGCTGGGCGCCGACGGGGGAGACCCCGGACGCGGAGGCCGCACGCGCGCAGGCGCCGGACACCGTGACCGTCACCGAGGTCCGGCGCACCGACCTGGTCAGCGGCGAGCCCGAGCGGGGCCTGCGGTTCTGGGACGCCGACGCACCCGCCATCCGCGCCTTCGACCGGGTCGACACCTTCGCGTACGACCCCGCCCTGGTGCTGGAAGCCACGTACACGCCCGTCGAGGGTGCCCGGCGCGTCGCGTTCGAGCACATCCGGGACAACGGCGGCAGCCGCGACCTGGTCGTCCCGGGCGACATCGCGCTCACCTTCGACGGCCGCGACTACACCCTGAGCGCCTTCGACGACGACGGCACCCTGCTGCTCGTCTTCGGCGACCCGACCAACGGCGACTCCACCTACGGCGCCGGCCGCTTCCTCTTCGTGCGGCGCACGGAGGACGAGAGCCGGGTCGTCCTCGACTTCAACCAGGCCTTCGTGCCGCCCTGCGGGTTCTCCGATCAGTACAACTGTCCGATGCCGCCGCGGCAGAACCGCTTCCACCTGCCCATCGAGGCCGGCGAGAAGCTCCCCGTCTTCCGCGACGGCTTCGACGCACAGCACTGATCGCCGGTACCGACCGACCCGCAGCTCCACGCACCGAAAGAGCCCTCATCCCATGAGCACCAAGAAGAGCGTCGTCCTCTCCACCGCGACCGTCGCCGCCCTCGCCGTGGTCCTGACCGCCTGCGGCGGCAACGGCGGCACCAGCGCCTCCGGCGGCGGCACCTGGAACAAGGACGCGGTCGTCAACGTCGGCTCCCTCTACGAGCCGCAGAACCTCGACAACACCGCCGGCGGCGGACAGGGCGTCACCGAGGTGCTCAACGGAAACGTCTACGAGGGCCTGTTCCGGCTCACCGACGACGGCAAGGTCGACAAGCTCCTCGCCGAGGACTACACGACCAGCGCCGACGGCCTCACCTACACCTTCACCCTCCGCGACGGCGTGAAGTTCCACAGCGGCAAGGCCCTCACCAGCGAGGACGTCAAGTACAGCCTGGAGAAGGTGCTCGCGGACGACTCCCAGTCCGCCCGCAAGAGCAACCTGGAAGTCGTCAAGGACATCGCCACCCCCGACGCGCGGACCGTGAAGATCACGCTGTCCCAGAAGTCGGTCTCCTTCGTCTACAACCTCTCCTACGTCTGGATCATCAACGCCCAGGCGAAGAACCTGAAGACGACCGAGGACGGCACCGGGCCGTACACCCTGAACAAGTGGACCCGCGGTTCCGCGCTGAGCCTGGACCGCTTCGCCGGCTACTGGGGCGACGCCGCCGCCAACAAGCAGGTCGTCTTCCACTACTACAAGGACGCCACCGCGCTGAACAACGCGCTGCTGACCAACGCCGTCGACGTGGTCACCAGCGAGCAGTCGCCCGACGCCCTGGAGCAGTTCAAGAGCAACGGCTCCTACAAGGTCAACGACGGCGACTCCACCACCAAGCTGCTGCTGGCGTTCAACGACAAGGCCAAGCCCTTCACCGACGTCAAGGTGCGCCAGGCCGTGTCCGCCGCCATCGACGACAAGAAGCTCCTGGAGTCCGTCTGGGGCGGCTACGGCAAGCAGATCGGCTCGATGGTCCCGCCCACCGACCCCTGGTACGAGGACCTCACCTCCGTCAACGCCTACGACGTGACGAAGGCCAAGAAGCTGCTCGCCGAGGCCGGTTACGCCAAGGGCTTCAGCTTCACCCTCGACACCCCCAACTACGACCCGCACCCGACCGCCGCGACCTTCATCAAGTCGCAGCTCGCCAAGGTCGGCATCACCGTCAAGATCAACACGATCACCCCCGACGAGTGGTACACGAAGGTCTACAAGAACCACGACTTCTCGGCCACCCTCCAGGAGCACGTCAACGACCGCGACCTGGTCTGGTACGGCAACCCCGACTTCTACTGGGGCTACGACAACCCGCAGGTCACCCAGTGGGTCAAGGAAGCCGAAGAGGCGCCCGACACGGCCGCGCAGACCGAACTGCTCAAGAAGGTCAACGAGCAGACCGCCAAGGACGCCGCCAGCGACTGGCTCTACCTCTACCCGCAGATCGTCGTCGCGAGCACCAAGGTCTCCGGCTACCCGGTCAACGGCCTGAACTCCCAGTTCTTCGCCTACGACATCAAGAAGACGGGCTGATGGCGCGCTACCTCCTGCGCCGGCTCGCCTTCCTCGTCGTGTCGCTGGCCCTGGCGAGCGTGGTGCTCTTCGCCCTGCTGCGCCTGCTCCCCGGCGACCCGGCCAACGCGCTCACCTCGGTCGGCGCCAGCCCCGAGCAGATCGCCGCGGCCCGCCACTCCATCGGCTCCGACCGCCCGCTGCCCGAGCAGTTCACCCACTGGATCGGGCAGATGGCGAGCGGCGACCTCGGCACCTCGTTCGTCAGCTCGCTCCCGGTGGGCCCCGAGATCAGCGCCCGGCTCGACGTCACGCTCCCGCTCACGCTGGCCGCGTTCGTCCTCGCCGTCCTGGTCGCCGTACCCGCCGGGTTCGTCGCCGCGTACAAACGGCGCACCTGGTACGGGGCGCTGCTCAGCGGCGTGTCCCAACTGGGCATCGCGGTCCCCGTGTTCTGGCTCGGCATGATCCTCATCGCGGTGTTCGCGCTGAACGCGGGCTGGCTGCCGTCCGGCGGCTTCCCGCCGGACGGCTGGGCCGACCCCGCCGAGGCCGTCCGCGCCCTCGTGCTGCCGGTCGTGACCATCGCCCTGGTGATGAGCGCCTCCCTGATCCGCTACGTACGCTCCGCCACCCTCGACGTGCTCGGCAGCGACTACCTGCGCACCTCGCGGGCGCTCGGCTCGTCCTTCGGCCGCGCCATGTGGCGGCACGGCCTGCGCAACGCCTCGGTCCCGGTGATCTCCATCCTCGGCATCGAACTCGCCTCGACGCTGCTCGGCGCCGTCGTCGTGGAGTCGGTGTACGCGCTGCCGGGCCTCGGCTCGCTCCTCGCCAACGGCATCTCCCAGCACGACTACCCGGTCATCCAGGGCGTGCTGTTCGTCTCCACCCTCGCGGTGCTCCTGATCGGCTTCGTCGCCGACCTGGTCCAGCGGATCATCGACCCACGGCTGCGCGGCCGACTCTCGGGAGGTACCCGATGACCGGGACGGACCTGACCACCCCGGCGACCGTCGTCGCCACCCCGGCCAAGCGGCGCTCCCGCCGCTCCGCCAACCTGATCGTCGGCTGCGTGCTCGCCGGACTGATCGTGCTGCTGGCCGCGGTCTCGCTCTTCTGGCTGCCCTTCGACGCGGAGGACACCTCCGGCGGACGGCTCGACGGACCCGGCGGCGGCCACCTGCTCGGCACCGACAAGCTCGGCCGCGACCTGTTCACCCAGGTGATGACCGGCTCCCGCATCGCCGTCGAGGCCGGACTCGGCTCGGTGGCCGTCGCCGCGCTCATCGGGATCACCCTCGGCGTGCTCGCCGCGTTCGCGCAGGGCTGGCTCGACGACACGTTCTCGGCGCTGCTGGACATCCTCATCGCCTTCCCGACGCTGCTGCTGGCGATGCTCATCGTCGCCGCGCGCTCGGCGACGCTCGGCTCGGCGGTCCTCGCGATCGGCCTGGCGCAGAGCGCGGTCGTGGCACGCCTGGTACGCGTCCTCGTCAAACGGGTCCTGGCACGCGACTACATCACCGCCGCCCGCACCTCCGGCACCTCCTGGCCCCGCACGGTCCTCTCCCACGTGCTGCCCAACATCTGGCCCACCCTGGTGGTCAACCTCGCCCTCCAGTTCGGGCTCGCGGTCCTCGCCGAGGCCGGACTCTCCTACCTCGGCCTCGGGGCACCGCCGCCCAACGCCTCGTGGGGCCGCATGCTCCAGGAGGCCCAGGCCACCTTCACCACGGCACCCGTCGGCGCGCTCGCGCCCGGCATCCTGCTCGTCCTCCTCGTCATCGGCGTCAACCTCGTCGCCGACGGCCTGCGGGACACCCTCGACCCGGCCACCCGGCGGAGGCGCGCGTGACTCTCCTCGACGTGACGGGACTGACCGTCCGGACCGACGACGGCCGGACCCTCGTCGACGACCTGTCCTTCACGGTGGCCGGCGGTGAACGGCTCGGCCTCATCGGCGAGTCCGGCTCCGGCAAGTCCCTGACCACCCTCGCGGTGCTCGGTCTGCTCCCCGAGGGCATGACCTCGGCCGGCAGCGTCGTCCTCGCCGGCAACCAGACGGTGGGAGCCCCCGAGAAGCGCCTCACCGAGGTCCGGGGACGGGACGCGGCCATCGTCTTCCAGGAACCGCTGACCGCACTCGACCCGCTGATGCGCCTGGGCCGCCAGATCGCCGAACCGCTCGCCCGGCGCACCGGCCTCAAGGGCAGACCCCTGCGCGCCTCCGTGATCGAGGCCCTGGAACAGGTCCGGCTGCCCGAACCCGAGCGGATCTCGCGCGCCTTCGCACACGAGATCTCCGGCGGCCAGCGCCAGCGCGTCGCCCTCGCGATGGCGCTCGCCTGCGCACCCAAACTGCTCATCGCCGACGAACCCACCACCGCCCTGGACGTCTCCGTCCAGGCGGAGATGCTGGAACTCATCGACGGCCTGGTGCGGGAACGGGAGATGGCCGTGCTCTTCGTCAGCCACGACCTCGCCGTCGTCGCCAAGGTCACCGACCGGGTCCTCGTCATGAAGGACGGCCGGGCCGTCGAGCAGGGCACGGTCCACGACGTCGTGCACGCGCCGCGCGAGGAGTACACCCGCACCCTGGTCGCCAGTGCCCGGAAGCTGGAATCCGCCCTGGACCTGAGGAGCGCGCGATGACGCCCGTACTGGAGCTCAAGGACGCAGCCGTACGCTACCGGGGGTCCGCCGCCGACGTGGTGCGGGACGTCTCCCTCGCCGTCGACGCGGGCGAGAGCCTGGCGCTGGTCGGCGAGTCGGGCGCCGGGAAGACGACCCTGCTCCGCCTGCTGCTGGGCCTCGCCCGGCCCACGGCCGGCACCGTCCGCTTCGACGGGGCCGATCTGAACCCGCGCGACCGCGCCCAGATGCGCAGCTTCCGGCGCAGCGTGCAGTGCGTCTTCCAGGACCCCTACTCCTCGCTCGACCCCAGCCGTCAGGTCGGCGCGATCGTCGCGGAGCCGCTGCGCTCGCTCGGCCTCGACAGCCGTACGACCGCGGCGCCCAAGGTCGCCGCGGCGCTGGAGCGGGTCGGCCTCCAGGCGGACGCCGTCGACCGCTACCCGCACGAGTTCTCCGGCGGCCAGCGCCAGCGCATCGCCATCGCCCGCGCCACCGTCTGCGACCCGCGCGTCCTGCTCGCCGACGAGCCGGTCAGCGCGCTGGACGTCACCACCCGCGTGAAGGTCGTCGACCTGCTGGCCGAACTGAAGGAGGAGCGGGGGCTCACGCTGGTGATGGTCTCCCACGACCTGTCCGTGGTGGCCACCCTCTGCGAACGCACCGCCGTGCTGGAGCGAGGGCAGGTCGTCGAGCAGGGCGCCACCGCCCAGGTGCTCGGCGCACCGGCGCACCCCTACACCCGTCGCCTCATCGACAGCGTGCCGCGCCTGCCCGTGTGACCCCGGCGGGGGCGGGTCACCGGGAAGCGCCCGTCCGGGCGCGGCGCGGCCCGCCGCTCAGTCCGACCCGGTCGCGGCCGTCCCCAGCACGTCGCGGAGCTGACCGCGCGCGGTGACCCCGAGCTTCGGGAAGATCTTGTGCAGGTGGAAGCCGATGGTGCGGGGCGACAGATAGAGCCGGGCGCCGATGTCCCGGTTGGTGAGCCCCTCCGCGGCCAGTTGGGCGATCTGGAGTTCCTGGGGCGTCAGGTCGGCCGCCGCGTCCGGAGCGGTCACGGCCGTCACGGCCACGCCCGCGGCGCGGAGTTCGGCGGAGGCGCGCTCGATCCACGGGCGCGCGTCGAGCCGTTCGAAGAACTCCAGGGCGGTGGCGAGCAGCGGGCGCGCCTCGGCGCTCCGCCGGTGGCGCCGCAGCCACTCGCCGAAGTCCAGCTGGGCCAGGGCGTGTTCGAAGGGCCACTGGACGGCGGCCGGGTCGGCGAGCGCCGCCCGGAAGTGGGCCTCCGCCCCCTCGGAGTCCGTGAGCAGCGCCCGGGCCCGGTGCAGGATCGCGTCCAGCCGGACGGAGCGCGACCCGCTCAGCGTTCCCTCGGCGGCCCGGAGCACGGTGCGGGCGTCGTCGGTCTGCCCGGCACGGACGGCCGCGGCGGCGAGATCCGCGACGCAGTACAGGGACGCGTGGTAGTGCACGGGCAGGGGGTGGAAGTCCCGGGTGAACGTGCGCCGGAACTGCTCGTACGCCGTCGAGTGGTCGCCCTCCGCGAGGGCCGCCATGGCGAGCGCCCGCCGGTGGCTCACGTACAGGCCCGGCAGCTTGCGCAGGTCGACGGCGCGTACGGCCTGACCGGCCCGGGCGCGCGCGCCCGCGTGGTCCCCGCGTGCGGCGCGCAGCGTGGCCTGGAGGAGCGGCGAGCCCACGGCCATGTAGTCCGCGCCCGCCTCCGTCGCCATCCAGAACGCCTCCTCGGCGGCGGACTGGGCCGCCGTCCAGGCGCCGCTCTCGAACAGGGAGTTGGCGAGCGAGAACGCGACGGTCGCGTTGGCGCCGGCCGTCGCGGCCCGGCGCAGATGATCCATGGCCCGCCCCAGGAGCCGTACCGCCTGATCCGTCTCGTCCAGCGCCCAGGCCGCACCGCCGAGCACGATGGTGTCGCTCAGCCCGCCCTCGGGCAGCGCCTCCAACACCTCGCCGAAGAGCTCCATGGCCTGGTCGCGGGCGGTGAAGGGAGCGCACGACGCCAGGACCCAGACACGGTCGACCTTGTGCGGTTCCCCCACGACGAGACCGGTGATCCGCAGGAGTTCGGTCCGGTGGAAGGGATTGCCGGACCGGTACGCGGGGGTCGCGGCCGTTCCCGCCGCGTCCAGGGCGAGGACGGGGGACACGGTGGCCATCGACTCGGCCACCGGCAGCAGGTAGGCGATCGAGTCGTCGTACCGGAGCGTCACCGCCAGCGACCAGCCCGCGAGTATGGACGCCTCGGCGAGGAGCTGCTCGTCGTCGGTGAGCGTGGCCACCCGGGAGGTGATCTCGTTCACCCACTGCGGATGCCCTCCGTGCACGGCCGACATGGCGGCGGCGAGCAGGCGGCGGGCACGCTGCTCGCGGTCCGGGGTGAGTTCGGCGGCGCGTTCCAGCGCCGCCGCCGCTGCCGCGTATCCGCCCCGGTGGCGTGAGCGCTCCGCGCTCTCGGCGAGCGCGTCGGCGACCTCCGCGTCCGGACCGAGCGCCGCCGCCGCGAGGTGCCAGGCACGGCGGTCGGGTTCCTCGGTGAAGGCCCCGGCGAGCACCAGGTGGGCCTCGCGGCGCTCGGCGAAGGTGGCGGCCTGGTAGATCGCGGAACGTACGAGCGGGTGGCGCAGCCGCACCTCGCCGCTCTCGACCCGTACCAGCCCCGTCCGCTCGGCGGGCAGCCACACCTCGGGGCCGTCCATGCCGGGGACCGCGTGGAGGACGTCGGAGAGCTGAGCGGTGCCGGCCGCCGCGGCGAGGAGCAGGGCCCCTCGTGTCGCCTCGGGGAGGGTGGGGAGCTCGGCGGCGAATATCTGCTCAAGCCGGGCGGTGAGAGGGAGCGAGTCGATCGCGCCCCGGTCCCGGCGGCTCGGGTCTTTCGCGTAGGCGCGTGCGAGTTCGATGAGGGCGAGGGGGTTGCCGGCCGCCTGCTGGAGGATCTGGGACCGGGCTC
>NZ_JBHWYX010000077.1:0-21845 GCF_042728795.1 Streptomyces sp. NPDC060184
GTGCCCCCGTCGCGGGGGCACCGGGCCTCGCCGTTTTTTCGGGCGGGCTTCGCCGCTTCCGGGCGGCCTCGCCGTTTTTCCGGCGGGCCCGGACGCCTTCCCGGCGGGCCTCACCCGGCTCGTCACTTCGGGCCGTACTTGCGTCCCGTCCGCGAGGTCATGTCGCCCAGCAGACCGCGCGGGGTCACCTTCACCAGCCCCATCAGCGCCTTGTACCGGGCGTCCGGCACCGACACCGTCCGGCCGCGCGCCAGGTCGGCGAGGGCGGCGGTCACCAGCTTGTCGACGTCCAGCCACATCCAGCCGGGGATGTTCCCGGTGCCCATCCCGGCCCGCTGGTGGAACTCCGTCCGTACGAAGCCGGGGCAGAGCGCCATCAGCCGCACCCCGGAACCGGCCAGGTCCTTCGCGGCGCCCTGGGTGAACTGGACGACCCACGCCTTCGACGCCCCGTACGTACCGCGGGGGACGAACGCGGCGACCGAGGCGACGTTGACGATCCCGCCCCGGCCGCGTTCGCGCATCCCGGCCGCCGCCGCCGAGGTCAGCCGCAGCACGGCCTCGCAGTGCACCTTCAGCATCGCCAGCTCGTCGTCGAGCGGCACCTCCAGATAGCGGCCCTTGTTGCCGAACCCCGCGTTGTTGACGAGGAGTTCGACCGGATGGTCGCGGTCGCGGAGACGTTCCTCGACGGCCGCGATCCCGGCGTCCCGGGAGAGGTCGGCGGTGAGCACCGTGGCCTCGATGCCGTGCCGGTCGTGCAGTTCGGTGGCCTGGTCCCGCAGCCGCTCGGTGTCCCGGGCGACCAGCACGAGGTTGTGCCCCTGTCCCGCGAGCCGCCGCGCGAACGCGGCGCCGATGCCCGCCGTCGCGCCGGTAATCAGTGCAGTCGTCATGCGCGGCACGTTAGTGGTCCCGCTCCGCTCCCCGCGCACCCGTCCCACCACCGCCGGTGCGCGGGACCCGCGGCCCGGGTGCCGCACCGGGTCCCCGCGGGCCCCACGTCAACACCGCGTGCACCGCGCCCCACCCGAACGGGTTGTCCCGGTGCTTTCCGGGCAGGGGACCGGAGAACAGGACGGGACAGAGAGGTACGGAAGGCGGAGGGGCCGGAGCCGGGAACGAGGGTGATCCCGCGTTCCGAACCCGTAAAGATCCTCCTTCGGCACGAGGGTGCATCCTTTGCCTACCCATTACTCTTGTCGCAAGGCCACGCTGTGTGGCCATGGAGGAGTGAGATGAGGAGCAGCAACCCGGTCTTCTCGCGACGTGGGTTCAGCCGCGACAGCGGTACCGCGGGGTACGCGGCGCCGCAGGCCGGGGCCACCGTCACGGGTGAGAACCCCTACGCGCAGGGCACCGCCCACCCGTACGCCACCAACCCCTACGCACAGCAGACGCCGCCCGGGGCCCGTTCCGGTGCGATGACCATCGACGACGTCGTCAGCCGCACCGCGATGACGCTCGGCACGGTCGTCGTCGCCGCCGCGCTCGGCTGGTGGCTGCTGCCGATCGACGCGGACAACCTCGTCCGGTCCTACGTCGTCGCCTCGGTCGCCGCGCTCATCGGCTTCGTCCTGGCGCTGGTCAACTCGTTCAAGCGCAAGCCGTCGCCGCCGCTGATCCTGGCCTACGCCGCGTTCCAGGGCGTCTTCCTCGGCGTCGTCAGCAACATCATCAGCACCTACGTCGCCCCGGGCGCAGCCATGCAGGCCGTGCTCGGCACGATGGCCGTCTTCGGCGGTGTGCTGATCGCGTACCGGACCGGACTCATCCGGGTGACCCGTCGCTTCCAGGGCTTCGTGATGGGCGCCCTGATCGGTTTCGTCCTGCTGATGGTCGTCAACTCCCTGTTCGCCGTGTTCGGCGGGGGCGACGGCCTCGGCTTCCGCAGCGGTGCGCTCGGTGTCCTCTTCGGCATCGTCGCGATCGTGATCGGCGCCTGCGTCCTCGCCCTGGACTTCAAGGTGGTCGAGGACGGCATCACCTACGGCGCCCCGCGCGAGGAGGCGTGGACGGCCGCCTTCGGCCTCACCGTGACCCTGGTGTGGATCTACCGGGAGATGCTGAACCTGATCGCGATCCTCAGCGGCAACGACTGATCACCGCACCCCCGCATCACCGGCTCGACGCCCGACGGCCCGCAGGCACTGCCTGCGGGCCGTCTGTGTGTGCCGGGGCGGGCGCGGGGCGCGTAGGGTCGCGGAGTGCTTGATACGACTCCCTTGATCACCGCCGTGGACCGTTTCGCCGACCGGCTGCGGGCCGCCCCGCAGAGCCGCCTCCAGCAGGGCACCGCCGCCCGGGCGCTGGAGGCCGCGCGGGAGCTGAGCGCCCGCGCGCAGCGCGTGGAACGGCCCGGGCAGGAGCCGTACGTCATGCCGGACGGCGGGATGTTCGGCGTCGGGGACCAGGTGGCCGTCGCGGGCCACGACCTGGCCGTGGCGCTGGAAACGGCCTCGCCCGAGGAACTGGACGAGGCCGTGCGGTACGTGACGGAGGCGGCGGCGGAGGCCTTCGCCTAACTCAAGTCAGCTCGTGTCCACCCAGGACCCGCGCCCCCTGCCGGGGGTCAGAACGAGGCGATGACCCGGTCCGCGAGGATGTAGACGTTGTCCACGCCGCAGGAGAAGGTCAGCGCGTACGCGCCGGAGACGCCCGAACCGCCCAGCAGGACCGGCTGCTCGCCCGCGCGCAGGGAGTCCGCGAGGCGCTCGGCCGTCTCCCGGTGACCCGGGGTCATGCAGAGCGTGGTGCCGTCGGCGAAGACGTACACGTCCAGGGTGCCGAGCGGACCGGGGCGTACGTCCGTCAGCTCGATGCCCGTGTCGGCGAGCTCCTCCAGGCGATTCACCGTGCGCTCGTGGTCGGTGACCACCGGCGTCCGGACCGGTACGAAGTCCGGGTGGGACGGGTGGCGGCGGCGCGCGGCGGCCAGCTCCGGAGAGTCGTCGGCGAACTCGGCCGCCCCGGGCTCCTCGCCCTGACCGGCCGTACGGGGCTCCGCGGCGTCGCCGCGCTCGGCCCGGTCCGCGGACTCGGTGAACTCCCGCATCGCGTCGGTCACGGCCGCGTCGTCGGGGTGGGCGGGACGGGCCGCGAAGGCGGTGAACGCCGTCTCGTCGGTCTCGTCCGCCTCCTCGGCGTACGGGAAGGTCAGCGCCTCCAGGCCGGCGAAGTCCGCCTGCCGGGGCAGGAAGTACGGGGCGTCCTCGCCCAGCCCGGCCAGTCCGCCCAGCAGCGACGGGGCGTCGGCCGCGTCGCGGGCCTCCTGCGCCGCCCAGAAGGCGCGTGCCTCGGCCAGTTCGCGCTCCCGCTCCTCCGCGAGGGCCTCCGACACGGCCGCGCGTATCTCGTCGGCGGGCGCGGCGCCGGTACGGCCCTGCGACGGCACCGTGCGGGCACGGTCCCGGTCCCGGGAAAGCTCCTCGCGCAGCCCGGCGATCTGCCGGTGCAGCCCGCGAGCGGAGTGCACGGCAGCGGCGCCCACGGCCGTGGCGGCGGCGGTGGTCAGCAACAGGGCAAACGACATGGCGCTCACTGACATACTCCCGGTCTCTATCGATACCCCCGACTTCCTACATCAGCTTGTCCCGTCGCTCCGCTCACCGTCAGTGCAAAACGTCACGAACTGGACAGGGCTTTGGTCCCGGGGAATCCGGCCGATCCGGTCTGACCTGCGGAAACAGTGACCGTCGGGGACGCACATCACATCCTGGGACAGATTCGGTCACGGTGCGGGCTCGGCGGGGTTCGCCCGAGGTCCGCGGCGGTCCGCGCCGGGCACACGCGAAGGGCCGGGCGGAGGGACCCCCTCCGCCCGGCCGCGGTCAGCCGGTCAGCTGAGGCGTTCGACGACCATGGCCATGCCCTGGCCACCGCCGACGCACATGGTCTCCAGACCGAACTGCTTGTCGTGGAACTGGAGGCTGTTGATCAGGGTGCCGGTGATGCGGGCGCCCGTCATGCCGAAGGGGTGGCCGACGGCGATCGCGCCGCCGTTGACGTTGACCTTCTCCAGCGGCAGGCCGAGGTCCCGGTAGGAGGGGATGACCTGGGCGGCGAAGGCCTCGTTGATCTCGGCGAGGTCGATGTCGCCGACGGTGAGCCCGGCGCGCTTCAGCGCCTGCTTGCTGGCCTCGACCGGCCCGTACCCCATGATCTCGGGGGAGAGGCCGGAGACGCCGGTGGAGACGATCCGGGCGAGCGGGGTCAGGCCCAGCTCGCGCGCCTTGGTGTCGGACATGATCACGAGGGCGGCGGCGCCGTCGTTGAGCGGGCAGCAGTTGCCCGCGGTGACCAGGCCGTCGGGGCGGAAGACCGGCTTCAGGCCGGAGACGCCCTCCAGCGTCACGCCCGCGCGCGGGCCGTCGTCCTTCGAGACGACCGTGCCGTCCGGCGTGGTGACCGGGGTGATCTCGCGCTCCCAGAAACCGTTCTTCAGGGCTTCCTCGGCGAGGTTCTGGGACCGTACGCCGAACTCGTCCATCTCCGCGCGGCTGACGCCCTTGAACCGGGCGAGGTTCTCCGCGGTCTGCCCCATCGAGATGTACGCGTCCGGGACCAGCCCGTCCTCGCGCGGGTCGTGCCAGTTGGTGCCGGTCGCCTCGGCGCGGGCGGCGGTACGCGCCTCGGCCTCGGCGAAGAGCGGGTTGCGGGTGTCCGGCAGGCTGTCGGAGTTCCCCTTGGCGAAGCGGGAGACCATCTCGACACCGGCGGAGATGAAGACGTCGCCCTCGCCGGCCTTGATGGCGTGCAGCGCCATGCGGCTGGTCTGGAGCGAGGAGGAGCAGTAGCGGGTGACCGTACAGCCCGGCAGGTGGTCCATCCCCATCTGCACGGCGACGACGCGCCCCAGGTTGTTGCCCTGCTCGCCGCCGGGGAGGCCGCAGCCGAGCATCAGGTCGTCGATGTCCCTCGGGTCGAGCTCGGGCACCTTCGCCAGGGCGGTCCGGATGATGGTGGCGGTCAGGTCGTCGGCCCGGACGTCCTTGAGCGACCCCTTGAAGGCGCGGCCGATGGGCGAACGGGCGGCAGAGACGATCACGGCTTCGGGCATCACGCGGCTCCATGGGGAGGGGAAGGCTCAAGGACGGTACGGCCGTGGCCGGGCGGGACGCGACCGGACGGCCGGTCGGGCGGCCGACGGGACCACCGCCGACGGCGGACCCCCGCCGGACCGTTCCGGCATCACTGTCTGGGAAGTTACCCGGACGTCAGGCCGGGGTCACCGGCCTGGCCGTGTGATGCGGGCCTCTTTTCTAAGCGCTTGCTCAGCCTGCTCGGGGCGGGTCGGCGGGGCGTGTGCCGCGTGTGCCGCGTGTGCCGCGCGTGCCGCGTGTGGCGCTTGTGCGCGCGCCGGGTCCGGCGCGGCCCGTCCCTCACGGGCGCCGCCGGGCCGCGCGCGCCTGGGCGTCGGCGTTCGCCCCGGGGGCGGCGGGACCGGAACCGGAACCGTGCGTCGTGCCCGTACCCGGGCCCCGGGACGTACCGGCCTCCCCGGGCTCCCGTCCGTCCGAAGCACGTTCCGGTGCGCGTTCCGGTGCGCGTTCCGGTGCGCGCTCCGGCGTGGGGTCCGCCGGGTGCTCCGCCGCCCGGCCCGTCGCGTGGTCCGCCGGGTGCGGGTGGGGCTCCGTGTGCGCGGGGAGGCGCCGCCGCCTGCGGTGCTTGAGCAGGGCCCAGGGAGCGCGCGCCCCCGTGACCTCCGTACCGGCCTCCCGGGCCGCCTGCGACGCGGCCTTCGCGACCGGCAGCATGTCCTCGCGCCGCGAGCCGTCGAGGTGGTCCGTCTCCGGCCAGAGCCCGAGCGCCGCGCAGAGCGTCGGCAGCACCGCCATCGACGCCGTGGCGTACCCCTCGGCGGAGGGGTGGTAATTGTCCGGGCCGAAGAGCTCGCGCGGGTTCGCCTCGAACTCGGGCCCCAGCAGATCGCCCAGCGAGACCGTGCGCCCGCCCTGCTCCACCGCGCCGATCGTCTGGGCCGCCGCCAGCTGTCGGCTGACCCGGCGGGCCAGGTACCGCAGCGGCTGGTAGACCGGCTCGATGGTGCCGAGGTCCGGGCAGGTCGCCACGACCACCTCCGCGCCCGCCGTCCGCAGCCTGCGCACGGCGGTGTTCAAGTAGCGCACCGACTGCGTGGCGGGCATCCGGTGGGTGACGTCGTTCGCGCCGATCATGATGACGCACACGTCCGGGTGACCCGACGGATCGGCCAGCAGCAGAGCCACCTGCCGCTCCAGATCGTCCGACCTGGCCCCCGGCAGGGCCACGTTGCGCATGTCCACCGGCCGTTCGGCGACCGCCGCGAGTCCCGAGGCGAGCAGCGCCCCCGGTGTCTGCCCGGCCCGCCGCACCCCCTGACCGGCCGCCGTGGAGTCACCGAGGAGAGCCAGCCGGATCGGGTCGGCGGGCCCGGCGAAGGCGACGCCGTACCGCCCGTCCGCGCTCGGAGGAACCGGGGCGATACCGCCGCCCACCTGCCGCTTCGCGAGCTGCACCTCCGCCAGGACGAGGCCGACCGTCGCCGCCCCGATGAGCCCGATGCTGCCGCCGCCGAACGCGGCGCCCGCCGCGATCCGCCGTGCCACTCTTGCCGTAGACACCGTGCGGTCCACCTCCTTCTCGCCACTCAGCCGTACACGTACCTACCTGCCCCGCAGGGGGATGCGTCCAATCGCGTCGCCCCATGCGGTGCCCGTACGCATACTCTGAGCCGGACCATCTCGGAGATCCCGGAGTACACGGTGAAATTCCACGATTCGATGATCAGTCTTGTCGGCAACACCCCGCTGGTCAGACTGCGGAGCGTCTCGGCCGGCATCCAGGCGACGGTCCTGGCCAAGGTCGAGTACTTCAACCCCGGCGGCTCGGTGAAGGACCGCATCGCGCTGCGCATGATCGAGGCGGCGGAGCAGAGCGGCGCGCTGCGGCCCGGCGGCACGATCGTCGAGCCGACGAGCGGCAACACCGGCGTCGGCCTCGCGATCGTCGCGCAACAGAAGGGGTACAAGTGCGTCTTCGTCTGCCCGGACAAGGTGTCCACGGACAAGATCAACGTGATGCGCGCGTACGGCGCCGAGGTCGTCGTCTGCCCGACGGCCGTCGATCCCTCGCACCCCGACTCGTACTACAACGTCTCCGACCGGCTGGTCCGTGAGACTCCCGGAGCCTGGAAGCCCGACCAGTACTCCAACCCGGACAACCCGCGCTCCCACTACGAGACCACCGGCCCCGAACTGTGGGAGCAGACGGAGGGGCGGATCACCCACTTCGTCGCGGGCGTCGGCACCGGCGGCACCATCACCGGAACCGGCCGCTATCTCAAGGAGATCAGCGACGGCGGGGTCACCGTGGTCGGCGCCGACCCGGAGGGCTCGGTCTACTCCGGCGGCTCCGGGCGCCCCTACCTCGTGGAGGGCGTCGGCGAGGACTTCTGGCCGTCCGCCTACGACCGGACCGTCACGGACGAGATCGTCGCCGTCTCGGACAAGGACTCCTTCCAGATGACCCGCCGTCTCGCCAAGGAGGAGGGCCTGCTCGTCGGCGGCTCCTGCGGGATGGCGGTCGTCGCGGCCCTGGAGGTCGCCCGGCGGCTCGGGCCCGACGACGTGGTGGTCGTCCTGCTGCCGGACAGCGGACGCGGCTACCTGAGCAAGATCTTCAACGACGAGTGGATGGCCGACTACGGCTTCCTGGAGGACACCGGCCCCTCCGCCCGCGTCGACGCGGTGCTCGCCCACAAGGAGGGCCCGATGCCCTCGCTCGTCCACATGCACCCGGACGAGACGGTCGGCCAGGCCATCGACGTGCTGCGCGAGTACGGCGTCTCCCAGATGCCGATCGTGAAGCCGGGCGCCGGACACCCCGACGTGATGGCCGCCGAGATCGTCGGCTCGGTGGTGGAGCGCGAACTCCTGGACGCCCTGTTCACCAAGCGGGCCCAGCTCACCGACCCGTTGGAGAAGCACATGTCGGAGCCGCTGCCCCAGGTCGGCTCGGGCGAACCGGTCGAGGACCTGATGGCCGTGCTCAGCGGGTCCGGCGGGGCCGACGCCGCGATCGTGCTGGTGGAGGGGAAGCCCAAGGGGGTCGTGAGCAGGCAGGACCTCCTCTCCTTCCTGGCGAAGGAGAGCGGCGCCACCGGCTGATCACCCGGTTCGCGGTCCGGACCCGGCGGGGCTCGTCGCAGAACTGGTACGAGCGCGTCACGTCCGCGCAGCACCCGCTTAACACGCGTCCGGCACATTGGTGGGTGTCGGCAGGGAAACCCGCCGGCGCCACGGACGGCGACATGGACTACGGAGCGGCTCCCGGACCTCCACAGTCGCCAGGACGCGAGTGCCCGGCCCTGACCCGGACCGCGTCCCTCGCGGGGACCGCCGTCGTCCCGCCCCCCGGGTGACCGGGGGTGCGGCGGTCCCCGCGACATGCTTCCGGCGACGGCCGGCCGGGTCCGCCCGGCCGGCCGTCGGTGTTTACGGCGGCCGGGTTCGCCGGCGCCGTGCGCCTGGCGCCTTTGCGCCACTTCCCTCCGCCCGCCCGGCGCACCTGGCGTTTCCGCGCCCGACCCCGCCGCGTTCCCCGCTGCCCGCCGCTCCTCTGTATATGGACATGCACACCGCTTGCTGGCTGAATGGACGCGACGGCGGCGGAACGCGGCGGATCGCGGCGGCCCCGCGCCGCGACGGATGTACGGAGGCGGAGCATGGGCGGGAGCGGACCCGCGGCACGGTTGCAGCGGCTCTTCGACGGGCGGCGGCTCACACCGACCCAGCGCCGGATCGCCCACTCCCTGGTACGCCGGGCCGCCGACGCCCCCTTTCTCTCCAGCGTCGAACTCGCCGAGCTGGCCGGAGTCAGCCAGCCCTCCGTGACCCGGTTCGCCGTGGCGCTCGGCTTCGACGGATACCCGTCGCTCCGCCGCCACCTGCGGGAGACCGGGCCCGCCGACACCGACGGGGAGGCGGGCGGCGAGGACCCGTACGCGTACAACGCCTACCAGCAGGCCGTCCACGCGGAGATCGAGAACCTGCGCCACCTCTCCGAACTCCTCGCCGACCCGGAGCCGGTGGAGCGGGCCGGACGGCTGCTCGCCGCGTCGCGCCCGCTTCCGGTGCTCGGGCTGCGCGCCGCCTCCTCTCAGGCCCGGGGGTTCGGCTACTTCGCCGCCAAGGTGCACCCCGACGTCCGGGTGCTCGACGAGGGCGGCTCGATGCTGCACGACCGCATCGACACCGCCCGCCGGGCCGGCGCCGAGGTCCTGCTCTGCTTCGCGCTGCCCCGCCACCCGAGGGAGACCCTGGACGCGCTCGGCCACGCCCGCGAGCAGGGGCTCACCACGGTGACCGTCGCCGACTCGGCCTTCGCCCCGGTCGCCGCGCTCAGCGACCTGCTCATCCCGGCCCCGGTCGGCACCGGCCTCGCCTTCGACACCGCCTGCGCCCCGATGCTGCTCGGCCGGGTCCTCCTCGAGGCGATGTGCGACGGACTGCCGGACGCGCAGGCCCGGCTGGAGTCCTTCGACGCACGGGCGGCGGCGCGGGGGCTGTTCGTGGAGTAGGGGAGGTCCCTTGGCGTACACCTGCAGCCTGTGTGCACCCGAGGGCCTGATTCCTCCTGCTTCGTGGGTCTGTAGTGGGCGGGCCGAACTATTCTGATGGTCCTTTCAGCAATCGGGGGATTGTCATGTTGATCGAAGGACTCATCGCCGCTGCGTCCGCGGGCGGCGGCGCCATTGTCCAAGCGGCGGGCACCGACGCCTGGAACGGTGTGCGCGAGGGGTTCGCCCGGCTGTTCGGGCGGGGACGTGCGGAGCGCGAACAAGCGGCTCTGGAACGCCTCGACCGGACGCGGGAGGTGCTGGAAGCCGCGCGGGAGGGCGAGGAGGCGGAGCAGGTGCGCGCCGCGCAGGCCGAGCGGTGGCGGACCCGGTTGGAGGACCTGCTCGAAGAGCTTCCGGAGGCGGACCGCCGGCGGGTGGTGGTCGAACTGCGGGCGCTGGTCGAGCAGGCCGGTGGCGAGCAGCCCGTACCGCAGGTCCACAACGACTTCAGCCGGGCGACGTTCACGAACAGCCAGGTGCTCGGCAGCGGGACCATGACGGTGACGAACCACTACGACAAGTAGGGCCGCACGGTGGGAGCCAAGAACAAACGGAAGAAGCCGGGGAAGCCGGGGAAGCCGGCAGGGAACGGAAACGACTTCCGGGGCGCGGAGTTCCGGAACAGCCAGGTGCTGGGCCAGGGCACCATGGCCGTGAAGACGTACGTACAGCAGTACGCCCCGGTGCCGACCGCCACCGACGCGCTGCCGGAACCCCCGTCCGACTTCACCGGGCGCGAAGAGGACCTTGCGTTCGTCCTCGGCGTGCTGGATCCCCAACGCCCGCAAGGCGTACCGGCGGTGGCCGTGCTCTCGGGCTGGGGCGGGGTCGGAAAAACGACCCTCGTCCGTGCGGCGGGCCATGCCGCCCAGAAGAACGGCTGGTTCACCGGGGCCTTGGTGGTCGACCTGCGCGGCTACGACGCCCATCCGGCCCAGGCCGAGGACGCTCTGGAGGCGCTGCTCCGGTCCCTCGGCGTGCGCCCGGAGAACCTGCCGCCGCCCGGGGCGGGGCGCGAGGGGCTCTACCGCTCCCAGCTCAACGCCCGCCAGGAGAACGGCGAACGGCTGCTGGTGGTCGCCGACAACGCCTCGGCCCTCGCACAGGTCCGACCGCTGCTCCCGCCGGGACACCACGGGATGCTCGTCACCTCCCGGCACTCCCTCCCCGGGCTCGGCCGGATGCGTACCGTCAACCGCCTCCAGCCCGAGGAGGCGGTCGCCCTGCTCGACGCGGCTCTGAAGGGCAACGACCCCGACGACCGGCGGGTCGAGGAGGAGGCGGACGCGGCCGAACGGGTGGCGCTGGCCTGCGGGTACCTCCCGCTGGCGCTCCAGATCACCGCTGCGCTGCTGGCGCAGGACCCGGACCAGCCGCTGGAAGAGCGGGCCGAAGCCCTGGGCCGGCCGGACGGCGTCCTCGACGGGCTCAACGACGGCGAGCGCAGCCTGCGGGCCACGTTCGACCAGTCACTCGACCGTCTCACCCCGCAGGAACAGGATCTCTTCCGCCTGCTCTCGCTGAACCCCGGGCCCGACATGGCCACGGCCGCCGTCGTCGCTCTCGCCGACCAGCCCCAGCCGGCCGTGGAACGCCTTCTCGGACGACTCGCCGCCACCCACCTCATCGAGCGCCACCCCACGGTCCGTGGCCGATGGCAGATGCATGATCTCCTGCGCGCCTACGCCCAGGAACAGGCGCAAGCCGTCACGGAGCGGGGCCGGGCCCCGCGCCGGCGGTACGAGCAGGCGTGCGAGCGGCTCATCGGCCACTACGTACGGGACGCCGTTGCCGCAGACACCCACTTTCAGCCACCGGGAAAGGTACGGGCGTCCCGCTTCGCCGATCGGGGCGAGGCGCTGGTTTGGTTCGATGCCGAACGCGAGAACCTCATTGCCGCCGCCCACACGAGCCTGCAGGCCGGTGCGGACCTGGGTTTCGCCCTGGGGCGTTACCTGAGTTGGCGTCACCGTCTTCAGGACCTGCTCGTCATCCGCAGCTTGGGCCTCGACGCGACCAAGGTTCTGGGGGAGACAGCCAACGAGGCCGGAGCCTGGTACAACCTCGGTGAGGTCCTTCGTGATTTGCGACGCTTCGACGAGGCCCTTGCCGCTCATGAAACCGCCCGTGATCTGTCCCAGCGGACTGGCGTCACCGCCCACGAGGCCAACGCCTGGAACGGCCTCGGGGCTGTCTTTGGGGACCTGCGGCGTTTTGATGAGGCGTTGGCCGCTCATGAAACGGCCCGTGACCTGTTCCAGGGGCTCGGTGACATCAACGGGATGGCCAAGGCGGGGAACAACATTGGGGTTGATCTTCGGGAGTTGCGGCGTTTTGACGAGGCGCTGGCCGCTCATGAAGCGGCCCGCGACTTGGCCCAGCGGGTGGGAGACACCAGCGATGTGGCCCACGCCTGGGACGGACTCGGGTCGGTGCTCAGGGAGTTGCGGCGTTTTGGCGAAGCTATGGCCGCTATCGAAACGGCCCGCGACTTGTTCCGAGGGATCGGTGACACCATTGGCGTTGCCGCCGCCTGGAACAACCTTGGGCTCGTCATGAGCCAGTTGCGGCGTTTTGACGACTCTCTGGCCGCTCACGAGACCGCTCGTGACTCGTTCCAGCGGGCCAGCTCCACGCACGGCGAAGCCATCGCCTGGAACAACATCGGCGTGGCCTGCCGCAGTCTCGAACAGCTGGACGCGGCCGTTACTGCCGGGCAGAAGGCCGCCGCCATGCTGGTCGCGGCGCAGGACTGGTTCCGTACCGGCGAGGCGTGGGGTGAACTGGCGGTCACCCTGGCCGCCTCCGGAGCCGACCTCGGCAAGGTGCGGGCGGCGTGGGGGGAGTCGGCAGCCGCCTACGAGCGGGCCGACGCGAGGGAAGAGGCGGCCGTCTCGCGGGCCAAGGCGGCCGAGACTGAGGAGCCCGGCTCTCCTGCGGCTGAGTAAACCGGTCACGGTCCGCCGGGAACCCCTGCCCGATGGCACTACCCGTGTACCTGTGTGATGTCCCGTTTCTCAGACGGAACTCAGATGGACCCACTAATCTCCGCGCCCAGAGGACCGACCCGCGGGACACCCCGGGGGGCCGGTGAGGACGCGGAGAGGGGTACGGACATGGGGCGCGGGGCGCAGTCGTTGGCGAGGGTGGCCGTGATCGTGCGGGCCGGGGCCGCACCCCTGTGGTGGCCGGGCCTCCTGGTCGCCGTCGTGGGGGCGCTCGTCCCCGCCGGGACGGGCCGCCGGATCGGGCTGCTCACGGGCGCCGCGCTCTTCGTCGTCATGCTCGCCCTGGTGGCGACCGTCGGGCTCAAGCGGTACGCGGAGCTGGCGAAGGGGGCCGCCCGTGCGGGGCGCACCGACGTGCTCCAGGACCGGGCCGTGACCGTACGGAACTGGCGCCGCGCCCACCGCTGGTGGCTGCTCGGCGCCTTCCTGGTCGCCCTCGGCCTCGGCTTCCTGCTGCCGGGGGCCGGCGGGATGGTGCTGGCCGGGGCCGGTGCGGGGCTGCTGCTGCGGGCCGTGCGCGTCGGGCGTCTCGAGCAGCGCGAGGACGTCCTGTACTGGGTGCGTACGGACTGGGTGAAGCGCGGCCGGCCCGGCGGCAAGCAGGTGAAGGCGTACCGGACGACCGGGCCGGTGGCGGGCGACGCGCGCGCCGGGGGTGCGCGCCGGGTCGCCGTCTGACCCGGACCGGTCTTCCGGCCGGACATGTGGATGCCGCCGTCCCCTTCACGCGGAAGGGGCGGCGGCATCCGCCCGTCCGGGCCGGTTCCGGCGGTCCTCAGACCTCCAGATCGGCCTCGATCCGCTTCAGCTGGTGGCGGGCCATCGCGAGGTTGGCGCGGTTGGCGTCCAGGACCAGGTAGAGGAAGAGCCCGTTGCTGCCACGGGTCTTGAGCAGCCGGATCATGTGGTACTGACCGCTCAGCGTGATCAGGATGTCCTCGATCTCCTCCTTGAGGCCGAGGTGCTCCATGGTGCGCAGCTTGGCGCGGACGACGTCGGTGTTCCCGGCCGCCGCGACTTCGAGGTTGAAGTCCTTGCCGCCGCCGAGGGTGCCCAGAGCCATGCCGCTGGTGTAGTCGACGAGAGCGACACCGAGGGATCCCTCGATGGACGTCATCGCTTCCTTGAGTGCGGTTTCGGTGTTGGCCATGAGTACGCGTTTCCTTTCCCTGACCGGTCGGGGTGACCGGATCCTCTTCTGTGTGATGGTTCAGTCCTGGCTGTGGAGTACGGGGAGCGCCCCGGGCCGGCCCCGCCGCCCTACACGGGGCGTTGCGGCAGCTCACGGGGGTGGGCGGGGCGGGCCGGGGGCGGGGCCGGGGTCCGCTCGACGCGGTCCAGGGCGGTGTCGACGAGTTCGCCGACCCGGGCGCTCGCCCGGCGGCCCTCCAGGTGGAGGCGGCCGACGTTGATGCGGTCCTCGGCGAGCAGCGTCAGTACGGCGGACGAGCCCGCGGCGTACGTCGCGATGTAGCCGGACTCCCCGCGGACCAGGAGCTCCCGGAATCCGGCGCGGCCGGTCGCCTCCGTCATCCTGATCGCGACGCCGAGCGCGGCGGCGGTCAGGGCGGCGACCCCTTCGGCCTCCACGCCGGGGGTGTCGTGGGCCAGCACCAGACCGTCGGTGCTGGCGGCCAGCGCACCGCCGATGAGGGGCACCCGGGCCCGCAACCGCTGGAGTTCGTCGAGGACGTCCTGCAGTTCGGTCTCGGGCACCATCAGCTGTCTCCTCCCGGCACGCTGTCTGAGCGCGCGTATCACAAGCCCTCCAATGCATCTCGGAGCCGGCGCAGCAGAGCGACGTCCGGGTCGGACGTGACATCGGGGAGCACGACCCGGCCGGGCGAGGCCGCCCCCGGCAGCACCGTTGTGCGGACGGGCTCGACGAGCCCGGCGGCGGCGAGTCTCCGCAGGTCGACCAGGGTGTGGAAGGCCGAACGCCCCAGGACCTGGGCGATGTCGGAAGCCGTCCGTACGCCGTCGACCAGCTCCAGTACGTGGCGCTGGCGCGAGGGCACCGGGGAGTCCACCGGGTGCGCCGCGCGGATGAGCGGGGAGCTGTCGGTCAGCGCGTCCGGCCAGATCCGGTCCAGCAGTTCACGGCGCCGGAGCGTCTCGCGCTCGACGGCACCCACGGCGACGGGCCGGACCGGGCCGATCCAGTGGGACACGCCGTACCGGAACCTGGTCGGCGTGCGGGTGGGGGCGAGGACGAAGAAGGCGGCGTCGTAGAGCGCGCCCAGGTGGCACAACTCCAGTGCACCGCCCGGGACATGGCCGCTGTCGACCAGATAGCGGCCGACCCGCCGGCCGGCCCCCGCCTGGGCGACCGCGTCCCACCAGCGCTCGTGGCGCAGCGCCCCGCCCGTGGTGAGCAGGACGTCGATGCCGGGGGTGGAGGGGCTCTCCGCGTGCACCACCTTCCCGTCGGCGAGGTAGAGCGTGCCGCGGTCGCGCATCAGGGCGCCGGTGGCGCGTTCGGCGGCGAGCCGCTGGAGCATCGGGGAGAGGACGGCTGCCTGGTCCACCTCGGGGGGCGTCGTCCTGGCGCTCATGCCAGGACCAGCCGTTCGGCCAGTTCGCCCAGGCGTATCCGGGCGAGGGCGAGGTTGCCCTCGGTCCGGTCGAGCCAGAGATGGAGGAAGACGCTGCTGTCGAAGACCGTCTCCACGAAGCGGATCACGTGGTAGCCGGTGTGCGTCGTGATGATGACGTCCTCGACCGGAAGGCCGGTGCGGGCGCCCGCGTCCGTCCGGCCGTCGGTGTACGGGCTGAGGGTGAAGGCGGGCTGCTCGGCCGCCATCCGGGCCACCTCGGCGGTCTCCGCCGCCGTCGCCTCGTGGTCGCCGTTGGGCGAATCGCCGATGGTGCCGAGGGCGAGGCCGCTCGTCCAGTCGACGACCGCGGCGCCCCGGGCTCCGGGCAGCCTCATGACTTCGAGCAGGCACTCGTCGATTCCCGGCACCGCGGCTTCCCCTCCAGGCAATGGCGTTCGGAGCTGTGAGCCTGAGGCTACGCACCGTGGCCGGACCTGGGGGGTGGTTTGGCATTTTCCAGTGGTACATGCGGCGGGAGGTGTAAGGGAATTGAGGAGAAGGAGTAAGGGAGAAGTCTGGCAAAGGGGTGGTTGCGGACGGAAGGACGTCCTGGTGATTGATCGATCTGCTCCGTTTACCGGTGGTATTCGCCTCTTTGTGTCCGAGGGGTGGCGGGACGGAAGTGATGAGTGGCCGAGAAGGGTCGATTGGCTTGAATGCGGCGGGGTCCACCGGACGGTCTTCCGCGTGTCACGTGTCAGCCTTCCCGGCTCGTTCGGGGCGCTCTGTTTCGGCCGGACGCGCGGGAGACCCCACCGACCCCACCGGCCCTACCAGTCCCACCGGCCCCGCCCCTTCCGTCGCCTCTGTCGTGCGCCCGCCGTGTCTCGACCGCCCCCGCAGCGGCCTCCCTTCGCGTGTCCGCCGCCCCACCGTTGACTAGAACTATTCATCGCATCAGGATGTGAATGGATGGTTCGCGGCCGGGAACCCGTCGGGCCCGCGGAAACCAGCCGGGCCGCCGGGCCCGCCGGGACACACGCCCGGAGCAAGGAGGCGCACCATGTCAGGACCCCGCCCCGTCAGGGCCGCGCGCGGCACCGGCCTGAGCACCCTGGGCTGGCAGCAGGAGGCCGCCCTGCGCATGCTCCAGAACAACCTGGACCCCGAGGTCGCCGAACACCCCGACAAGCTGGTCGTCTACGGCGGCACCGGCAAGGCGGCCCGCGACTGGCGGAGTTACGACGCCATGGTCCGTACCCTGCGCACCCTCGAGCGGGACGAGACGATGCTCGTCCAGTCCGGCCGCCCGGTCGGGGTGATGCGGACCCACGAGTGGGCCCCGCGCGTGCTGCTCGCCAACTCCAACCTGGTGGGCGACTGGGCGAACTGGGAGGAGTTCCGCCGCCTGGAGGCGCTCGGCCTCACCATGTACGGCCAGATGACCGCGGGTTCCTGGATCTACATCGGCACCCAGGGCATCCTCCAGGGCACCTACGAGACCTTCGCCGCGGTCGCCGCCAAGAAGTTCGGCGCAACCCTCGCCGGGACCATCACCCTCACCGCCGGACTCGGCGGCATGGGCGGCGCCCAGCCGCTCGCCGTCACGATGAACGACGGCGTCGCGATCTGCGTGGACTGCGACCCCCGCGCCATCGAGCGCCGGATCGAGCACCGCTACCTCGACGTACGGGCCGACGGCGTCGCCCACGCCCTCGCGCTCGCCACCGAGGCCCGCGACGCCCGCAGGCCGCTGTCGATCGGGCTCCTCGGCAACGCGGCCGAGATCCTGCCCGAACTGCTCGCCGCCGGAGCGCCGATCGACATCGTCACCGACCAGACGAGCGCCCACGACCCGCTGGCGTACCTGCCGGCCGGCGTCGAGTTCGACGCGATGGCCGCGTACGCCGCCGAGAAGCCCGCCGACTTCACCCGCAGGGCCCGGGAGTCGATGGCCCGGCACGTGGAGGCGATGGTCGGCTTCATGGACGCCGGGGCCGAGGTCTTCGACTACGGCAACTCCATCCGGGGCGAGGCGCAACTCGCCGGATACGAGCGGGCTTTCGACTTCCCGGGCTTCGTCCCCGCCTACATCCGGCCGCTCTTCTGCGAGGGCAAGGGGCCGTTCCGCTGGGCTGCGCTCTCCGGCGAGGCCTCCGACATCCACCGCACCGACCGGGCGATGCTCGACCTCTTCCCGGAGAACGCGTCGCTCCGCCGCTGGATCGGACTCGCCGGTGAACGCGTCCACTTCCAGGGCCTGCCCGCCCGGATCTGCTGGCTCGGCCACGGCGAACGCGACCGGGCCGGCGAGCGCTTCAACGACATGGTCGCGAGCGGCGAACTCGCCGCCCCCCTCGTCATCGGCCGCGACCACCTGGACTGCGGCTCGGTGGCCTCCCCGTACCGGGAGACCGAGGCGATGCTCGACGGCTCGGACGCCATCGCCGACTGGCCCCTGCTGAACGCCATGGTCAACGTCGCCTCCGGGGCCTCCTGGGTCTCCGTCCACCACGGCGGCGGGGTCGGCATGGGCCGCTCCCTCCACGCCGGGCAGGTCACGGTCGCGGACGGCACCCCGCTGGCCGGGGAGAAGATCCGCCGGGTGCTCACCAACGACCCGGCCATGGGCGTCATCCGCCACGTCGACGCGGGGTACGAAGCCGCCGAGCGGGTCGCGGAGGAGCGGGGCGTCCGCGTCCCCCTGCGCGAGGACGGCGGGACGGACGGCCCGGAGGGGGCCGTGACGGGCACCGGCGGACCGGAGCGGACCGGGCCCGCTACCGGCACCGGCGAGAGCGCCGCCCGGCACGCGGACCACCCGTGACCGGCCGCGACGGCGGGGCGGCCTTCCGGGAGATGTGGCGCGAACTCGCTCCCCTCGGCCGCCACGCCGCCTCCGGCGGGTACCGCCGCTACGCCTGGACCGGCGCGGACGCCGACTGCCGGGCGTGGTTCCGCGGCCAGGCCGAGGCGCGCCGGCTCGTCCACGAGACCGACCGCAACGGCAACCAGTGGGCCTGGCTCGGCGACCCCCGGGCGGGGGACGCCGTCGTCACCGGCTCGCACCTGGACTCCGTACCGGACGGCGGCGCCTTCGACGGCCCCCTCGGGGTGGTCTCCGCCTTCGCCGCGCTCGACGAACTCCGGCACCGGGGAGCGGGGTTCACCAGGCCCCTGGGCATCGTCAACTTCTGCGACGAGGAGGGCGCCCGCTTCGGAGTGGCCTGCACCGGCTCCCGGCTGACGGCGGGCCGGCTCACCCGCGAGCAGGCCCACCGGCTCAGCGACGCCGACGGCGTCACGCTGCCCCGCGCGATGGAGGCCGCCGGACACGACCCCGACGCGATCGGCCCCGACCCCGAACGCCTCTCCCGCATCGGCGCGTTCGTCGAACTCCACGTCGAACAGGGGCGGTCCCTGGACCGTACCGGCGACCCCCTCGGGATCGCCTCCGCCATCTGGCCGCACGGCCGCTGGCGGTACGACTTCCGGGGCGAGGCCAACCACGCCGGGACCACCCTCCTCGCCGACCGCCGCGACCCGATGCTGCCGTACGCCGAGACCGTCCTCGCCGCCCGCCGGGAGGCCGAACGCGCCGGGGCACTCGCCACCTTCGGCAAGGTCGCCGTCGAGCCCAACGGCGTCAACGCCGTCCCCTCCCTCGTCCGGGGCTGGCTCGACTCGCGCGCCGCCGACGCCGCCACTCTCGACGCCCTCACCGCCGCCGTCGAACGCGCCGCCCGGGACCACGCCGCACGGGCGGGCGTCGCCCTCGACGTCGTACGGGAGTCGTTCACGCCCGTCGTCGGGTTCCAGCACGCCCTGCGCGACGAACTCGCCCGCATCCTGGGCGCCGAGCGGCCGGACCGTCCGGCCGCCGCCGTACCCGTCCTCGCCACGGGGGCGGGACACGACGCGGGTGTCCTGTCCGCCTCCGTGCCGACCGCCATGCTGTTCGTGCGGAACCCCACGGGCGTCTCCCACTCGCCCGCCGAGCACGCCACCGAGCAGGACTGCCTGGCCGGGGTCGCCGCACTCGCCGACGTACTGGAGGGTCTCGCATGCAGGTGACGACGTACTGGCTCTCCCAGGCCTGGCTCGGCACCCACGTCGAACCCGGGGTCGCCCTCGACGTCGCGGACGGACTGATCACCGCCGTCCGCACCGGCGTCGCGACCCCGCCGCCCGGCGCGACCGTGCTGCGGGGCCTCACCCTGCCGGGGCTGGCGAACACCCACTCGCACGCCTTCCACCGGGCGCTGCGCTCCACCGCGCAGGTCGGCTCCGGAACCTTCTGGACCTGGCGGGAACGGATGTACCGGATCTCCGCCAAGCTCACCCCGGACACCTACTTCGCGCTCGCCCGCGCCACGTACGCCGAGATGGCCCTCGCGGGCATCACCGCCGTCGGCGAGTTCCACTACCTCCACCACGGCCCCGGCGGCACCCCCTACGCCGACCCGAACGCGATGGGCGAGGCGCTGATCGCCGCCGCGGGCGAGGCCGGAATCCGCATCACCCTGCTCGACACCGCCTACCTCGCCGCCGGATTCGGCCAGGCACCCGACCGCCACCAGCTCCGCTTCTCCGACACCACCGCGGACGCCTGGGCCGAACGCGCCGCCGCGCTCCGGGGCGGCGGTCACGCCCTGATCGGCGCAGCCGTCCACTCCGTGCGGGCCGTCCCGGCCGAACAGCTGGAGACCGTCGCCCAGTGGGCCGCCGACCGCGCCGCCCCGCTCCACGTCCACCTCTCCGAGCAGACGGCCGAGAACGAGGCCTGCCTCGCCGTCCACGGCCGGACCCCCGCCCGGCTCCTCGCCGACCACGGGGTCCTCGGCCCCCGCACCACCGGCATCCACCACACCCACCTCACGCGGCAGGACATCGAGCTGATCGGCGCCTCCGGCACCGGCACCTGCATGTGCCCCACCACCGAACGGGACCTCGCCGACGGCATCGGCCCCGCCGTCGCCCTGCACCGGGCCGGCTCCCCGGTCTCCCTCGGCAGCGACAGCCACGCCGTGATCGACCTCTTCGAGGAGGCGCGCGCGATGGAGCTGAACGAGCGGCTGCGGACGAACATCCGGGGCCACTGGACGGCCGCCGCCCTGCTCCGGGCCGCCTCCGCGACCGGCCACGCGGCCCTCGGCAGGCCGGAGGGAGGCAGCCTGGTCGCCGGAGCCCCGGCCGACCTGACGACCGTGGCCATGGACTCCGTCAGGACCGCGGGGCCGGTGGACCGGCTGGCCGCCGAGGCCGCCGTCTTCGCGGCGACCGCCGCGGACGTGCGGCACACCGTGGTGGCGGGCCGTCACCTCGTGCGCGACGGCCGCCACACGCTGGTCGACGACGTCCCCGCCGCGCTCGCCGACGCCGTCGCGGCCCTCCGCGACTGAACCCCACGAGGCCCGACCCGGAACGCGACTGGAGCAGCCCCCGATGACGAGCACCGTCCTCACCCACATCTCCGGCCTGGTCACCAACGACCCCTCCCAGGGGGACGGCACCCCGCTGGGCCTGGTCCGGGACGCGGCCGTCGTCATCGACGGCGACCGCGTCGTGTGGACCGGCGGGTCGGCGCGGGCGCCCGCCGCCGACCGTGCCGTCGACGCGGGCGGCCGGGCGGTGCTCCCGGGGTTCGTGGACTCCCACTCCCACCTGCTCTTCGCGGGTGACCGCACCGAGGAGTTCAACGCCCGGATGTCCGGGCGCCCGTACACCGCGGGCGGCATCCGCACCACCGTCGCCGCCACCCGTGCCGCCACCGACGAGGAGCTCGCGGCCGGGCTCGTACGCCATCTCGACGAGGCGCTCCGGCAGGGCACCACCACCTTCGAGACCAAGTCCGGTTACGGCCTCACCGTCGCGGACGAGGCCCGCGCGCTTGCGGTGGCCGCAGGGCTCACCGACGAGCTCACCTTCCTCGGCGCCCACGTCGTGCCGCCCGAGTACGAGGACGACCCGGCCGGTTACGTCGCACTGGTCACCGGCCCGATGCTGGACGCCTGCGCCCCGTACGCCCGGTGGATCGACGTCTTCTGCGAGCGCGGCGCCTTCGACGGCGACCAGGCCCGCGCGGTCCTCACCGCCGGGAAGGCGAAGGGCCTGCTGCCCCGGGTGCACGCCAACCAGCTCGGCCCCGGCCCCGGCGTGCGGCTCGCGGTGGAGCTGGACGCGGCCTCGGCCGACCACTGCACCCACCTCGACGACGCGGACGTGGACGCCCTCGCCGCCGGGAACACCGTGGCCACGCTGCTGCCCGGGGCGGAGTTCTCCACCCGCGCCCCCTGGCCGGACGCCCGCCGGCTGCTCGACGCGGGCGTCACCGTCGCCCTCTCCACCGACTGCAACCCGGGCTCGTCCTACACCTCCTCGATGGCGTTCTGTGTCGCCCTCGCGGTACGGGACATGGGCATGACCCCCGACGAGGCGGTCCGGGCCGCCACCGCGGGCGGGGCCGCGGCCCTGCGCCGTACGGACGTCGGCCGGATCGCCCCGGGCGCCCGCGCCGACCTCCTGCTGCTGGACGCGCCCAGCCACGTCCACCTCGCCTACCGGCCGGGCGTCCCGCTGGCCGCCGGGGTCTGGCGGCGCGGCGTGCGGGTGGTCTGAGCGGGGCCGGCTCACCCGCGAGCAGGCCCACCGGCTCAGCGACGCCGACGGCGTCACGCTGCCCCGCGCGATGGAGGCCGC
>NZ_JBHWYX010000078.1:0-21073 GCF_042728795.1 Streptomyces sp. NPDC060184
TATTTGTGTATAAGAGACCGGGCCCGGCTCCCGAACGTTCGGGAGCGGGCCCTGCGGCGTACAGAGGCGTACGGGACGGACAGCGTGCACGCACACGCGCACGGGACGGCGTGCGCACGGAAGGCGCACGGAAGAGGAAGCGAGAACGGCGATCCGCTACTCGGACGCCTTCTTCTTCTCCTCGGCGTCCGCGATCAGCGCCTCGGCCAGCTGCTGCATGGACAGCCGCCGGTCCATCGAGGTCTTCTGGATCCAGCGGAACGCCGCCGGCTCGGAGAGGCCGTAGTCGGTCTGCAGGATGCTCTTCGCCCGGTCTACCAGCTTCCGCGTCTCCAGCCGCTGCGCCAGGTCCGCGACCTCGTTCTCCAGCGCCCGCAGCTCGGCGAAGCGGGACACCGCCATCTCGATGGCGGGGACGACGTCGCTCTTGCTGAACGGCTTCACGAGGTACGCCATCGCCCCGGCGTCGCGGGCCCGCTCCACCAGGTCGCGCTGGGAGAACGCGGTGAGCATGAGGACCGGTGCGATGGACTCCTCGGCGATCTTCTCGGCCGCGGAGATCCCGTCGAGCACCGGCATCTTGACGTCGAGGATGACCAGGTCGGGCTTGTGCTCGCGGGCCAGCTCGACGGCCTGCTGGCCGTCTCCTGCCTCGCCGACGACCGCGTACCCCTCTTCCTCCAGCATCTCCTTGAGGTCCAGGCGGATGAGCGCTTCGTCCTCGGCGATGACGACGCGGGTCGTCAGCGGCGGAACGTGCGACTTGTCGTCGTCGACGGCGTCTGCGGGCTCGGGCGACTCGGGCGTGGTCACGGGGGCTCCTCGGTAAGGACAGGGGTACTGCTCCCAAGAGCCTACCTAGCTACGGTATGGTGGATCATCAGCGGGTCGACATTAACCTTCGATTCTGCGAGCCCCGGTAGTCCAATTGGTTAGAGACAATGGATTCAAAACCCATACAGTGTCGGTTCGAGTCCGACTCGGGGTACTTTTCCTTCATTTCGAAGGCGCACGCTGATTCGCCTGATTTCACTTGATCTGAGTACGGGCCGCTGATTCACGCGCCCACTGCGCGCCTTCCGGCGATGCTCGGGCCCATGTACGACCTGGGAACCCGCAAGCAAGCCTTGGCGCTGGTCGCCCAGGGCCACAACCTCAGCTCTGCGAGTCGGCTGACCGGCGTCTCCCGCGCCGCCATCCGCTCCTGGCAGACCCGACTCGAACCGCTCGACGCGTCCCGCGCGGAGCCCTGCCCCCGGTGCGCCGCCACCCCCACCGCGGTCGAGCCCGCCGGCACGTACGCGTACCTGCTGGGGCTCTATCTGGGCGACGGCTGCATCAGCGCGGCAGCGCGCGGGCGCGGGGTGCACACCCTGCGCATCGCGTGCGCCGACTCGTGGCCCGGTCTCATCGACGCCTGCGCCGAGGCCGTCCGGCTGGTCCGCCCGTCGAACAAGGTCATGCGGGTCCGGGCGGCCGGGTGCCAGTACGTCACTTCCTACAGCAAGCACTGGCCCTGCCTCTTCCCCCAGCACGGCCCCGGCAAGAAGCACGAGCGCCGGATCGCCCTCGAACCCTGGCAGCGGGAGATCGTCGCGGCGCACCCCTGGGAACTGGTGCGCGGGCTGGTCCACTCGGACGGGTGCCGGGTCACGAACTGGACCACCCGGACGGTCGGCGGGGCGGTGAAGCGGTACGAGTACCCGCGGTACTGGTTCACCAATGTCTCGGAGGACATCCGGCGGCTCTACACGGACACGCTGGACGTGCTCGGCGTGGAGTGGAAGCACTGCACGCGGTCGGGGCGGCGGTACAACGTCTCCGTCGCCCGACGTGCGTCCGTCACACTCATGGACGCGCACGTCGGGCCGAAATACTGAGAAGCGGTGCGGGCAGCGGGCTACTTCGGGCTGTCGTCCTCGCCCACGTGGTGCACGCGGACCAGGTTGGTGGAGCCCGCGACACCGGGTGGGGAGCCGGCGGTGATGACGATGACGTCGCCCTTGGCGCAGCGGCCGATGCGCAGGAGTTCTTCGTCGACCTGGGCGACCATGGCGTCGGTGGATTCGACGTGGGGGCCGAGGAAGGTTTCGACGCCCCAGGTGAGGTTGAGCTGGGCGTGGGTGGCGGCGTCGGGGGTGAAGGCGAGGAGGGGGATGGGTGAGCGGTAGCGGGAGAGTCGTTTGGCGGTGTCGCCGCTCTGGGTGAAGGCGACGAGGAACTTGGCGCCGAGGAAGTCGCCCATTTCGGCGGCGGCGCGGGCGACGGCGCCGCCCTGGGTGCGGGGCTTGTTGCGGTCGGTGAGGGGTGGCAGGCCCTTGGCGAGGATGTCTTCCTCGGCGGCTTCGACGATGCGGGACATGGTGCGTACGGTCTCGATGGGGTATTTGCCGACGCTGGTCTCGCCGGAGAGCATCACGGCGTCGGTGCCGTCGATGATCGCGTTGGCGACGTCGGAGGCTTCGGCGCGGGTGGGGCGGGAGTTGTCGATCATCGAGTCGAGCATCTGGGTGGCGACGATGACGGGTTTGGCGTTGCGTTTGGCGAGTTTGACGGCTCGCTTCTGGACGATCGGGACCTGTTCCAGGGGCATTTCGACGCCGAGGTCGCCGCGGGCGACCATGATGCCGTCGAAGGCGGCGACGATGTCGTCGATGTTCTCGACGGCCTGGGGTTTCTCGACCTTGGCGATGACGGGGAGGCGGCGGCCCTCCTCGGTCATGACGCGGTGGACGTCGACGATGTCCTTTCCGCTGCGTACGAAGGAGAGGGCGATGACGTCGGCGCCGATGCGCAGGGCCCAGCGGAGGTCGTCGATGTCCTTTTCGGAGAGGGCGGGGACGGAGACGGCGACGCCGGGGAGGTTGAGGCCCTTGTGGTCGGAGACGACGCCGCCTTCGAGGACGGTGGTGCGGACGTGGGGGCCGTCGACGGCGGTCACTTGGAGTGTGACGCGGCCGTCGTCGACGAGGATGCGCTCACCGGGGGTGACGTCGGCGGCGAGGCCGTCGTAGGTGGTGCCGCAGATGTTCTTGTCGCCGTCGGCGAGGGGTTCGACGGTGATGGTGAAGGTGTCTCCGCGTTCGAGGAGTACGGGGCCTTCGCCGAAGTGTCCGAGGCGGATCTTCGGACCTTGGAGGTCGGCGAGGACGCCGACGCTGCGGCCGGTCTCCTCGGAGGCTTTGCGGACGTGGTGGTACCGCTGTTCGTGCTCGGCGTAACTGCCGTGGCTGAGGTTGAAGCGGGCGACGTCCATTCCCGCTTCGACCAGGGCTTTGATCTGGTCGTAGGAGTCGGTCGCGGGTCCCAGGGTGCAGACGATTTTCGCTCGGCGCATGGTTCGAGCCTAGACCTTACCTACGGGTAGGTAATTGGCTCCGTATGACTGTGCAACGTCCTTTCGGTTAAAGGTTGTTGACAGTGTCGCATTGCGCGGCGGGCTGCTCCGATGAGCGTTTTCCAGGGGTGGGCGGTGACGGCTTCGGGGAGTTGTTGCGGGGGTTCCGGGGCACTTTTGGGTGGTGCGGAGGCCGAGCAATCGTCCGGATGTTCCGTCAGGGACAGTTGTTCGTGCGCAGACAGTCACCAGATCGAAATGTGAACAGCCTGTTCCATATGCGCCGCGTGCGTCAGAATCTACGCGCGTCATGATCGCGGAACGACCCGGCTGGGTGCCGGGCGCACGCGTCGTCCGAGTGAACGAGGAGTCAAGAAAGATGCCGTTGAACCGCAGGACGTTTCTGGGCCGTTCGGCAGCCGCAGGTGCGGGTGTCGCTCTGGCAGGCGGACTTGTCGCGGGAGAGGCCCAGGCCGCGCCTTCGGGCCACGGACAGGGTCACGGGCACGGCGAGGGCCACGAGAAGCGGTACTCGTTCACCGTCATGGGGACGACGGACATGCACGGCAACGTCTTCAACTGGGACTACTTCACGGACAAGGAGTACGACGACGCCGCGCACAACGACGTCGGCCTGGCGAAGATCTCGACGCTGGTGGACCAGATCCGCAAGGAGCGGGGGCGTGGCAACACGCTGCTGATCGACGCCGGTGACACCATCCAGGGCACCCAGCTTTCGTACTACTACGCGAAGATCGACCCGATCACCGCGAAGCGCGGTCCGGTGCACCCGATGGCGCAGGCGATGAACGCGATCGGTTATGACGCGGCGGCGCTCGGAAATCACGAGTTCAATTACGGCATTCCCGTGCTGCGGAAGTTCGAGGAGCAGTGCGACTTCCCGCTGCTCGGTGCGAACGCGCTGGACGCGAAGACGCTGAAGCCGGCGTTCGCCCCGTACGTGATCAAGAAGGTGCGGACGCCGCACGGCAAGGACGTGCGGGTGGCGGTGCTGGGTCTGACCAACCCGGGCATCGCGATCTGGGACAAGGCGAACGTGAGCGGGAAGATGGTGTTCCCGGGTCTTGAGGAGCAGGCCGCCCACTGGGTGCCGAAGCTCCGTTCGATGGGTGCGGACGTCGTGATCGTCTCGGCGCACTCGGGTACGTCGGGCACGTCGTCGTACGGCGACCAGCTTCCGTACGTGGAGAACGCGGCCGGTCTGGTGGCGGAGCAGGTGCCGGGGATCGACGCGATCCTGGTGGGTCACGCGCACTCGGACATTCCCGAGTACTTCGTGACGAACAAGGAGACGGGCAAGCAGGTCGTGCTCTCGGAGCCGGCGAAGTGGGGTCAGCGTCTGACGCTGTTCGACTTCGACCTGGTGTGGGAGAAGGGCCGCTGGACGGTGGAGAAGGTCGGCGCCCAGGTGCTGAACTCCAACACGGCCGCCGAGGACAAGAAGATCACGCGGCTCCTGAAGGACGAGCACGCGAAGGTGGTGGCCTATGTGAACCAGGTCATCGGTACGTCGGTGGCGGCGATGACCACGGTGGACGCGCCGTGGAAGGACGAGCCGATCATCGACCTGATCAACCACGTCCAGGCGGAGACGGTGAAGGAGGCGCTGGCGGGCGGGGAGTTCGCGTCGCTGCCGGTGCTGTCGCAGGCGTCGTGCTTCTCGCGTACGGCGTCGATCCCGGCGGGCAACGTCACGATCAAGGACGCGGCGGGTCTGTACCCGTTCGAGAACACGCTGGAGGCGCGGGTCATCACGGGTGCCCAGGTGAAGGACTACCTGGAGTTCTCGGCGCAGTACTACGTGCAGACGGCGGCGGGTGCCGCGGTGGACACGTCGAAGCTGACGAACGCGGGCGGTACGCCGGACTACAACTACGACGCGCTGTCGGGCGTGACGTACGACATCGACATCGCGAAGCCGGTGGGCTCGCGGATCGTCGGGCTGTCGTTCGAGGGTGCGGCGATCGACCCGGCCGCGAAGTTCGTGCTGGCGGTGAACAACTACCGGGCGAGCGGCGGCGGCAACTTCCCGCACGTTCCGGCCGCGCAGCAGGTGTGGGCGAACTCGGACGAGATCCGGAACACGATCATCGCCTGGGTGACGGCGAAGGGCGAGATCGACCCGGCGCAGTTCGCCACGGTGGGCTGGCGTCTGACGCGGGACGGCGTGCCGGTCTTCTAGTCCGCACAACGGACAGTACGCACAACGGACAGTACGCGCGTAGGACTGTCCGTTCGTAGGACAGTCCATGTACAGGACTGTGTGCATGGAGCGCTGTGCAGGCAGAGGACTGTCCGTACGTCGTACGAGGTGTGTGGGGCGGTCGCTCCGGCTTTCGGGCCGGGGTGGCCGCCCTTTTCGTGTGCTCTGCCACGGGTCGGGCGCGGGTCAGCCGTCCTGACGTGCGGGGGTGCGCGGGGTGTGCTGCGGGGGGACGGCGGGGTGGGGGGTGAGGCCGAAGGTGGTGAAGGCGGTGCGGTCGGGGAGCGGGTAGGGGGTGGTGCCGGTGAGGTGGTTGAGGATGGTGGCGCTCCGGTGGGCGGCGAGGCCGAGGTCGGGGGCGCCGACGCCGTGGGTGTGGCGTTCGGCGTTCTGTACGTAGATGTTGCCGGTGACGGCGGGGTCGAGTTCGAGTCGGTGGTGGAGGTCGACCCGGGGGCGGCCCGCGGCGTCGCGGCGGATGTGGGGGGCGAGGGCGCCGAGGAGGGTGTCGAGGGGGCGTTCGCGGTAGCCGGTGGCGAGGACGACGGCGTCGGTGGTGTGGCGGGTGCGGGTGCCCTGCTCGATGTGTTCGAGGTGGAGTTCGACGCGTTTGTCGGCGAGGCGGCCTGCGGTGCGCACGGAGACGCCGGGGGTGAGGGTGGCGTCGGGCCAGCCGCCGTGGAGGGTGCGGCGGTAGAGCTCGTCGTGGATGGCGGCGATGGTGTCGGTGTCGATGCCCTTGTGGAGTTGCCACTGCCGGGTGACGAGGTGGTCGCGGGTCTGCTCGGGGAGTTCGTGGAAGTAGCGGGTGTAGTCGGGGGTGAAGTGTTCGAGGCCGAGTTTGGAGTACTCCATCGGGGCGAACGCGGGGGTGCGGGCGAGCCAGTGGAGCTTTTCGCGGCCGTGGGGGCGGGCGCGCAGCAGGTCGAGGAAGATCTCGGCGCCGGACTGTCCTGAGCCGATGACGGTGACGTGTCCGGCTCCGAGGAGTTCTTCGCGGTGGTCGAGGTAGGCGCCGGAGTGGATGACGGGGGCGTCGTCGGATGCGGCGAGGGGTTGGAGGGGTGTGGGGATGTGGGGTGCGGTGCCGATGCCGAGGGCGATGTGGCGGGTGTGGGCGCGGCCGAGGGCTTCGGTCCCACCGTCGGGGTCGAGTTGGGTGAAGTCGACTTCGAAGAGGGCGTGTTCGGGGTTCCAGCGGATGGTGTCGACGTGGTGGCCGAAGTGGATTGAGGGGAGTTGGTGGGTGACCCAGCGGCAGTAGGCGTCGTATTCGGCGCGCTGGATGTGGAAGCGCTCGGCGAAGTAGAAGGGGTAGAGGCGGTCGCGGGTGCGGAGGTAGTTGAGGAAGGTCCAGGGGCTGGTGGGGTCGGCGAGGGTGACGAGGTCGGCGAGGAAGGGGACTTGGAGGGTGGCGCCTTCGATGAGGAGGCCGGGGTGCCACTGGAAGTCGGGGCGTTGGTCGTAGAAGGCGGTGGTCAGGGGGGTGTGGGGTGGGGGGAGGCGGTGGGCGAGGGCGGCGAGGGAGAGGTTGAAGGGGCCGATGCCGATGCCGATGAGGTCGTGGGGTCGGCCGGTGGCGGGGGTGGTGCGGTCGGTCATCGGTGGGTGCAGCCTTCCGTGAGTTCGGTGCCGGGGCGGGGGGCGTGGAGTTGGGTGTCGTGGTGTTCGGTGCCGAGGCGGGGGGCGCGGAGTTCGGTGCCGAGGCGGGTGACGTGGGCGAGGAGGGCGGTGAGGTCGGCGGGGGTGGTGCGGGGGTTGAGGAGGGTGGCTTTGAGCCAGAGCCGGTCGTCGGCGTGGGCGCGGCCGAGGACGGCGTGGCCCTGGTCGAGGAGGGTGCGGCGGAGGGTGGCGACGGTGCGGTCGTCGGCGGCGGTGGGGCGGAAGAGGACGGTGCTGATGGTGGGGGGTGCGTGGAGTTCGAGGCCGGGGGTGCGGGTGATGAGGTCGGCGAGGTGGTGGGCGGCGGCGAGGGTGCGGTCGATGAGGTCGGCGAGTCCGTCGCGGCCGAGGGCTTGGAGGGTGACGGCGATCTTGAGGGCGTCGGCCCGTCGGGTGGTGCGCAGGGAGCGGCCGAGGGTGTCGGGGATGCCGGCTTCGGTGTCGTCGTCGGCGTTGAGGTAGGGGGCGAGGTGGTGGAGGGGTGAGAGGTGGTGGTGGTCGGGGACGGCGAGTATGCCGGCGGAGGCGGGCTGCCAGCCGAGTTTGTGGAGGTCGAGGGTGACGCTCGCGGCGCGGTGGAGGCCGTGGACCTTGGTGCGGTGGGTGGGGCTGAGGAGGAGCGCTCCGCCGTAGGCGGCGTCGATGTGGAGTTCGGCGCCGTGGGTGTCGCAGAGGTCGGCGATGGCGGTGAGGGGGTCGATGGCGCCGCTGTCGGTGGTGCCGGCGGTGGCGGTGACGAGGTGGGGGCCGGGGGTGGTGGTGAGGGCGTGGTGGAGGGCGGCGAGGTCCATGGTGCCGGTGGGGGCGGGGACGACGTGGGGTGCGGGGAGGCCGAGGAGCCAGGCGGCGCGGGTGATGCTGTGGTGGGCGTTGGTGGCGTGGATGGTCTGGACGGGACCGTGGCGTTCGCGGGCGAGGAGGAGGGCGAGTTGGTTGGCTTCGGTGCCGCCGGTGGTGACGACGGCGTCGGGGTGGGGGTGGTGGGGGTAGACCTCGCGGGCGAGGGTGTCGGTGAGTTCGGCTTCGATGGTGGTGGCGGCGGGTGCCTGGTCCCAGGAGTCCATGGAGGGGTTGAGGGCTGAGGCGGCGAGGTCGGCGGCTGCGGCGAGGGCGAGGGGCGGGGTGTGGAGGTGGGCGGCGCAGTGGGGGTGTGCGGGGTCGGCGGCGCCTTCGGCGAGGGCGGTGACGAGGGTGGTCAGGGCGTGGTGGGCGCCGGTGCCCTGGTCGGGGAGGAGGGGGCCGATGGCGTGGCGGGTGCGGGCGGTGGTGGCGGTGGGGCCGCCGGCGGGGAGGGGCCCGGCGCGGTGGGCGGCGCCTTCGTGCAGGGCGGCGAGGACGGTGTCGAGGAGGGGGCGGAGGTGTTCGGGGCCCGTGGTGCCGCCGGCGAGGGGTGGGGTGGAGGACATGGGTGTGGGCTGCCCCTTCGTTGGTGTGGTGGCGGTGGACGTGCGGGCGTCTCTGTGTTCGGTTGTGGTTGGGCCGCCCGGTCCAACGATGCCGACCCTAGAGGGGTATGGGCGTGTGGCGCGGCGCACGCGTACGTATTCCCTGGCCCTGTACGCGAGTTCGAGCCGGGTGGTGCGCGTGGAGGGGTGGCGGAGGTGCGTACGGCATGCGCTCTCACCGCCGACGGCGCGTGCCCGCACGGTGGTTCAGGGGCGCGTTTGGACATGACGGCGCCCGGCACCCCTCGTGTGGAGGGGGTGCCGGGCGCGTGGGGGTGCGGAGGGTCAGCGGGCGTCGCGTACGGCCAGGGCGCGGCGCAGGTCGTCGAGTTCGTCGACGAGCTTGCGCCTCAGGGCGGGGGTGAGGGTCGTGCCGTCGAGGGCGCGGTGGCCGAGGGCGAGCGCGTCGGCGTCCACGTCGTACGCGGGGAAGGCAGCGCGGCCGGCGGCGGTGGCGATGGCGGGGCCCCGGCGGGCGGCGAGGGCCGCCGCGTCGGGGTAGTAGCGGGCGACGTAGTCGCGGGTGAGGCCGGTCTGTTCGGGCTGCCAGAAGCCCTGTGCGGTGGCGGTGAAGAGGTAGTTGGAGAGGGTGTCGTCGTGGAACAGGGCCTGCCAGGCGGCGGCCTTGGCCTCGGGGTCGGGCAGGGCGGCGCGGCAGCGGGCGGCGCCTTCCTGGCCTTGCGCGCTGGTGTCCTGGGCGAGTTCGGCGGCGATGGCGGTCTCGTCGGTGGCGCCGAGGACGGCGAGGCGGGTGAGGACGCGCCAGCGCAGTTCGGGGTCGAGTTCGGGGCCGCCGGGTGCGGTGCCGTCGGCGAGCCATTCCTGGAGGGTGTCGGGCTGGGTGGCGGCGTCGATGAGGTGGCGTACGGCGACGAGGCGCAGCCCGGGGTTGCTGCCGTCCTCGGTGCGGCGGACGAGGTCGCGGCAGAGGTCGGTGAGGGTGGCGAGGGCGGCGGGGCGCTCTTCGGGGGTGAGGTAGCGGTCGGTGAGGAGGGCGGCGAAGCCGAGGACGCCCTGGGCGAGGGCGAGGTCGGTCTCGTGCGGGAGGTGGGTGCGGGCGAGGGCGAGGTGGGCGGTGGGGTGGAGGTCGCCGTCGCGGACCATGTCGCGGGCGGTGTTCCAGATGACGGCGCGGGTGAGGGGGTCGGGGATGCCGGAGAGGCCGTGTTCGACGGCGGTCCAGGAGGCGGGGTCGAGGCGGATCTTGGCGTAGGTGAGGTCCTGGTCGTTGGGGACGACGAGGACGGGGCGGCGGCCGGGGAGGGTGAGGGGTTCGCCGGTGCCGGGGACGTCGGTTTCGACGCGGTCGCGCAGGACGAGGCGGTCGGGCCCGGTGCCGAGTTCGTGGTCGTAGAGGCCGACGGCGATGCGGTGGGGGCGGCTGCCGAGGTGGTCGACGGCGAGGGTCCACCCGTCGCCCGGGTCGTCGACGCGGGCGGTGAGGGTGTCGGGGCCGGTGGTGCGCAGCCAGGTGTCGGCCCAGCCGTGGACGTCGCGGTCGGTGGCGGAGGCGAGGTTGTCGATGAAGTCGGCGAGGCCGGCGTTGGCGAACTTGTGGCGGGCGAAGTGGGTGTTGATGCCTGCGAGGAAGTCCTTCTCGCCGATCCAGGCGACGAGTTGGCGGAGTGCGGAGGCGCCCTTGGCGTAGGAGATGCCGTCGAAGTTGACGAGTGCGGAGGCGGTGTCGGGGACGGCGGTGGGGTCGGGGGCGACGGGGTGGGTGGAGGGGCGCTGGTCGGCGTCGTATCCCCAGCCCTTGCGGGCGACGCCGAAGTCGACCCAGGTGTCGGTGAAGCGGGTGGCTTCGGCGGCGGTCTGGTAGCCCATGTATTCGGCGAAGGACTCGTTGAGCCAGATGTCGTCCCACCAGCTGAGGGTGACGAGGTCGCCGAACCACATGTGGGCCATCTCGTGGGAGATGACCATGGCGCGGGTCTGGCGTTCGGTGTCGGTGACGGCGGAGCGGTAGACGAACTCGTCGCGGAAGGTGACGAGTCCGGGGTTCTCCATGGCGCCGGCGTTGAACTCGGGGACGAAGGCCTGGTCGTAGGAGTCGAAGGGGTAGGGCTCGTCGAACTTCTCGTGGTAGCGGTCGAAGCAGGCGCGGGTGGTGTCGAGGATCTCGTCGGCGTCGGCGTCGAGGTAGGGGGCGAGGGAGCGGCGGCAGTGGATGCCGAAGGGGATGCCGGCGTGCTCGGTGGTCACGGAGTGCCAGGGGCCGGCGGCGACGGCGACGAGGTAGGTGGAGATGAGGGGGGTGGGGGCGATGGTCCAGTGGCCGTCGCCGGTGGGGGTGGAGATGCCGTTGCCGAGGACGTTCCAGCCGTCGGGGGCGGTGACGGTGATCTCGAAGACGGACTTGAGGTCGGGCTGGTCGAAGGCGGGGAAGACGCGCCGCACGTCGTCGAGGAAGAGCTGGGTGTAGACGTAGCTCTCGCCGTCGGTGGGGTCGGTGAAGCGGTGCATGCCCTCGCCGGTGCGCGAGTAGCGCATGGTGGCGTCGACGCGGAGCTCGTGGGGGCCGGCCGTGAGCCCGGTGAGGGGGTAGCGGCCGTCGGCGAGGAGCGCGGGGTCGAGGGGCTGTCCGTCGAGGCTGAGCGCGTGCAGTGCCGCGGGCTCGACTTCGATGAACGTGTCGCCGGCGGTGCGTGCGGTGAACCGGATGGCGGTCTCGGACCCGAAGGTCTCGTCGCCGGTGGTGAGGTCGAGGGCGATGGTGTATCGCTGGACGTCGATGGTGCGGGCTCGGGTCTGCGCTTCGTCGCGCGTCAGTACGGACATTTCTCCATGCTGCCGTACGGCTCCGAGGGCGTGCGACGGGGTTCTCCCGGGGCGGGTGCGCGGGCGGGCTGCCCGTGCACCCGCCCGTCGGGGACGTGGCGGCGCCGGGGGCGGGTCACGCCTCCTGCGGGTCGGCGCTCCCGGCCGGGCGGTCGCCGCCGGTCGTCTCGTCCGCGATCCGTTCGTGGTGGCGGATCACCTCGGCGACGATGAAGTTGAGGAGCTTCTCGGCGAAGGCCGGGTCGAGTTTGGCGTTGCCGGCGAGCTGGCGGAGCCGCTCGATCTGCCGTGCCTCGCGCGCCGGGTCGGCGGGCGGGAGCTGGTGAGCGGCCTTCAGGTGCCCCACTTGCTGGGTGCACTTGAACCGTTCGGCGAGCATGTGGACGACGGCGGCGTCGATGTTGTCGATGCTCTCGCGCAGCCGGTTCAGCTCGGCGCGTACGGACGGATCGATGTCGTTCATGGTCGACGAGCTTAGACGTAGTGCGCCGGCGGGTGAGCGCCGGTGGGTGGTACCGGCCCGGGGGTGCCGCGCGCCGCCCGGCACGGCACCTCGCGGGGGCGGGCCGTCGCATGCCGGGGGCACGCCCCGTACGGTGGAAGGCGGGCGGCGGGGGCCGCCCGCCGGGGGGTGGGGGCGTGACGGAGAACGGTGGGGACGGGGGCCCGGTGGTGCGTGGTTTTCCGCATCTGGACACCGTCAGGGCTTCGATCACCGCGCTGTACCGGCGGATGGGCGGGGCGGGCGTGCGCGCGTACGCGGGGAGTCTGCCGGCGGCGGAGGTCGCGTTCGGGGACGCGGAGGAGTTGTACGGGGGTGCGCAGCGGGTGGCCCGGGCGGCGGTGGCGCACCTGCGGTTGCCCGATGCCCGCGTGATCGTCGGTTTCCGCCGGATGGAGCATGCGGCGACGGTCGAACTCGCCGCGGGGCCGGAGTACTTCGTGGAGCTCAACGACAGGTTCCGGGTCAACCGGCGTGATGTGGGTGCCGCGTTGGTGCACGAGGTCACCCATGTGCTGTTGCACCGGCTGGGGATGGAGTTCTCCGGGACCCGGGAGAACGAGATACTGACGGACACGGTGGCGGTGTATCTCGGCGCGGGCTGGCTGCTGCTGGACGCGTTTCGTGAGGATGCGCTGACCCGCCAGAAGCTGGGTTATCTGACGCCGGAGGAGTTCGGTTACGTGCTGGCGAAGAGGTCGCTGGCGTTCGGCGAGGACCCCTCGCCGTGGTTCACCAGCCCGGGGGCGTACCAGGCGTACACCGAGGGCCGCTCCAGGGCGCTGCGGGATCTGCGGGTGCCGCCGTTGCGGGCGGCGGGCGGGATGAGCAGGATGCGGTACGCCCGGGACCGGCACCGGGCCGTGGCGGCGCCCGGCGCTCCGTACGCGTTCGAGGGCGGTGGTCCGGAGCGGCGGGTGCTGTTCGACTGCCCGACCTGCCATCAGCGGCTCCGGCTGCCGGTGCGCGGCCCGGTCCGGGCGGGTTGCGGGGTGTGCGGGACGCGGTGGGCGTGCGACACGTGAACCGAGGGCTGTCAGGCCGGCCGGAGGACCGGGGCGGGCGGGGTCCAGCGCCGGGTGCGGGGGACGGCGGTGGAGAGTCCGTAGTCCTTCTTGAGGTGTTCGGGGATCGCGTAGTGCATGACCCGGCCCCGGGTGAGCGAGGAGAGTTCGAAGAGGGTGGTGAGGTGGCCGAGGCGGTCCAGGGCCCACGCGCCCAGGGGTGAGCGGTCCTCGATGGTCTCCAGTACGTTCATCAGGGCGGGGGCGGCTTTGACGACGGTGTCCCAGGGGGTGCGGGCGACGCCGAGCCAGTCGGCGCAGGTGTCGCCGATCAGGTGGCGGATCAGCGCGGAGACGACCGGGTCCAGCAGGGTTCCGGGGACCACCTCCTCGTACAGGTCGATCAACTGCCGGGTGAGAGCGACTCCTTCGTCGCTGGGACCCATGTGCCGGGTCATGTAGAGGTCGGAGAAGGCGCGGGCCTGGCCGAGGTCCTTGGGGGCGTGTTCCTGGTCGACGCCGAGCATCGCGCCGACGACGCGCCAGGCGTAGTGGTAGGCCTCCGCGCCCTCGACGCTCATGTGGATGCCGAGCCGGTGGAGGGCGTCCAGCACCTGCATCGAGAACATCATCTGCCCGCCGATCATGTCCTCCTGGCAGATCGGCGTACCGAGGCCGGCCGTGTCCCAGCGGCCCTCGCGCCGCAGGTGGTAGCGGATCGAGGCGTGCAGCAGGCGGACTTTCTGGGCGGCGGGGAGGAAGCGTCCACCGGCTTCGAAGGCGTCGGGCTGCATGAGGTGGACGGTGAACTGCCCGGTCTCCGCCATGCGTTTGGAGGGGTAGTTCAGCGAGTGCGTCGCCGACAGGAGTTTCGCGATGTGCGGGACGACGTAGCAGGCGGGCATGGCGGCGAAGGAGAGGGCGGTGGAGATGTGCACGTTGTTGTCGATGAAGAAGAGCCGCGCCCTCTCCATCTCCTCCCAGTCGACCCAGGAGGGCGGGCTGCTGGTCTCGTGGAGGTATTCCCGGGCGGCGTCCGGGAGCCCGTCCGGGAGGGGCTGCCCGGCCACGGAGACGTAACGCATCAGGGTGTTGAACTTTCCCGTCTCGCCGCGCTCGAAGAGGGTGGCGACCGTGGCGTCGGCGAGTTCGTCGCCGCACTGGCGCAGCGCTTCCATGGACTGCTCGGTCGGGTACACGGGTGGCTCCTCCGGGTGGGGGTGGTTCGGCGGGGGCGTCAGGCGGGGCGGGTGGTGAGCGCCGTGGCGAGGTGGGTGAGGGCGGCGTGCGCGGGGGTGGGGAGGGCGGCGCCGTCGAGTGCGCGGGTGGCGAGGGCGACCCGGTCGCCGATCATGCGCTCGACGCGGGCGCGGGCGCCGGTGGACTCCACGACGGCGCGTACGCGGTCGAGTTGGGCGTCGGTGAGGCCGCTCCGCCCGAGGAGCCGGGAGAGTTCGCGGCGCTCGGCGGGGCCGGCCGCGGCGAGGGCGTGGGCGATCAGCGCGGTGGGGCGGGCGCCCGTGATGTCGTCGGTGTTGGCCTTGCCGGTGTGCTCGGGTTCGCCGTACAGCCCGAGGAGGTCGTCGCGGAGCTGGAACGCCTCGCCGAGCGGCAGCCCGTAGTCGGTGAAGGCGCCGCGCAGGGCCGGGTCGCCGCCGCCGAGCGCGGCACCGATGTGCAGGGGGTGTTCCACGGTGTACTTGGCGGTCTTGTACCGGATCACCTTCAACGACTGCGTCACGTCGGGCGGTCCGGCGGCGCGCAGGATCTCCAGGGCCTCGCCGGCGACGAGTTCGCGGGCCAGTACGCCCCAGAGGGGGCGGGCCCGGGCCAGGTAGGCGCCGGGCAGTCCGCAGCCGGTGAAGAGCTGTCCGGCCCAGGACATCAGCAGGTCTCCGGCGAGCATCGCGAGCGAGGCGGCGCGCGGGTTCACCCGGGTGCCGCGGGTGACGGCGGAGCGCAGGGCGACGTGGGCGGTCGGCAGGCCGTGCCGCAGCCGGCTGTCGTCGATGAGGTCGTCGTGGACGACGGCCGCCGCGTGGACGAGTTCCATGGCCGCCGCCGCCCGGACCATGGCCTCGCTGTCCGGCTGCCGCGCCGCCCGCCAGCCCCAGTAGCAGAACGCCGACCGCAGCCGTTTGCCGTGGGCGGTGGCGTCGGACAGGACGGCCGCGAGCGGGGCGAGGTCCTCGTCGACGGCGAGCAGCGCCTCGGTCTCCGCGTCGGTGAACCGCCGCAGCTCCCGGTCCACCCGGGCCCGCAGCGCGGTGATCTCCGACGGCTCGGCGGCGGCGGGGGCGGGGCGGGCCGCCGGGGACACGGCGGCGGGGGCGGCGGGCGTGTGCCGCCTGGGCCTGGGCAGGGGTACGACGTGGGCCTGCAGCCCCGGCGCGGCCTGTGCGCGCCCGGGGGCGAGGCGTACGGGCTCAGGCACCGGGTCCGCCCGCGCCCCGGGTACGGGCGTGGCGCGCGAGGATCTCCAGGTGCGCGGGGCCGGTGCCCACCCGGTCGAGCGCCAGGCGTCCGCGCGCCCTGAGGTCCTGCTCCCCCTGCTGGGCGAGGTCGCCCAGGTCCGAGCGGCCGAACAGGCCGCGCGCCGCGGTCCAGGCCGCGCCGCAGGTGGTCAGGGCCAGATCGGCCAGACCGGCGGCGAGCAGGACCGGCCCGCTCCCGCCGTCCTCCCGGGTCTCCGCTGCCATGTGTGCCCGCCCCTCCCGTACGGTGCGCCGCCGCTCCGGCGTCGCTTCGGTGGGCAGGCTGCCCGGGCACGGGGCGGCGGAAGCGCCGAGCCACCCCATGTGATGATCACTCGTTCGCCCGTACTATCCCGGGCCCCGGCGCCCGCCCGCCCCGCTCCCCGTACCCGGGGCTCCCCGCACTCCCCCGCACAGCACGACGCCCGGTCCGGAAGAACCGGACCGGGCGTCGCCCTGTGTTCCTGAGGCTGCCGGGCCTTGTGCGGCGCGGCGGCGGGGCTGCCGAGCCCTACGCGGCGCGGCGGCTGCGGGGTGCGCCCCCGCCGTTGCCGCCGTTGCCCCGGCCCGCCCCGGCGGGACGGCCGGAGCCGGTGCCGGTGCGGCCCGTGCCCGTGCCCGTACGGCCGGAACCGGTGCGGCCGGCGCTCGCGCCCGTACGCCCGGCGCCCGCACCGCGGGCCTCGCCGCGCTGCGCCCCGGCGGAGGCTCCGCCGCGACCGCCGCCGTTGCCCGTGCCGCGCGCGCCGCCGGTGGTGCCGGTGGTGGTGCTCGCGCCCGCGGCGCCGCCCCGGCGGCCACGGCCCCGGCTGCCCGAGCGGGTGGTGGTGCCGGTGCCCGGCTGGCCACCGGAGCGGGTCCGCTGCTTCGGCGGGGTCGGCTGGGGCACCTCGATGACGACCGCGATGCCGGAGGGCTCGCGGGCGCCGGTGATCCGGCTGAGCTCCGGGTCGCTGGAGGTGATGCGGGTGGTGTGCGGGGCGATGCCCGCGTCCTGCATGAGGCGGGTCATGTCCCGCTTCTCCTCGGGCAGCACCAGCGTGACGACGCTGCCGGACTCCCCGGCGCGCGCGGTACGGCCGCCCCGGTGGAGGTAGTCCTTGTGGTCGGTGGGCGGGTCCACGTTGACGACGAGGTCGAGGTCGTCGACGTGGATGCCGCGGGCCGCCACGTTGGTCGCGACGAGCGCCGTGACCTGGCCGTCCTTGAACTGGTCCAGGGTGCGGTTGCGCTGCGGCTGGGACCGGCCGCCGTGCAGGGCGGCGGCGCGGACACCGGCGGCGAGCAGTCGCTTGGCGAAGCGGTCGGCGGCGCGCTTGGTGTCGACGAACATGATCACGCGGCCCTCGCGGGCGGCGATCTTCGTGGCGACGGCCTTCTTGTCGGTGTCGTCGAGCACGTGCAGCACGTGGTGCTCCATCGTGGTGACGGCCCCGGCCGACGGGTCGACGGAGTGCACGACCGGGTCGGTCAGGAACATCTTGACCAGCCGGTCGATGTTCTTGTCCAGGGTGGCGGAGAACAGCATCCGCTGGCCGTCCGGCTCGACCTGCTTCAGCAGGGCGGTGACCTGCGGCATGAAGCCCATGTCGGCCATCTGGTCGGCCTCGTCGAGGACCGTGATGGAGACCTCGTCCAGGCGGCAGTCGCCGCGCTCGATGAGGTCCTTCAGGCGGCCCGGGGTGGCGACCAGCACCTCGGCGCCGCGCCGGAGCGTGGCGGCCTGCCGGGTGAGGGACATCCCGCCGACCACGGTCGCCAGGCGCAGGTTCACGGAGGTGGCGTACGGCGTGAGCGCGTCGGTCACCTGCTGGGCGAGCTCGCGGGTCGGGACCAGCACGAGGGCCAGCGGGGCGCGGGGTTCGCTGCGGCGTCCGGCGGTACGGGCCAGCAGCGCGAGGCCGAAGGCCAGCGTCTTGCCGGAGCCGGTACGGCCGCGGCCGAGGATGTCCCGGCCGGCGAGCGAGTTCGGCAGGGTGGCGCCCTGGATCGGGAAGGGGTCGGTGACACCCTGCGCGGCCAGCGTCTTCAGCAGCGCGGCGGGCATGTCGAGGTCGGCGAACGCCTCGACGGCGGGCAGAGCGGGGGTGAGGGTCTCCGGCAGGGCGAACTCGCCGCCCTGCGGTGCGGCGGGACGGCGGCGCGCGGGCGCCTTGCCGGCTCCGCGGCGGGCGGGGGCGGCCTGGGACTGGCCACGGCCCCGGCCACTCGGCTGACGGTTGCCGGCCGGGCGGTCCTGGCGTTCGAAGCGGGTCATACGGAATTTCCCTCCTGGGGGATTCCTGGGTCGCTGCGACATGCTCTTCGGACCGCTTTCATGTGCGCCCCAGGATGCGGCACATGGCGGGTGCTCCGGTGACAGGACGTCCCGGAGACAGCACAAACCGGGGCCCGCACCGTGAAGGTGCGGGCCCCGGCTGCGAGGTACGCGTCCGGCCGAATTAGGCGGGGACGATGTTCTCCGCCTGCGGGCCCTTCTGGCCCTGCGTGACGTCGAAGGAGACCTTCTGGCCCTCCTGGAGCTCACGGAAGCCCGAGGTGGCGATGTTGGAGTAGTGGGCGAAGACGTCGGCGCCGCCGCCGTCCTGCTCGATGAAGCCGAAGCCCTTTTCCGAGTTGAACCACTTCACGGTTCCAGTAGCCATGTCATTCTCCTAAAAGAGGTGCAGTGCCGAGAATCCGCACTTTACGAATTCCAAGTCGCCGCATTGAGCCCCATCCGGAGAAAGCCGGAAAACAATAATGCGCCTGAGGAAGCATTCCCGTCAGGCGCACATAAAGTTCATGGGTACCAAAACTGCAACTGGAACACCGTAGCACGTCCTCCCGCCGGGTGGTGGATCTTGAGGCTCCGGATCTCGGAAACGTGGCCGCGAAGGGCCCGCGGGGCGCCCGCGCGGAGCGCGCACCGCTGCCACCGGGGCGTCCGTCCCGCTTCCGGCGGCCCCCTCCGCCGGGAGTGAGACGGACGACACGCCGCGGGAGGGGGCTCTGCGACGCGGAAGACGGCGCCGGGCCTCAGCCCACCGGCCCCTCGTTCCCCCGGCGGACCGTGCGCAGTCCGCGGCCCGGGGTCCAGGAGCGGACGACGAGTTCCTCGCCGTCCATGCCGGTGTGGACCACCTCGGTGAGGTCGACGCGGAAGAGGTGGAACGGCTCCGGGGGCGTGGCCTCCTCGATGAAGCGGGCCAGCAGGGCCGCGTCGGTGACCTCGATCGCGCGGCCGGCGACGCGTACGTCGCCGTCGGCCATCTCGGCGTCCGGCCCGGGGTTCGCCTGGATCGCGAAGCGGGGGTCGCGGAAGAGGTCGAGGGCCTTGCGGGAGCGGGGCATCATGCCGAGCAGCATCTCGCCGAAGCGGAAGTCGGCCTCCAGTCCGGAGACCCGGGGCGATCCGTCCTTGCGGAGGGTGGCCAGGACCTGGTGGCGGTAGAGGCGGAAGCGCCGCTCGGCGGTGGCGGCGAATCCGGGTTCGGCCGCGTGGAAGTCCGCCCAGGTGACGGGGGTCGGGGCGGGGGTCGGGGCGGGGGTGTTCGGTGTCATGCCTCCATCGAACCGTCTCATCCCGACACCTTCTGTCAGGATTTCCGGCGGGTCACCGCAACGGGTGTTCCCGCCGGTCACCGCGACGGGTGCGGGGGCGGCGTGTCCGGCCGCCCACCCGTCCCCGAGGACGCCCCTCCCCCGAGGACGCCCCTCCCCGGGTCACCCCACGATGCCGCGCTCCCGGGCCGCCGCGAGCCAGAGCGGGAACTCCGCCACGAGCCGGTCGTAGAGCTCTTCGTCGGGGACGGTGCGCGGGTCGGGTCCGGCGTGGAAGTAGCCGGCGTTGTCGACCACGCGCTTGGCGGGGACGGCGAGTTCGTCGAGCTTGCGCAGGAAGTCGAACTGGGTGCTGCGGGTGTTGCCGAACCCGACGAACTGCCAGAACAGCGGGAGTTCGGCCGCCTTGCAGAGGTAGCGTTCGGCCGCGAGTTTGTTGATGGGGCCGCCGTCGGTCTGGAAGACGACGAGAGCGGGGGCGGTGGAGCCGCTGTCGAGGTAGTGGTCGATGACCGCGTCCATCGCCAGGTGGTAGCTGGTCTTCCCCATGTGCCCGAGGCTCGCCGCGATCGCGTCGACGCGCCCTCGGTGGTTGTCGAGGGCGATGTCGGTGACGGCGTCGATGTCGGTGGAGAAGAAGACGACGGGGACGCGTCCGTCGTCGTCGAGATGGGCCGACAGCCCGAGGACCTGGTCGGCGAGGGCCTGGACGCTGCCGTCCTTGTAGTAGTCCTTCATCGAGCCCGAGTAGTCGAGGACCAGGTAGACCGCCGCCCGGGCGCCGTCCATGCCGCGCTTGCGCAGCGAGACGCCCGCCCTCTTGTAGAGGCTGACGAGGCCGGGCGCACGCGCCGCCACCTTGTCGAGGGAGAGAGCGGGGCCTGCGGCCGGGGGTGATCCGATCATGCTTGTCTCCGTTCCGATCCGGTCCGATCCCGAGCGATCCGATCCGGTTGCTCCGGACAGCGAATCACCGCTCCACGCCTGCCGGGCACGGGGGTTGGTGGTCTCGCCGCCGCCCCCAGGCTGCCATCCGACACCCGGGCATATGGTCCGAATTTCGGGTTCGCTATCTTGATCGCCGCCGTCACCTCGGCACCGCGCACCACCTCGCCCAGTGAAGGAGCCGGTCATGGAGGCCGACACCCCCGCCGACACCCCCACCTGTTACCGCCATCCGTCGTTCGAGACGCATGTCCGCTGCACCCGCTGCGACCGCCGGATATGCCCGGACTGCATGCGGGAGGCCGCGGTCGGCCATCAGTGCCCGGAGTGCGTACGGGAGGGCAACCGCACGGTCCGCCAGGCGCGGAGCCTCTTCGGCGGCCGGGTCCCGTCCGGTACGAAGCCCCTGGTCACGTACGCGCTCATCGCCCTGAACGTCCTCGCCTACGTCGCCGAGGTCGTGAAGCCGGAGATCCTGGACCGGTTCGGGATGCTCGGGGCGGTGCTCGACGGGCCCGATGGCTCCCTGTACGTGTACGACGGCTGGACGCCGCCCGGCTACGAGTTGATCGGGGTGGCGGGCGGCGAGTGGTACCGGCTGCTGACCGGCGCGTTCCTGCACCTGCCGCCGGACTCGTCGATCGGCGTGATGCACCTCGTCTTCAACATGCTGGCGCTCTGGAACCTCGGCCGGGACGTGGAGGCCCAGCTCGGCAAGGTCCGGTACACGGCCCTGTACCTGCTCTCCGCGGTGGGCAGCTCGGTGCTGGTGTACGTACTGGCGCCCGACAGCAACACCGTGGGGGCCTCCGGCGCGATCTTCGGCCTGGCCGCCGCGCTCTACGTCATCGGCCGGCGGCTGGGCCGCGACGTGGGCCAGCTGAACCGCTTCATGGCCGGATTCCTGGTCTGGATGGCGATCTCCGCCTTCTTCACCTCCTGGCAGGGCCACCTCGGCGGCCTGCTCACGGGCGGCCTGGTGATGTCCGGGCTGGCGTACGCCCCCGCGAAGCTCCGCACCGGCCCGGCGCAGGGCGTCGCCGCCGTGGTGCTGCTCGCGCTGCTGCTGCTCGTCGTGGTGCTGAGGACCAGCGCGCTGACCGGCGGCTGAGAGCCCGGGAACACGTCGATGCCCGGCACGGACGCGTCCGTGCCG
>NZ_JBHWYX010000079.1:0-20272 GCF_042728795.1 Streptomyces sp. NPDC060184
CATGCACCTCTCCCCCCGCACCGTCAGCTCCCACCTCTACCGCGTCTTCCCCAAACTCGGCATCACCTCCCGCGCCGCCCTCCGCGACGCACTGGCCCGGCTGGAGGACCAGCACGGCAACTGAGACCGGGTCAGGAGCTCCGCGTCAGTCGGATGACTCAGCTCGCCACTCCCGGCCGGGCACATGTCGTGCGCCCGGACGCCTGAGTCTGCGCCGGGTACGGACCGTCATCTGACTGATGTGTCTGGTTTGGTCACCGGCGAAAGTATGTGTCACCGGTTCCGCGCTCGACGAGAAGCGACCGGACGGGCACCGCCGAACACCTAGTCGTCACCTGTTTGACAGGTGACGTGCCGTGTGCGAGGGTCGTCGCGCCGGCAGCCCGCCAGGGCGTGTCCGACGTGCGCGTCGGATCCGGGCCCCCGTGCGCCGGTGCGCGGCGGAGGCCCGGGCTACGGGGCCAGTCATCGTAAATACGTACGACGGAGGGTTTTCACATGATCAACAGGCGTACCTTCAGCAAGGCCGTCGGCCTGGGCACCGGCGCGGCGGCGGTCTCGCTGGCCGGTCTGCAGGGCGGCGCCTCGGCCGCCACCGGATCGCGTCCGTCGGGCGCCGGGCCCACCTCCGCGCCCATTCCCGTCGTGCCGACGATCACCCCCGGAACGCACACGTCGTTCCCCACGATCAAGCAGGTCAAGGCGGGCGTCCTCGACGTCGGTTACGCCGAACTGGGCCCCGCACGAGGCCCGGTGGTCTTCCTCCTGCACGGCTGGCCCTACGACATCCACAGCTTCGTCGACGTCGCCCCGCTCCTCGCCGACCAGGGCTACCGGGTCATCGTCCCCTACCTGCGCGGACACGGCAGCACCAGCTTCCTGTCCCGTCACACCCCCCGTACGGCGGAACAGTCCGCCATCGCGCTGGACATCATCGCGCTGATGGACGCCCTGAAGATCCCCAAGGCCGTCTTCGCGGGCTTCGACTGGGGTTCGCGCACCGCCGACATCATCGCCGCCCTGTGGCCCGAGCGCGTCAAGGCCCTCCTCTCCACCAGCGGTTACCTCATCACCAACATCAAGGCGCAGCTCGAGCCGGCCGCCCCTGCCGTCGAGCACAACTGGTGGTACCAGTGGTACTTCGCCAGCGAGCGCGGCAAGAAGGCCATGGAGAACGAGGACGAGCGCATCGCGCTGTGCCGGTACACGTGGACCCTGGTCTCCCCGAACTGGAACTTCTCGGACGCCGTCTTCGCGCGCACCGCCGAGGCCTTCAAGAACCCCGACTACGCCTCCATCGTCCTGTTCAACTACCGCTGGCGCATCGGCCTGGTCGAAGGCCAGAAGCGTTTCGACCGCTACGAGAAGCAGCTCGCGGCCCAGCCTCCCATCGGCGTCCCCACCATCACGCTCGACGCCGCCCTCGACCCCTTCACGCCGCCCGGTGACGGCTCCGCCTACCGCACGCACTTCACGGGCCGCTACGAGCACCGCACCATCGCGAACATCGGCCACAACCTGCCGCAGGAAGCACCCACCACCTTCGCCCAGGCCGTCGTCGACGTCGATCACCTCTGAGCCCGCAGCCGACCTCCGACGCGGTGACGTGCGTCCCGCGTCGGCCATTTCGAGGAGAAGGCCCCATGAGCGAAGTCCAGTGGAACCGTCTGACCGCCGCAGAACTGCGCGCCCTCGCGGCGCGGGACGCGGTGGTACTGCTGCCCGTGGGGGCCACCGAGCAGCACGGGCCCCATCTGCCCACCGGCGTGGACGACCTTCTGGCCGCGGAGGTGTGCCGGCGGGCGGCCGTGCTGGCCGCCGAGGAGACCGGCGTGGTGGTGGCACCTTCGGTGCCGACGGGACTTTCGGAGCATCACATGCCCTTCGGCGGCACCCTGACGCTCTCGCTGCCCACGCTCCACGCCCTCCTGCGCGACCTCTGCCGTTCCATGGTGCGGGTGGGCTTCTCGCGCATCCTGATCGTCAACGGGCACGGCGGGAACATGACCGCCCTCAACGCGCTCACCACCGAGCTGACGGCGGAGCTGGCGACGCCGATCGCGTTCGCGAGCTACTTCGGCGCCGGACGGCAGGCGGTACGCGACACGCTGGAGACCCAGGACGGCCTCATGCACGCGTGTGAGGGGGAGACCTCCATGATGATGGCCGCCTTCCCCGAACTGATCCGCACCGAGCACCTCGCCGAGGCGCACGGTCCGCGCATCACGCTGCCCGCCGAGTCCACCGAACCGGTGTACATGGCGCAGTCCTTCGACCGGATCACCGAGTCCGGTGTGGCGGGCGACGCGCGGGTGGCCAGCCCCGTGAAGGGCGAGGCGCTCCTGTCGGGCTGCGCCCGGGCGCTGGCCGACATCATCGTGCGCGACCCGTGGGCGAAGCCTGCCGGTCGCGACTGACGTCAGGCCGTACGGCCGTCGGCCACTGCGGGGTGGTGACGAGGACGCGGGTGGGGAAAGGCGAGTGCCTTTCCCCGGCCCCGTCCTCGTCACCACCCCGCAGTCGTATCGGGAGTGTGCCCGAGACGGCGCCAAATCGTCACCGGTTTGACAGGTGACGATTCGCATGTCAAATTAATCACCAGTCAGAACGGTGACGGATGTCGGCGTGAGCAGACCCGTCCCGGCCGTCGAATGATCGAGAGGAACATGTCGTGGGAAACACCAAGGGCGGACGCAAGCGGCTGGTGACGGGTGTGGTCTCGACGCTCACCGCGGGACTCGCGCTCGGGGCGTTCGCCCTCAGCGGCACCGCCAGCGGGGCTGCGAATCCCACCGCCGGCGGACACTCCGTCAAGCCGACGATCGTTCTGGAGCACGGGGCCTTCGCGGACGCCTCCAGCTGGAACGGGGTCGTCTCCGCCCTGCGCGCCGACGGTTACCCGGTCGTCGCCGCCGCCAACCCGCTGCGCGGCCCCGCCTCCGACGCGGCTGCCCTCCGTACGGTCCTCGACCACGTCGAAGGACCGAAGATCCTCGTCGGCCACTCCTACGGCGGCAACGTCATCAGTGAGGCCGCCACCGGCGATCCCCAGGTCAAGGGCCTCGTCTACGTCGCCGCTTTCCTGCCGGCCACCGGCGAGAGCGCTCTGGAGCTGACCAACAAGTACCCCGGCTCCACGCTCCCCGACGCCCTCGACCCGGTCACCTACCCGGTCGCGGGCGGCTCCACCGCCACCGACCTGTACATCCAGCAGGACAAGTTCCGCCACCAGTTCGCCGCCGACGTCCCCGCCGGGCAGGCCGCCCTCATGGCCGCCGGACAGCGTCCCGTCGCGCAGGCCGCCCTGGAGGAGAAGGCCACCAGCGCCGCTTGGAAGACCAAGCCCAGCTGGGACATCATCACCACCCGCGACCTCAACATCCCCGCGACGGTCCAGCGGTTCATGGCCGAGCGCGCGCACGCCCACACCACCGAGGTCGCCGCCTCCCACTCGGTCGCCGTCTCGCACCCGCGGCTCGTCGCGGACGTGATCGAGCAGGCGGCCCGGACCACGGTGCGCTGACGCCGCCCCGTGCCACACCCCCGTACCACGGATCACGGCCGGCCCCGGATCATCCCGTCGGCCTGCCTGGTACCCGCGCCGCCGCCCCGGCCCGGAGCTCCCCCCGACCGCTGCCCCAGGCCGAACCCGACGGCCCGGGGCAGCGGTCGTCGACGGCGAGCGGACGGCGGAGACCGCCGCCGGTCCACGACCCGCGCAGGTCCATGACCCGCGCGCAGATCCATGGGCCGGGGCGGCGAGTCGGACGCGACGGCGGAACCGTCATTCGCGTCGTCAGCGGCAGTCGGCCAGGCGTTCCAGTGCCGTCGTCGCCACACGCAGCACCGCGTGGAGTTCCGTCACCTCGGTGACGGTGGGACGGACCACGCGGGACCACTCGCCGGACAGACCGGGCCAGACGGCGAGCAGCACGTGGCCGTGGGCGAGGCCGAGGTGGGCCCTGACGTCCACGAGGCCGTCGCTCGTGGGCACCCAGGACAGCAGGACCCGCCCCGGCGGAACGCGCGCGGGGCCGTCCAGCGGCATCCAGGCGGCCATGAGCCCGCCGCCCGTCGGCGTGACGAGCGCGCCGCGGGCGTCGGCCGGCATGGGAACCTCGGTCAGGGCGGAGAGCTGGACGGGCGGCCCGGACACCTCGGGGTTCCGTACCAGGGTGAGGACGGGGCCGCCCGTACGGGTTCTCCTGGAACGCCGTCCCGACGACGCCGGCCCGGCCGGCGAACGGCCCCGGCAGTGTCCGCCGCACCTGTGATGGCTCGTCACGTTCTCTCCCTCCGTGCGCGGTCCGCGCGCTTCGTACCGTCCAGTCTTCCGGAGGCGCCGTGCCGGCCACATCCGTCATCTGACTGCGGCAGGGAGCGACGGCCCGTCAGGACCGGTCGTCCCCCGTGCCCTCGCTCCCCCGCACACGCTCCAGCACCCGCAAGGCGGCATCGAGCGGCGGTCCCGCGTACGGCTCCGCGTGGGTGGTCACCTCGTCGAGCCGGGCGAGGAGCCGGGACAGGCGTCCGCCGCCGGCGTGCGTCAGGGTGAGGCTTCCCTCCCACGCCGTCTCGCGCAGGCGCTTCGACGTGACCCGACCGTCCTCGGCGCAGGCCACCAGGAGGCGGGACGCCATGGCTCGTTCAAGCGGCCCCGGCCCCCAGCGGCCCTCGTCGAGATCGGCGGTGAGGGTGTCGAGCAGGTCGGTGAGCCGTTCCACCGCGAGCGTGGCGGGTTCCCGGACAACGACGGGTGAGGGCGGGATGTGTGACATGGGTGTGCGAGACCTCTCCTCGGAGTGGTGTGTGTTCATTTCACCTGTTCCGCCCTGTGCGGGCGTCCAGAACGCATGTCGGCGCCGGGCGTGGGGCAGTGTAGGTTTGAGTAACAGAATATGTGTCTCGCGGGTCTTCCGTCACCGGCTCATGCCGCGGGGTGTCGTGCGGGCATGGGAGAAGAAACACGGCAAGGTGTGTGTCAGCCATCAGCCCCTGGCCCACGACGCCGCCCACGAGAGAGGCCGAGCATCGATGAGGTCCGACGCGCGCTCCAACCGGCTGCGCATCCTCGAAGTCGCGACGGAGGTGCTCAACGGCCCCGGTGACACCTCGCTCAAGTCCATCGCGCACAGGGCGGGCGTCGGCAAGGGAACGCTCTACCGTCACTTTCCGAGCCGTGAGTTCCTGGTGCTCCAGGTGTACAGCGGGGAAGTGGGGGACCTGGTCACCGCTGTGCCCGCGCTGCTGGACGCCCTGAGCCCGCAGGAGGCGCTGCGGGCGTGGCTGGAACGCCTGCTGGGAGTCGGCAGGTGCGCGCCGGAGTTCGCCGACACGATGGGCGGGGTCCACAGTCCGCTGACGGCGCGGTGCCGGGAGGCGTACCGGCCCCTGCTGGACGCCTTGTCCGCGTTGATCGCGGCGAACGAGGCGGCCGGAACCATCGTGTCCGGCGCCACCGCGGAGGACGTGCTGTTGCTGCTCGGTCCCTTGTGGCACGTGGAGCCGAAGGCCGAACCGCGCGCGCGGGCGGCACGGCTCTTCGAGGTGCTGATGCGGGGCCTGTGCACTCCCGCCGCGGTGCGCTCTGTCCCTGCCCCGGCGGCGGCCCGGCAGCCACGGTGAAGACGCCCGGTCTGCCCGCGCGGGTGATCCGCCCGGCCCACGGCAGGCTGCACGTGCTGCTCACCCTCGACTCGCTGGTCGTGGTGCTGATCTCGGTCAACCGCAAGGCGGACGGTGTGCTCGCCCCCGTCGCGGACAACGGCTTCCTGCGCCTGGTGGAAGTCGACAACATGCTGCTCGGGCTGTGCACGGTCCTGCTGTACTACCTGGTCGCCGCCCACCTGGTGACCGGTTCCCGGCACCGGGTCCGACCGCGTGCGGTACTCGGCCTCGGGGCCGTGTTCACCCTGGGCGCGTACCTCTACGCGTTGAGCCTCGGCGACCACGAGATCACCAACTATCTGCACGGACGGTTCTGCGCCGAGAGCCTGCCCGAGGTCTGCCGGGTGATCGCCTTCAACGACGACGTCTTCTCCGACATCGTCTTTCTCTGCGGGTTCACGGTCCTCAACGTCACGATCATGCTCACCCAGCTCCTCTTCCCCACCGACCGGGCGCCGCGCCCGTGGGACAACGTCCTGCTCGTGGTGAACGCCCTGTTCATCGGTGCGGGTATCACGGCCAACCTGGCCTTCGAGAAAGCGGGGTTCGACACCCTCGTGATCGGCGCCACGGCCGTCGTGGCCCTGTTCCTGCTGCTGCGCTCGCCCCGGCAGCCGATGCTGCGTTACTACGGTGTCGCCTACACCGCCGGGCTTCTCGCCACGGTCCTGATCGAGGCAGCCTGATCCGTCCGGCCGGCGGGTCCGCTCTCAGCAGTAGTCGTCGCCCTGGTAGAGGGTGAGCAGCCGCGCGGTCTCCACGTAGAGCCAGGTCAGGGTCAGCGTGAGCCCGAACGCCGCCGTCCACGCGTGCGCGCGGGCGGTTCCGTGGGTGATGCCCTTCTCGACCTGCCGCAGGTGCAGGAACGCGAACGACGTGCCGAAGGCGAGGCCGACGACGCCCATGAACACGCCGAGGCCGAACGGGGCGAGGCCCAGGGTGTCCGCACCGGTGAGCGGGAACAGCAGCCAGTCCGCGAAGGCGAGCAGGCCCGTGCCGAGCAGCCCGCCGCCGACGCAGCCACGTGCCCGGCGGTGTGCCCGCATCCATCGCAGCCCGTGGGCGAGGAGTGCGCCGCCGCAGGCGGCCATCGTCGCGAGCACCGTCTGGACGAAGACACCCGGCGAGAGGGGGCGGGAGGCGGTCGCGGAGAGCATGCCGAGAAACACGCCCTGGAAGGCCGCGAACGCCAGTGTCATGGCCATGGACGGCAGGTTCCGGCGGCGCTGGACCACCACCAGCGTCGCGGCGATCAGCGCGGCGGCGCCCGTGACGGAGTAGGAGGCGGCGTCGCCGAGGGTCGTGAGCGGCGGCAGGGTCCACGTCAGCCCAGCCGCGAGAGCCGCGACGCCGAGAGCCGCCGCCGCGCGGGACAGGACCCCGTCCATGGTCAGCAGGTCACCGACGAGGACCGGCACGGGCGCGCTTCCCCCGCCGGGAGCGCGGTCCGCTCCCCGTACGGTCCCGGACCGGCTCCTGGCGACGGGAATCTCGGCCCGCGGGTCCTTGACCGCGGTCTTCTGTCCGCCGCTTCGCTCGAACTGGGGGCGGGAAAGTATCGGATTGCTGCTCTTCAACGCACGCTGCTCGACCGGTATCACGCCAGTTCCTCTTCTCCCTGTCGGACGTACCGGCACCCGGTCGCCGAGGCGGGATCCCGTCCCGGCCGTTCGGTCTCACCGGAAGTGCCGGCGCGCCTCAGCCTGACCGGCCGGACAAAGCGTGCGCATCAGTCAGTTGACGGTCGGGTGCGCGGCCGGGCGCGGGCACCCGACGGGCAGTCACGGCAGTTCGAAGCCCAGCACCCGGGCGGCGGCCTCGGGAGTCGGCTGGGACCAGTACTCCGCCACGGCCTCGTTGCTGGAGAGCGACCGCGTGCGGGCCACGTCGAGGTAGAGGGTGCCGCGCAGGTGATCGGTCTCGTGCTGCACGATGCGCGCGGGCCAGCCGGTGAACACCTCGTCGACCGTCCTGCCGTGCTCGTCCTGACCGCGGAGCCGCACCCGGGCGTGCCGGGCCACCACCGCCTGCCAGCCGGGCACGCTCAGGCAGCCTTCGAAGAACGCCGCCCTGGCGTCGCCCTCGGGCTCGTAGGAGGGGTTGACCAGCACCCGGAAAGGCAGCGGGACCCGGCCGCGCGCCCGGAGCGACTCCGGAGCGCCCGGGGCGGCGTCCTCCACCACCGCGATGCTCAGCGGGACACCGACCTGAGGTGCGGCGAGACCCACTCCGGGGGCTGCCAGCATGGTGTCGCGCAGCGCGCGGACGAACCGTTCCAGGAGCGCGTCGTCGAGCTGGCCGTCGTAGGGCTCGGCGACGGTCCGCAGCACGGGCTCTCCGGCGGTGACGATCGGCAGCGGGCCGCCGCTCGCCAGAAGTTCCTCGACCCTCTCGGGCAGGGACTGGTGAGTTGTTGTCGATGTGGTCATGGGGACAGCCTGCCAGTCATGACGACACACATGTGCACGGGTTGCTCCTTGAGCGGCTTCGGCGGCACGGTCCGGGCGCCGGTCGGCATCGACACCGGTGGTGGCCCCCGGGAGGATCCCGGGGGCCGTCAGGACCGCGGACGACGGGAGGGGCCGCCGGACCGGCTCGGAGGAATGCGCCGGACCGGGGCGTCGTCCGCCGTCGCCCCGCCGTGCGGCGCGCGGGCCCCCGCCGCCGTCCGCCGGTCGTACCGGACGACGGCGGACACCCGGCTCCCCTGTCAGGCGGGCACGATGTTGTGGTTGAACCGGAAGACGTTGGCGGGATCGTAACGCCTCTTCACCTCGGCGAGCCGGTCGTAGCGCTGCGCCCCGTACGCCGCGCGCACCCCCTCGGCGTCGGTCGCCTCCTCCGGCGAGAGGAAGTTCACCATCGCCCGGCCGGCCGTCCAGGGCGCCAGGCCGTCCACGACCGTGGCGAGGTCGGACCGCAAGGTCTCGGCCCTGTCCGGTGCCCCGAGCGCGAACGCGAAGACGACGAAGGGCAGACCGCGGCTGGACACCGCGTTGGGGACGACGGGTTCGCGGTCGAACGCGCCGCCGAGCGCCCGGATCTCCACGTTCGCCAAGGTGCATCCCGAATCGGGACCGGTCAGGTCCACCAGCGCCTGCGCCGTCTTCTCGGAGAACTCCTCCAGGCAGACGCTGCGGTCGAAGTACGGCATCGGGGCCACCGGGTCCGTGTGGATCTCGCCGATCGCCGTGAAGGGCTTCTCCCCCACCAGGTCGATCAGCGCGGGCGCGGCAGCGCGCAGGGGGGCGATGAGTGCGGCGCCCTCGTCCTCGGGGCCCAGGTAGCCGACGCGCAGGTGGACGACGAAGGCACCGCGCAGCGGTTCGGGCAGCACGGGGAGATCGGGCAGCCGCTGGATGGCCACGGAGGTGGTCATGTCCTCCCCCACCGTCGGCAGCCAGGCGCGCCAGGCGTCCAGGACCGGGGCCAGGTGCTCGCCCGCGAAGTAGATACCGCCGCCGTAGAAGCGCGAGACGGGAAAGACCTCGAACTCGATCTCGGTGACGATGCCGAAGTTGCCCTTGCCGCCCAGCACCGCCCAGAACAGGTCGGGTTCGCTCTGCGCGGTCACATGCCGCAGTTCGCCGTCCGCGGTCACCAGGTCCACCCGCCGCACGTGGTCGGCGGCGTATCCCAGGCTCCGGCCCAGCAGCGGGCTCTGGCCGCCGCCCAGGGTGTACCCGACGACACCGACTTCCGGAGCCGAGCCCGCGAGCGGGGCGAGGCCCGCCTCGGCGGTACACGGCAGTACGTCGCTCCAGCGCACGCCCGGCTCCGCCCGCACGGTGCGTTCCCCCGCGTCGACGACGAGGCGCCGCATCCGCCGCGTCGTGACCAGCAGTCCGTCCCGGGCCGGGGAGACGACCTGGTGGGCCGCGGACGCCACCGCCACCGGCAGCCCGTGGCGCACCGCGAACCGGACCGCCTCGCGAACGTCCGCGGCGCTGGTAGCGCCGACGACCACGGCAGGCCGCAAGCCGCAGATCAGGTTGTACGTGGCGCACTCTTCCTCGTACCCCTGCGCTCTCGGCTCCAGTACGGGGCCGCCCACGGACTCCCGCAGGGCCGCCAGGTCCTCCGGCTGGAAATGATCACTAGACATGCGCACCACGACCTCACTCACACCTATGGAGCGCTCCTCGACATGTTCGCGTCCGTCACACGTGGGACGGACGGGAGCGCTCCCCGATGCCAGGGAAACGTGCCGTGACCACCGCTTCGTTCACTTCACCTGTCGGAACCCGCGGTACGGCCGCGCCGGACGGGCCCGCGGTGACGGACGGCCTCGCCTCTGTCCTGCTCCCGTCCGTGGGAGCGGTCGGGAGCAGGACAGGTAACCCGCCCAGTCATTTGACCTATGCCGGGCATGTCGCTCCCGCACACAGTGGTGGCGGAGCGGTCCCTCGGGGCGGTTCCCCTCGCCGGCCGTGTCCGGCCGCGAGGCACCGCGAGAGGGAGACCGGATGCCCGACGCCGCAGACCACCGTCCGGACGTCCACCGGCCGTCCGGTTTCTCACCCGCGCACGCCCAACAGTTCTGTCAGGCCCAGGCCCTCGTATCCGCGCCGGCCGCGACGGCCTTCGAGCTGCTCGCCGACGTGCCGCGCTGGCCGGAGTGGGTTCCGGGGATCGGCGGGGCTCGCCCCGGCGAGGCGGAACACACCTTCGACGTACGGTTCCACGAGCACCGCTTCGAGATCTTCCTGGGCGAGCGGGTGCAGCCGAGCCGTTTCGGCTGGTCGGCCGTCGGCGCCGGGGTGCAACTCCATCAGAGCTGGCTGCTCACCGAAGCCGACCACGGCACCCACGTGGTGACCGCGAACGTCGTTCGCGTCCCGGCAGCCGCTTCCCCGGACGCGCTGTCGCCCCTGTGGGCACAGCGCCTGAACACCTTGTGGCTCGCGCAGCTCAGGCGGCTTTCGCAGAGCTCTCCCGCACAGGAGAACGGTTCCTGAAGGGCTGTCGGCGCTCCGGAGGACGCCGACGGCCGGCGCCCCGGAGGACGCCGGCCGGTCGCGTGGGCCGTCCGGTACGGCTCAGAGGGCCGAGGCGGTCTCCTTCTCCCGGACGGCGGGGCCGGCGGTGACCGCGGTGTCCCGGGTTTTCCGGGCCGGCCTCAGGAACAGGGCGAGGAAGGTGCCGACGGCGAGCGTGGGGGCGATCCACAGGTAGCCGGCCGCCGTGGCGTGCGCGAACGCGTCCTGGGCCGTCTCGCGCAGAGCGGTGGGCAGGTGTCCGATGGTGTCGGGGCGAGCCGCGTCGAAGCCGCCGTCCGTCGGGAGATCCTTGGCCCGATGGGCGAAGCCGGTGTTGAGGAGGCTGCCGAAGACCGCGACCCCGAAGGCGGCGCCGATGGAGCGGGAGAAGGTGACCACGGCACTGGCGGCTCCGAGGTCGGCGGCGGGCACGCTGTTCTGGACGGTGGTCAGCACGACCATGGGCACCATGCCGATGCCGACACCGGTGATCAGGAAGTAGAGGCTCAGGACGAAGGTGTCGGTGGCGGCCCCGATGGTGCCCAGCAGCAACAGTCCTGCGAGGTTGGCGACGAGACCGGCGAGCAGGATCGTCCGCAGCCGTTCGACGTGCTCGGCCCAGCGTCCGGCCAGTGACTGACTGACGACGAGGCCGACGACGAGCGGCAGCATGTGGACACCGGACAGGGTGGCCGAGACGCCGTGGACGATCTGGAGGTAGGTCGGCAGGTAGACCAGGACGGCGAACATCGCGGCGTTGGCGAAGAATCCGATCAGCGAAGAGAAGACCACGGTGCGGGAGCCGAGCATCGCCGGCGGCAGGACGGGCGCGTCGGCCCGGCGCTCGACGGGCAGCAGCAGCGCGGCGAGTACCACGGTGGCCACGATCAGGCCGACGATGGCCGGTGACCCCCAGCCCCAGCGTTCACCGAACGACGTGATCAGTACGAGGCCGGTGGCGATGGCGGCCAACAGGGTGGCGCCGAGGTAGTCGATGCGTGCCCTGACGCCACGGGCTGCGGCGGGCAGCGAGCGTGCGGCGAGAGCGAGCGCGACGGCGCCGACCGGCAGGTTGATCAGGAAGGCCCACCGCCACGAGAGCTGGTCGGTGAAGATGCCGCCCAGCAGGGGGCCGACGATGCTGGCGACGCCGTAGACCGAGCCGAACAGGCCCTGGTAGCGGCCACGCTCGCTCGGGGCGACGATGTCGCCGACCAGCGCGAAGGTCAGCACGATCATGCCGCCGCCGCCCACACCCTGCAGTACTCGGGCGCCGATCAGTTCGGGCAGGTTCCGGGCCAGGCCGCAGGCCACCGACGCGGCCAGGAAGACCGTGGTCGAGGTCAGATACAGCCGCTTGCGGCCGAACATGTCGCCGAGCTTGCCCCACAGCGGGGTGACCGCCGTCGAGGCCAGCAGGTACGCCGCGCTGACCCAGGCGATGTCGTCGAACCCGTCGAGGTCCTCCGCGATGCGGGGCAGCGCGGTCGAGACGATCGTCTGGTCCAGGGCGGCGAGGAGGACCGCGAGGACCAGAGCACTCATCGCAGCGGCGACACCACCCGCTTTCGGTGACGCGGATTCTGTCTTCGGCATCGGAAACTCGCTTCTCTGCTAGGACGGCGAGAACGGTCGTGCTCGCCGTGGGACGACGATGAGGCCACAGCCGAATGACACTCGCTGGGCTATCTGTCACTTCAATGTAGCACTTAATTGGATGTCGTCCACGCTGAAGGAGCACTAGATGTCTCAGGTTGCACAGATCGCCGCTAGACTCGACGGGGTGAGAGCCGACGCAGCACGCAATCTGGAACTCGTCCTGACCACGGGAGCGCGCATGCTCGCCGCCGATCCCGGCGCGAGCATCGCGGGCATCGCCGCCGAGGCGGGCGTGGACCGGCGCACCGTCTACCGGCGCTTCGCCTCCCGCGAGGATCTCCTCGCCGCCGTCTACGAAGCCCGCCTCTCGGCCGTCGAACGGGCCATCGCGGACGCCCGGCTGCGCGAAGCGCCGGTCGCGGTCGCCCTGCACCGCTACGTCGAGAACATCATCGTGGTCAACCGGACCTGGCCCGTCGACCTCGGCCGCATGCTGGCGGAGGACGACGCCCGTGCCCGCCGGGACGCCTCCGTCCGGGAGGTCGACACCTTCCTCGCCCGCGCCACCGACGAGGGAGTCCTGCGCCCGGACCTGCCGCCGGGGTGGGCGGGCGCGCTGCTGCCCCAGCTGATGCATCTGGTGGCGCGCCAACTGCCCGAGCTGAACCCGGGGCAGGCCGCGGACGTCGTGGTCGACACGCTGCTGCGCGGCCTCGGCACCTCCTGACACGGCAAAGCCCCCGGGAGCCCACGAGGTGTGGGCTCCCGGGGGCTTCCGGTAAGGGCGGTCCCGAGGGTTTCGCCGGGGGCGCGTTCCGCGCTCAGCCCCGGCGTACCCCCTCGATGAAACGCCCGGCGAGGTCGATACGTTCGGCGAGGGTGGCGGGCGTCTGCCCGAAGTCGACGAACAGCTCGTGCACTCCGGCTTCGGCGGCGGCACGCGCGTAGTCGATGTACTGGTCGATGGTGCCCGCCCAGGGCATCCGCTCCGGGTCGGTCCTGCTGTCGGTCAGCTCGGGGTTGACGCGCAGCGCCATGTGCAGGGCGGCGGGGTCGCGCTCCGCTTCCACTGCGGCCTTGCGGATGACGTCCCACATGCCCATCAGCGCGGGCAGTGGCATCGCCACGGGCAGCCACCCGTCGAGCCGCCGTCCGATCCGGCGCAGCCCGCTGGGTGTGAACGCGGCGAGCAGCACGGGCGGACCCGGCCGCTGCCCCGGCTTGAGACCCACGACGGTCTCCGGAATGGTGAACAGGGGCCCCTCGTGCGAGAAGACGTCGCTGGTCCAGTACTCCCGCAGCACGTCGAGCGTCTCGTCGAGCCGGGCGCCCCGTCCCTTCCAGGGCACGGAGACCGCGGCGTACTCGTCGGGCATCCAGCCGAGGCCCAGGCCCACGCTGAGCCGTCCTCCGCTGAGGACGTCGAGTGTGGTCAGTGACCTGGCGAGCATGATCGGCGGCTGCCACAGCCCGTTCAGCGTGCTGGTGCCCAGACGGACGCGGGTCGTGTGGGACGCGGCGAAGGTCAGGGCCACCAGCGGGTCCATGTGGTTCTCGTACACCCGGGGCATCACCCCGTCGGCGCTCGGGTAGGGCGCGCCGGGTACCAGGGGGGCGAGGACCCGGTCACCGGTCCACAGCGAGTCGTACCCCATCTCCTCCGCGGTACGGCTCACCCGCAGGATGCCTTCCGGCCGGGCGTCGGGGCCGAAGGTCGGCAGGGCCAGGCCCAGTCTCATAGGTGTCTCCTCACGGGGTGACCCGGTCCCGGTGCTCGTCGGTGAGCGGGATTCCGAGTAGTTCTTCCAGGGCTGCCACGGTGCGCGCGGGCTCCACGGCGTGGACGGTGGCGAACCCGAGGGCCTCGGCAGGCCGCAAGTGCTGCTCGGTGTCGTCCACGAACACGCACTCCTCGGCCCTGAGTCCGAGTTCCTCCAGGACGAGGTGGAAGATCGCCGGTTCGGGCTTGCGGATTCCGTGGGTCTCGGACAGCACCACGGCGTCGTAGAGCTCGTCGACGGCGTATCCCCCGTACAGGTTCCAGGGGCTCGGGCCCACCGAGTTCGAGAGAATGCCGACCGGTATTCCGGCACGGCGCGCGGCGGCAGCCGCCGCGATCACCGAGGGCTCGGGAGACAGATCCGCGAAGATGCGGCCCATCAGGTTGTCCGGTGCGACGCCGAGAAGCCGGCCCGCCACTTCGTTCCACTGCGTCTGGGTGAGTGTGCCGCACTCCAGCTCGTTGGTGATCCGGACCCCCTCGGGGTTCAGATACACGTCGGTGAGCAGCGCCCCCTCGGCCAGCCCTTCACGCTTCTCGAAGGCGAGCGCGGCCGGCAGCAGAGGCGTCGTCAGCACACCACCGAAGTCGAGGACGAGGCCCTTGCGGTGCTGAGTCATACACACACCCTAGAACCTCGCAGGAACGGGACCGACACCAGGTGGCCGCACATGGCATCGAGGAACGGGGCACATGTGTGAAGTCGGGAATCGCGGTACCCCGGTCCCGGGGGCGACGGGGTTCTCGTCATCGTGCGACCTCTTCGTGGCCGGGCTGCCGACGGCGGGGCGGCAGCAGATCCCGGGAGTACCGCACCTGCTGGAGGATCGGTGCGCTCGCCTCGATCAGGTCGGCCAGAGCCTGCCGGTCACGGTTCGCGCCCGGCGACGTCAACGCCTGTCCGTACACGGACGCCACCACGTGGTGGGCGGCGTTCGCGGCCCGTCCGACACACTCGAAGAGTCGCTTCCCGGCGGCTGCCGACAGGCCCTGGCGCGCCGTCGGGACGCCGTGCAGAACTGACGCGAGATCCATCCGCGCGCCGTGGAGCACGGCGGCGGATTCGGCCGCCACCACCGCGGAAGCCGTCGGTCCCCCCGGGGCGGGGACGGCTCCGTACCCCACCGTGGCGGCCAGGACGTCGGCCGTCCGACGAGCCGCGCCCAGAGCCAGGGCGGCGGTCGCCGTCCAGAGGAAGGGGGCGTCCTCGGCCAAGAGCGGTACGGCCGCCGTGCGGGTGGCGAAGCCCGCCGGCACATGGGTGGAGTCCAGACGGAAGACGGCCCCGGCCACGCCGCCCGCGAGGCCGGGCTCGGTCCTGTCGAGCACCTTGGAGTGCACCACGAACAGGTCGGGACCGCCGTTCGCTCCCGCGGCCAGCGGCAGGGCCAGCCACGGACCGCGTCCGGCGTGCGACGGCCGGCCCCACATCCCGGACACGGTGAACCCCCCGGATTCCTCGCGGGCCACCGGCGCCGGAACGGCCCGGCAGGGGACGGCGGTTGCCAGCCGCGCGGCCCAGTTGAAGGTGCCGGTGAAGTTCTGCCAGGCCAGGGCCGGATCGGCATGCCCGGCGGCTTCGAAGGAGGAGAGCACCTGCGCCAGCGAGGCGTCCGGTCCCGGCGCGTCGGGGCGGTTCTCCCGTGTGGGCGTCGTCATGTCTGGGGCCTTTCGTTCGGATCGGTCGGCCTGCGAGGAACCGGCACCGCGCGTCCGCCCGGCGGGTGGGCGCCGGCGTGGGGCACAGGCGACGGGCGAGAGCCCCGACGCGGTGAGGAAGACGTCGTCGTGCATCCGTCGGGGAGTGCGGGACGGCCCTCAGGCGGCCTCGGCGCCGGACGCGGTCTGGGTGGTGGTCACGACGACGTTCTCCAGTTCCTCACCCCGCCGGTACCGGCGCAGTTGCTGTCCGAGGAAGTGCGCGCTCATCGGGGAAAAGGCGTCGGTGAACGCCGCCACGTGCGGGGTGATCAGCACACCGGGCAGCCGCCACAGGGGGTGCCCGGACGGAAGGGGTTCGGGTTCCGTCACGTCGAGTGCCGCTCGCAGCCGTCCCGCCCGCACCTCGTGGACCAGTGCCCCGGTGTCCACCAGTTCACCGCGGGCGACGTTGACGAGCAGGGCCCCGTCCTTCAGCCGCGCCAAGGCCTCGGCGCCGAACATGCCGCGGGTCTGGTCGGTCAGCGGCGCGCACAGCACCACCGCGTCGGCCGTGGGCAGCAGTCCGGGCAGATCCTCCGTCCCGTACACCGGCCCCGCCGGAGTGGTACGGGCGGTGCGCGCCACGAGCACCGCCTCGCAACGGAACGCGCCGAGCCGGGCGGCGACGGACGAGCCGACCGCGCCGTACCCGATGACCAGGACCCGCTTGCCGACCAGGGTGGAGCGGAACTCCGGCCGCCACTCTCCCGCCGCCTGCCCGGCCCCGAAGCGGTCCAGGCCCCTGCAAAGGGCCAGCAGCAAGGTGACCGCCAGCTCGGCGGTGGCCTCGCGGTGCACCCCACGACCGGTCGCCAGCCGGGTTCCTGGGGGCAGGGTGCCGAGCAGCGGCGTCATGTGGTCGTGACCGGAACTGAGCAGTTGCAGCACTTCGAGGCGCCGCATCCGGGGCAACACCTCGGCCAGAACACGTTCGGCGCCGGGCACGGGCGGCCCCACGAGGAAGCCGACGTCGCCGGGGTCACCGGGCAGGTGGCCCGATCCGTCCCAGTAGGCATAGGAAAGTCCGTCCGGTAGCCCGTGGATCTGGCTCGGGCGATACGGCAGCCAGACGGTCTTGCCGTTCCTCATCGTGCATCAGCTTCTTTCCGCTCCGAAGCCGCGGACCGGAGCGGAGTGCCGGGGTCGCGCGCGGATCAGCCCTCCCCGCCGCGGCCGAAGGCGCAGCGCCCGAGTTGGGCATGTGTGGTGTTTCCTCACCAGATCAACGTATGTGTCGGGACATCGGTTCACGTGAGCCTCGCCACTCGTACGTGTGAACCGTCCCCACCGCCATGACCCGCCGTCGGCGGAGCCTCGCGCACCCGGCCGCGGGCTCCGCGGCGCGCGGCACACCGCGGGCCGCGGGCTCCGCGGCGCGCGGCACACCGCATGAAGCACCGGCGCGGCTCTCGCCCTCACTCCGCCCGGCGACCGTCGCGGTCCGCCCGCGTGCCGGGGCTACGATCAGCGACCCGCCGTTCGACGATGTCGATCAACAACGTGTCCTGGTGGGTCCGGGCCTGGGCGAAGAGCCGTGCCCAGGACCTCACGCCGGGGCGGCGGCGCAGCAGCGCACGGCGTTCACGTCCGGTCATCGCGCCCCACACGCCGTATTCCTCGCGGTGGTCCAGGGCGTGGGCGAGGCAGTCGATCCTGACCGGGCAGCCGGCGCACACGGCCTTCGCCTCGTTCTGTGCCGCGCCCTCGGCGTACATCCGCTCCGGCTGCGCCCGGCATGGTCCTCGTTCGACCCAGTCCATGGGCGCCTCGATTCCTGGCGGGCCCCTCTCGAGCGCCACCGCCATACATACATGTCTTCAAGACGTGTACGACGATAACCCACGTGCTCCCCTGGCCCGGTCCCGCCTCGACCGGGAGCTCCGCTCGGCAGGGCTGCGGGCTCCTTCAAGGGCCCCTGAGGCCCTGAGGCCCCTGAGGGCTCCGGAGGGCTCCGGAGGGCTTTGGAGGGCTCCGGAGGGCTCCGGAGAGCGAGGTCACCACACATGTGTGATATCTGGCAGCAGCCCGAACCCTGCTCCACTCGACACCGCGCAAGAAGCTTTTCGGCCATACCGGGTGACGAGAATGCTGAGGGCATCTAGTCTTCTGCCGGAGGGGTGGGGCGAAAAGGGCAGGGCGGTCACCCGCACTGTCGCTGTCCGGAAGCGGCACATCGCATACGTGACGAGCCAACTGTCCCTGTGAGGCCTTGCCGAACCCCGTCGGCTGCCACAGCCCGCCGAGCGCCCCTGAGGCGAGTCGGCGAGCTGCGCACGCGGCACTCGCCGTGGCCCACGGGAAGGGACACGTACCCTCGCCTGACGTCTGGCGCGGTCCGTGCGTACAGACGGCGAAGTGCCCCTGCCGGGGCACTCGTTCAGCCGGAAAGGGAGTGGGGGACGGTGGATTCGGTCTTCGGGACCATGGTCGGCCGCGAACGCGAGCAAGAGGTTCTGTCCGACTTCGTGACGGCGGCAGGTGGCCGGTCGCTCGTCATGCGGGGCGACACCGGGGTGGGCAAGAGCGCCCTGCTGGAACACGTGGCCGCGCTCGCGACAGCCGAGAAACATCGGGTGATCCGGGCGGCGGGGGTCGAGGCGGAATCGGAGTTGCCTTTCGCCGGCCTGCACCAGTTCCTCTATCCGCTGCTGTCGTACATCGACCGGCTGGACGAGGTGCACCGGAAGGTCTTCGACACCGTCTTCGGCAGGAGCGCGGGCACACCGCCCTCGGTCATGACGCTGGGCATCGCCGTCCTCGACCTGCTGTCCCTCGCGGCGTCACAGCACTCCCTGCTGCTGGTGCTCGACGACGGCCAGTGGCTGGACACCTTCAGCACCGAAGTCTGCGGCTTCGTGGGGCGCCGGCTCACCGGAAGTTCGGTGAAGCTCGTCGTCGTCCTGCGCTCCGACGTGCCTTCGGCCTTCGACACCGCCGCCATGCCGGAGCTGGCGGTGACCACGCTGTCGGAGACCGCTTCCGAGCAGTTGCTGGACATGCATCACCCCGGACTGGACCCCCGGGTCCGACGGCTGGTCCTGGACGAAGCCCAGGGAAACCCGCTGGCCCTCCTGGAACTGCCGCCGTACGTGCGCGGCAACGGGTCCGGCCGCACCCCCGAGGAACTCTTCGGCTACAGCGGCATCTCCCTCCCGGTGCGCCTGCAGCAGGTGTACGGCTCCCGCATCGAGTCTCTCGGTGCCGAGGTGCGCGCGGAGCTGCTGCGCGGAGCCCTCGACGGTGTGGGGGCGGGTTCGGCGACCGGCCACACGGGAGGCGCGCGCTACCGCATGCTGAAGGCCGACGAGGCCGCGGACTGCGGGCTGCTGGCAGTCGACCCCTTCACCGGTGACTTCGTCTTCCGCCACCCCCTCGTGCGCTCGACGGCCGTCCAGATGGCGACACCCAACGAGCGGCGCGCGGCGCACGCCGTGCTCGCCCAGGTGCACGAGGACGACCTGGAACGCCGTGCCACGCATCTGGCGGCCTCGGCGGTCGACCCCGACGAGCGGGTCGCCGCGACGCTGGAGGCCGCTGCGGACTCCGCCATCGTGCGCGGTGGCGCGCGGGCCGCGATGGCCTGGCTGACCCGGGCCGCGGAACTGAGCGAGAGCCACACGGAGCGCTCCCGAAGACTGGCCAGCGCGGCGTACATCGCCGGGCACTCCGGCCGGCTGGACCAGGCCCAGCGGTTGGTCCGTTCCGACTCCGGGTCGGGTGCCACCGATTCGCCGGCCTCGGTGATCGCCTCGGGCTACGTCGCGCTCTTCGAGGACGGGGACGTACGGTCCTCACGGCACCAGGTCTTCGCCGCGGTCGAGGTCCTGCGCGACAGCGGACTGCGGGAACCGGACGAGATGCTCACCCGCCTGGTCGACCTGCTGCTGGCCATCAACCAGTACGCGAGCGACGCGCCTTCGTGGGAGCGCGCCCACGAGCTGCTGGACTCCCTGGGCGACCTGGTCTCCGCGCAGTCACGCATCTACGAGGACGCCTGGGGGGACGTCGTGCTGCGCGGGTCGGGTGTGCACGAACGGGTCGAACGTACCTTTGCCAGGCTGCACGACCTGGAGCCGTGGGACGTGACCCGCCTGGGGGTCGCTGCCTATCACGTCGACACGCTCAGCCAGTACCGGCCGCTGCTCCAGCGGACCGTCGACCGCGAGGTCGAGTCGGGAGCCCTGGCCGACGCCATGACGATGCTGCACCTGATCATGCTGGACCAGATCACGGTCGGTGAGTGGGCCGAGGCGGAACGCACCGGGCAACGTTGTCTCGAATTGACGATCCTGCACCGGCACGAGCTGTTCACGTATCACACACGTGCCTATCTGGGGTTGTTGGCGGCGTTGCGGGGACAGGTCGAGCGGGCGCGTGAGTTGCAGGCAGCCGTCGACACCTGGGCCCGTCCCCGCGGGGTCGGCTTCCTCACCCAGATCGCCGACGCCATCGGCACCACCGCCGCCCTCGCCGAAGGCGACTACGAATCCGCCTACCTCCACGCCATCGGCATCACACCCCCCGGCACCTTCCACCCCTACACCCA
>NZ_JBHWYX010000080.1:0-19611 GCF_042728795.1 Streptomyces sp. NPDC060184
GGGCGGGAAGTGCCCTGCTGCGGGGCGGGGGGGGGTGTATTATAGAAAGCGCGGGGGCGGGCCGCCCCCGCCCGCCCCCGACCCCCCCCCCCGTACCCCCCCGGCCCCCCCCCGCCCGGCCCCCCAAAACCGGGGCGCCGACGGCGCGCGTCGGCCAGGGCGGCGCGCGGTGGATCAGGAGCTGACGTCCACCAGCCGGACAGTGCTCAGGATCTTGTCGATCGTGGTGTCGGGCAGTTCGTCGTCCACGCCGGTGGCGCCGAAGAGGACCCAGCTCGCGTACGCCCCGTCGCTGTTCTTGAAGCTGAACACGACCGACTTCCCGTCCGTGTCGCACTTGTGCTTGTTCGCCAGGCCGAGCGCGGTGGCGCGGGCGACGCTCCCGGTCAGACCGGAGGTGGTGGTGTACGGCTCCGGGGCGCCGACCTTGACCTTCTCCACGGGGTCCGTCTGCGCGTAGGCCGCCCAGACCCACTGCTCGGCGGTCTTCGTCGCCGCCTCGTCGGTCGACTTGGCGCCCTGCGCGCCCTTGCTGCCGACACCGGCGAGGCTGGTCTCCTCGTCGTGCCCGTCCTTGTCGGAGTCGTCCACGCACCACTTGCTCTTGAGGTACGCGGGCGCGGTGAAAATGGCGGCGGGCGTGCCCGTCGGGTTCTTGGCGTCCTCGAACCCGGCGCTCATGCCGGCGGACGACACCTCCCAGTCGCCCGGTACCTCGAACCGCGTCCCCCACTTGGGGTTGGTGACCACCTTCCACCCGGGCACCGTCGGCTTCGGGTCGTCGTCGCCGCTGCGCGGATTGGCGGGCGGGGAGGTCTTGGCGGAGGGCTTCGCCGAGACGGAGGCCGAAGCCTTGCCGTCGGCGACGTCCTTGCCGCCGGGCTTGTCGTCCTTCTTCATCACCACGACGCCGGTGACGACCGCCGTCACCACGACCGCGGTCGCCGCGACCACGGCGACCACCGCGGTCTTCCGCTTGTCGTCCGGCCGCTGCGGCCCGCCGGGAGGCGCCTGCACGGCGTACGCCGGGACGGTCGGCTGCTGGTACGGGTTCGGCCCGCCCTGCGGGTAGCCGTAGCCGGGCTGCTGCCCCTGCGGGTAGCCGTAGCCGGGCTGCTGCCCCTGCGGCTGACTCTGCTGTCCCGGCTGTCCCGGCTGCCCCTGCGGGTAGCCCGGCTGCTGGTACGGATTCGGCTGCTGGTACCCCGGCTGCTGGTACGGATTCTGGTTCGGGTCCTGCGGGTTCTGCTCGCCCCCGGGCGGCTGCTGTCCTGGCCACATGGCCAGTAACCATAGAGGCACGCGGAGTCGGCGGCCATGGCCGCCCCCGCGCGGGGATGGCCAAGCGCACCTACCCGTGAGTAACATCCTGGCCATGAGCGCTGCAGAAGAGAAGAACCTCGGCGACATGCTCGCCGCGACGGTGCCGATGGTCCGCACCCTCGGCCTCGAATTCCTGGAGACCGGGGCGGAGCGAGCGGTGCTGCGCCTGCCCGACCGGGCCGACTACCACAACCACCTCGGCGGACCGCACGCCGGAGCGATGTTCACGCTCGCCGAGTCCGCCAGCGGCGCGATCGTGATGGCGGCCTTCGGCGACCAGCTCGACCGCGCCGTGCCCCTCGCGGTCCGGGCCGAGATCGGCTACCGCAAGCTGGCCATGGGCGAGGTCACCGCGACCGCCACCCTGGGCCGTCCCGCCGCCGAGGTGGTCGCCGAACTGGACGAGGGCAAGCGACCCGAGTTCCCCGTCACGATCGAGATCACCCGCGCCGACGGCGCGGTGACCGGCGAGATGACGGTGATCTGGACGCTCCGCCCGCACGGCTGATCCGCCCCGCCGTCCGCGCGGTCCCGCGCGGGAACTCCGCCGCCGGGAGCGGCCGTTCCCGAGGGGACCGCGCCCGGTAGGCTGGTGCACTGTGCCTCGCCGCCGCACGGGCGGCCGGCAGGGGGAACACCCGCACGGGAGGAACGGCGTTGCACGTCCAGGAGTGGCTCGAAACCATCCCCGCGCTCAGCATCTACCTTCTGGTGGCGGGCGTCATCGGTCTGGAGAGCCTGGGCATCCCGCTGCCCGGCGAGATCGTCCTCGTCAGCGCGGCTCTCCTCGCGTCCCAGCACGGCGACATCAACCCTTACGTCCTGGGCGCCTGCGCCACCGCGGGGGCGGTCGTCGGCGACTCGATCGGCTACGCGATCGGCAGGAGGGGCGGACGCCCGCTGCTGGCCTGGCTGGAGGGGAAGTTCCCCAAGCACTTCGGTGCCGCCCAGGTGGGCATGGCGGAGCGCTCGTTCGAGAAGTGGGGCATGTGGGCGGTCTTCTTCGGCCGCTTCGTGGCCCTGCTGCGCATCTTCGCGGGACCGCTCGCCGGTGTGCTGCGCATGCCGTACTGGAAGTTCCTGACCGCCAACGTGCTCGGCGGCATCGTCTGGGCGGGCGGCACCACCGCCGTCATCTACACGGTGGGCGTGGTGGCCGAGGCCTGGCTGAAGCGCTTCTCCTGGCTCGGGCTCCTGGTCGCGGTGCTCATCGGCCTGACGTCGTTGCTGGTGCTGAAGAACCGCGCGAAGAAGGCGGCGGCCCGGTCCGAGGAGACCCCGGCCCCGGCCGCCGCGGCGGACTGAGGGCCGAAGAGCCCGGACCGGTCCCGACCGGCCGGCCCGGGGTGCCCGTCCGGCTCAGTCCGTGTGGGCCCGGCGGTGGGCCTTGGCCAGTTCCACGTAACCGGCCGCGTTGAACGTGATCCCCTCCAGCTCCTCCGCGGTGACCGGCCGCTTGACCCGCGCGGGGACGCCCGCCACGAGGGAGCCCGGCGGTACCCGCATGCCCTGGGGGACGAGGGCCTGCGCGGCGACCAGTGATCCGGCCCCGATGTGGGCGCCGTTGAGCACGGTCGCGCCCATGCCGATCAGCACGTCGTCCTCGATCACACAGCCGTGCAGTACGGCGTTGTGCCCCACGGACACCCGGTCTCCGACCGTGAGCGGGAACCCCGGGTCGGTGTGGACGCTGCAGTTGTCCTGGATGTTGCTGTCCGCACCCAGGGAGATCGGGCCGCAGTCCGCCCGCAGCACCGCCTGGTACCAGACGCTCGAACCCGGTGCGAGGGTGACCTCGCCGATCACGACGGCGGTCGGCGCCACGAAGGCGTCCGCGTCGACCGACGGCTCCTTGCCGCCCACGCCCGTGATCAACGGCTGCTCCGCCATGGTCCGCTCCTTCGTCCGACGGTGATGTTCCGGGGAACCGTAGGTGACGCCGTCGCGCCCACCGAAGATCGACGCCGAACATTGGGGTGAACATCACAGAGCGGAGCGCCGAGGGTGGTGGACCTGAGGGCTACCGTGAGCGGGTGCCGAAGAGCAAACACGCGTTCTCCTTCCTCTCCCGCTGGTGGCGCCACGCCGCCTCCCGCGCGGTCCACCGCGGCCGGGCCTGGGTGGGGGAGCACGGCGCGGTGACCGCCGAGCACCCCGGTCCGCTGCGCTTCGGCCGGATCGGGCCCGGCACGCGGCTGGCGTTCCCGCAGGGCACGGTCTTCGGCGAGCCGTGGATCCGCCTCGGGGACCACTGCGTCATAGCCGAACAGGTGACGCTCACCGCCGGGATGATGCCCGGTCTGGAGCTGGGCCCCGACCCCATCCTGACCCTGGGCGACGGGGTCGTACTCGGCCGGGGTAGCCACGTCATCGCCGACACCGCGGTGACCGTCGGCTCGAACACGTACTGCGGCCCGTACGTCTACATCACCTCCACGAACCACAGCTACGACGACCCGGACCAGCCGGTCGGCAGGCAGTGGCCGCGCATGGAACCGGTGGTGATAGGCCCCGGCTGCTGGATCGGTACGGGAGCCGTGGTGCTGCCCGGCGCCCGGCTCGGCCGCAACGTCGTGGTGGCGGCGGGCGCGATCGTCCGGGGGGAAGTCCCGGACCACTCCGTCGTGGCGGGCGCCCCGGCCCGGGTGGTGCGCAGCTACGACCCGGAACGCGGCTGGCAGCCGCCGCTGCGCACGCCCGCGCCCGTGCCGATTCCCGAAGGCGTCACGCCCGCGCAGCTGCTGGACTTCGCCGCCGCGGAGGGCGGCGCGCATCCGGCCTGAACCCGTCCCGGTCGCGCCCGGCCCGAACGCCCCGCCGGGCCGAGTCGGGCGGCGTCACCCCGAGGCCAGCAGTACCGTGCCCATCAGCGCGAGACCCGCGCCGGCCGCCTGGATCCCGCGGAGCCGTTCCTTGAGGATCCCGCGCGCGGCCAGGACGGTCACCACCGGGTAGAGCGAGGCCAGTACCGCCGCCACCGTCACCGAGCCGTGGAGCGCGGCCGTGGCGTACGTACCGTTCGCCGCGACGTCCGCGAGTCCGACGAAGCCCAGCGCGGGCAGCGCCCCGAGGACCACCGCCCCGCCGCCCGCCGCGGGCAGGGCCCGGCCGCCGCGGCGTACCGACACCCACAGCGCCGTACCGCCGACCAGGACGTTGGTGACGCGCTGCACGAAGAGGGCCAGGAACAGGCCCCTCGTGCTGGTCGACGCCTCCGAGACCAGGGACATGACGGCCCCGAAGCCGAAGGCGGCCACCAGCGTCAGCAGCACGGCCCGGCGGCGCACCGGCGCCCCGCGCAGCTCCGGCCCGCCCGCCAGGACGACGCCCGTCACGGCGATGGCGACCCTGGCCAGCTGGGCCGGACCCGGCCGCTCACCGGCGAGCAGGCCGAGGGAGACCGGTACCGCGACGCCGAGCGATCCGAGCGGGGAGACCACGCTCATCGGGCCGAGGGCGAGCGCCTTGTAGAAGCAGAGCATCGCCACCGGGCCGACCGTGCCCGCGGCCACCGCGAACCAGAGCCGGGCACCGGCCTCGCTCCACGCGCCGGTCGCCACCACGGTCGCGCCCAGCACCACCACGGCGATCGCCTGGGAGACGACGACCACCGTCAGCGCCGGGATTCTGCGGGTCAGCAGCCCGCCGCCGAAGTCGGCGAGCCCCCACAGCAGGCTGGTGGCCAGGGCGAAAAGTGCTGACAAGACAGGCCTCGCAGTACAGTGCGGCGAACGGTCGGGGCTGGGGTGCACCACACCGTAGTTCATTATTTTGTACTTCGCCATCAAGGATATTGGACTGAATGTGTCTGATCTCGATCAGTTGACCCAGTCGCTGGCACGGAACCTCAAGCACTGGCGGGGGGAGCGGGGCTTCACCCTGGACGCTCTCGCCGCCCGCGCCGGTGTCAGCCGAGGCATGATCATCCAGATCGAGCAGGCCCGGACCAACCCGAGCGTCGGCACCACCGTGAAGCTCGCCGACGCGCTCGGCGTCAGCATCACCACCCTCCTCGACTACGAGCAGGGCCCGCAGGTCCGCCTGGTCGCCCCCGAGCAGGCGGTACGCCTCTGGTCGACCGAGGCGGGCAGTTCGACCACCCTGCTCGTCGGCGCCGAGGCGGGAGGGCCGTTCGAACTCTGGTCCTGGCACCTGGAACCGGGTGACGGCATGTCCTCCGACCCGCATCCGGAGGGAACCGTCGAACTCCTCCACGTCACGGCCGGTGAACTGACCCTGGTCGTCGGCGGCGAGCCCCACACCGTCCCCGCCGGCACCTCCGCGACCTTCCAGGCGCACGTCTCCCACGGCTACCGCAACGACGGCACGGAGCCGGTCGAGCTGACCATGGCCGTCTGGATCCCGCCGGTCCGCTGAGACCGGCAACATCGGGCCCGCGAGCTGCTGTTAGCGTTGATCCATGCGCGCACCCATCGGCAACTTCGACGACGACGCCGCCGCCCCGGCGGCCGACCGCACCGGCCTGCTCACCGGGCCGGTCGCCGCGGCGGTGACCCGAGGCTGGGGCGGGTTCGCCGCCGAGCAGATCCTCCACGTGGACACGGACCCGGACCTCGCCGACACCGCCGTCTTCATCGAGCACTACGGCGCCGGTCTCCTCGACGAGTCCGCCAACTGCGTGGTCGTCGCGGGCAAGCGCGGCACCGACGTCACCCTGGCCGCCTGCGTCGTGCTCTCCCGGACCCGCGTCGACGTCAACGGCGCGGTGCGCAAGCACCTCGGCGCGCGCAAGGCGTCCTTCGCGCCGATGGACGTCGCCGTCGGCGAGAGCGGCATGGAGTACGGCGGGATCACGCCCATCGGCCTCCCGTCCGCCTGGCCGCTGCTGATCGACCCGGCGGTGGTGGACGAGGAGTGGGTCCTCATCGGCAGCGGCAGCCGCCGCGGCAAGCTCATCGTCCCCGGCAAGTCCCTCGCGGCCCTCCCGGGCGCGGTGGTGGTGGAGGGGCTGGGCATCTGAGGGATCAGGTGCCGGGATCCCCGGCACCCGTGTCCCTGGCACCCGTGTCCCTGGCGCCCGTGTCCCGGGCGTGGGCGGCGTCGGTCGGAGTGACGCCGGGCGAAGTGGCGTCGGGCGGAGCCGTGTCCCCGGCGCGCGTACGGCGGACGCCCGCGTACTCCCCGTCCGTGAAGCGGTCCACCGCGAAGTCCACCGCGTCCCGCACCGGCACCAGGGTGCAGGCGGCCTCGCCCACCCGGCCGGTGCGAACGGTCCCCGGGCCCGCCGACCGCGCGAACTCCGCGCCCACCGCGACGAAGTCCGCGTCGTCGAGCGCCACGTCCTCGTAGGCCCACCACCGCCTCCCGCCGGGGCCGCCCACCACGCAGCGGTAGCGGCGTACGGGTGGCTCGGGGACGCGGTACTCGGCGAGGTGGAAGGCGCTGAACGTGCCGAAACCGGTGCCGAGCAGCAAGGCCTGCGCGCCCGCCTCGTACAGACGGGCCAGCGGTGAGTCCTCGCCGAGGTGGCAGTCGGCGCGGTGGTCCCGGGTCAGCCGCGCGGCCTCTGCGCCGAGCGCGGCGAAAGAGGTCTGCGGGTGGCCGCTGCGCCGCGCGCCGGGTGTCCGCCGGACCGCCTCGGCGAACCGGCCCATCGTCGGGGCGGGCGTGGTGGCCGGGTCGAAGGCCGGCATGTCCGCGCGGACCCGGGCGCGCTCCGCCTCGGTGAGCCCGGCCACCCGGGCCAGATGGGCGCGCGAGGTGTCGGAGTTCTCCGGCGTGAAGGCGGGGACGACCAGCGTCCCGGCCGGGCCCAGCGCCCCCCGCACCCCCGCGACCACGCCCGCCGCGCCGCGGTCCGGCGGGCGAACCGCGCGCAGCGAGGCGTGCACGATCAGCGTGGCGCCCGGACGTACACCCAGGGCGATCAGCTCGGCGGCCAGTCGCTCCGGGTACGACACAGTCTCCACAGCCGGTCATTCTCCGCCGCCGCCCGGACCCGCGGAAGAGCGTGACCGGCAACGGCGGAATCGGTCGCCAACTGATCGAAGCAGGGCGGACCGGGTCAGCGCAGGGACGGAATTTCGATGGCGGGGCAACGGTCCATGACCATGTCGAGCCCCGCTTCGCGCGTGCGTGCGTACGCGGCCTCGTCGAGCACCCCCAGCTGGAACCAGACGGCCTTCGCCCCGATCGCCACGGCCTCGTCCGCCACGGCGCCGGCCTGCTCGCTGTTGACGAAGACGTCCACCACGTCCACCGGGAACGGGATGTCCGCGAGCGAGGCGTACCCCTGCTCGCCGTGCACCGTCTCGGCCTTCGGGTGGACCGGGACGACCCGCTTGCCGAAGCGCTGGAGGACCCCGGCGACCCCGTGGGCCGCGCGCGAGGTGTTGGTGGAGAGGCCGACCACGGCCCAGGTGTCGCCGGAGTCCAGGAGAATCCGCCGGATCGTCTCATCGTCTGCGTACATGTCACCGACAACCCGGGCCGCGGCCCTGCCATTCCCGTACGACGATCGACCCGACGGGCACCACCTAGGGTGGACGCATGCAGGAGCAGTACCGGACAGTTGCCCGAGCGGGCGTGCACGAGACCGAGATCAACCGGTCGCGTTTCCTCTGCGCGCTCGCCCCCGCCGCCACCGAACAGCAGGCGCAGGACTTCGTCGCACGCGTCCGCAAGGAACACCCCACCGCCACCCACAACTGCTACGCCTACGTGATCGGCGCCGACGCCTCCGTCCAGAAGGCCAGCGACGACGGCGAACCCGGCGGGACCGCCGGAGTGCCGATGCTGCAGATGCTGATGCGCCGCGAGGTCCGGTACGTCGTGGCCGTGGTGACCCGGTACTACGGCGGGGTGAAGCTCGGCGCCGGTGGCCTGATCCGGGCTTACGGGGGAGTGGTCGGCGAGGCGCTGGACGAGCTCGGCACCCTCACCCGCCGGCGCTACCGGCTGGCCACCGTCACGGTCGACCACCAGCGGGCGGGCAAGCTGGAGAACGACATGAGGGCCACCGGCACCGCCGTGCGCGAGGTGCGGTACGCGGAGGCGGTCACCCTGGAGATCGGCCTGCCCGACGCGGACGTGGCCGGATTCCGGTCCTGGCTCGCCGACGCCACGGCGGGCTCCGCGACGCTCGAACTCGGCGGCGAGGCGTACGGGGACGCGTGACCGCACGGGCTGCACGGCCTCGGGACCGGGGCCCTGCGAGGTCCCGCTCAAAGGCCCGCCGAGGTCCCGCCAAGGTCCCGGTGAGGTCCCGGTGAGGATCGCCACCCCCCGGCGATGCGGGAACCTGGGCCCGGCGGCATTAGCGTGGGGTGCGCACGGCCGCGCCCGGGACCGCTGACGGTCCCCGAGCCGCGGGCCGGCGCACGCGGCAGGAGACCGGGACGGCCCGGACAGGGCGTGGCCGTTGCCGGCCACGGGGCGGAGGACCAGGAACATGCGGACCACAGCGGGCGGAGCGACGCCTTGAGACTGCTGCACACCTCGGACTGGCACCTGGGCCGGTCCTTCCACCGGGTCGCCCTGCTCGACGCCCAGGCCGCGTACCTCGACCACCTCGTCGCCACCGTCCGCGACCGTGAGGTGGACGCCGTCCTCGTCGCCGGTGACGTCTACGACCGCGCCGTGCCGCCGCTCGCCGCCGTCGAACTCTTCGACACCGCCCTGCACCGGCTCGCCGCCCTCGGGGTGCCCACCGTCATGATCTCCGGCAACCACGACTCCGCGCGCCGGCTCGGGGTCGGCGCCGGACTCATCGACCGGGCCGGCATCCACCTGCGTACCGACCCCGCCGGATGCGGCACCCCCGTCCTGCTCACCGACGCGCACGGCGACGTCGCCTGCTACGGACTCCCCTACCTCGAACCCGCCCTGGTGAAGGACTCCCTCGGGGCCGGGAAGGCCGCGCACGAGTCCGTCCTCTCCGCCGCGATGGACCAGGTCCGCGCCGACCTCGCCCGACGCGCGCCGGGCACCCGCTCCGTGGTGCTCGCCCACGCCTTCGTCGCCGGCGGCGAACCCAGCGACAGCGAGCGCGACATCACCGTCGGCGGAGTCGCCGCCGTCCCCGCGGGCGTCTTCGACGGGGTCGACTACGTGGCCCTCGGCCACCTGCACGGCAGCCAGCGGGTGAGCGAACGCGTCCGGTACTCCGGCTCCCCCCTCGCGTACTCCTTCTCCGAGGCCGACCACCGCAAGACCATGTGGCTGATCGACCTGGACGCACGGGGCGCGGTCACCGGCGAACGCGTCGACTGCCCCGTACCCCGGCCGCTCGCCCGGCTCCGCGGCCGTCTCGACGCACTGCTGGAGGACCCCGTCCTGGAGCGGCACCGGAACTCCTGGGTCGAGGCCACCCTCACCGACCCCAGCCGCCCCGCCGACCCCATGGCGCGCCTCGCGACACGCTTCCCGCACACCCTCAGCCTCGTCTTCGACCCCGAACGCGACCCCGAGGACCCGCTCGCCTCGTACGCGCAGCGCCTCGAGGGACGCGACGACCACCAGATCGCGGAGGACTTCGTGGCGCACGTGCGCGGCGGCAGCGGCCCGGACGAGTCGGAACGCGCCGTGCTGCGCGCCGCCTTCGACGACGTGCGCGTGGACGACGGGGTCCGCGAGGTGTCCCGATGAGGCTCCACCGGCTCGTCCTCACCGCCTTCGGCCCCTTCGGCACCACCACCGAGGTCGACTTCGACGCACTCTCCTCGGCAGGCATCTTCCTGCTGCACGGACCCACCGGCGCGGGCAAGACCTCGGTGCTCGACGCGGTCTGCTACGCCCTGTACGGAGCCGTCCCCGGCGCACGCCAGAGCCCCGGCGCCTCGCTCCGCAGCGACCACGCCGACCCCGCCACCCCCACCGAGGTCCTGCTGGAGCTGACCGCGGGCGGCCGGCGCCTGGAGATCACGCGCGCCCCGGCCCAGACCCGCCCCAAGAAGAAGGGCGACGGCTACACCACCGAGAAGGCCCAGAGCCGGCTGCGCGCGTACGACCCCGAGAAGGGCTGGCAGGCCCTCAGCAAGTCGCACCAGGAGATCGGCGAGGAGATCACCCAGCTCCTCGGGATGAGCCGCGACCAGTTCTGCCAGGTGGTGCTGCTCCCGCAGGGCGACTTCGCACGGTTCCTGCGGGCCGACGCCGAAGCCCGCGGCAAGCTGCTCGGCCGGCTCTTCGACACCCGGCGCTTCGCCGCCGTCGAGGAGCGCCTCGCCGAACTGCGCCGTACGGCCGAGTCGCGCGTCAGGGCCGGGGACGAACGCGTCCTCGCCACCGCCCAGCGGCTGGCACAGGCGGCGGGCTCCGCCGCCGAGACGCCCCTGCCGACGGCCCAGCCCGGCGAACCCGGCCTCTCCGAAGGAGTGCTGGGGTGGGCGGCGATCGCGCGCACCGGCGCACGGGAGCGGCTGGACATCGCCCGCGTCGCGGCGGACGCCGCGGAGGAGCGGCGGACGGCGGCCCGCGTCGCGCTGGACGAGGAGCGTGAACTCGCCCGTCTCCAGCAGCGTTTCGCGGAGACCGAGCGGCGTGCGTCAGCCCTGGAGGACGGCCGCGCCGAGCGCGACCGCTGCGAGGAGCGCCTGGCGCGGTCCCGCAAGGCGGAGTTGATCGTCCCCGCCCTCGAACTGCGGGACGCCGCCGAGCGCGAGGCCGTCGCGGCGGGCGCCGCCCGCGACCGGTTCCGTACGCGGCTGCCCGCCGAACTCGCCGACGCCACAGCCGCCCACCTCGCCGAGCTGGAACGCCGCTACCGGCAGGAACTGGGCGGCCTCGACGCCGCCCGGCGCGCCGAAACACGCAGCGCCGCCATCGACGCCGAACGCGCCGCGCTCGACGGCGAGTCGGCGCAGGACGACGAGACCGTCCTCGAAGCGGACGCCTGGCTGGCCGGCTGGGAGCGCACCCGTACGGCCCTGCTCGCCGAGGTCGAGGCGGCGCGGGAGGCCGCGACCCGGACCGAACAGCTCGCCGCGCGGCTCGCCTCCGCCCGGCACCGGCTGGACGCCGCCCGGCGCCGGGACGCTCTCGCCCGCGACATCGACGGCGCCCGTCAGGAGCTGACCGCCGCCCGGGAGAGCGCGCTCGCCGCCCACGAGCGGTGGCTCGGCCTGCGGGAGCGCCGACTGCGCGACATCGCCGCCGAGTTGGCCGCCGGGCTCGCCGCCGGAGAGCCGTGCGCGGTCTGCGGCTCGGCCGAGCACCCGGCTCCCGCGCGCGCGGGCGACGGACACGTGGACCGCGCCACCGAGGAGGCCGCCCTCACCGCCCACCGGGCCGCCGAACAGGCCCGGGTCCGGGCCGACCAGGCGCTCGGACTCCTCGCGGAACGCCACACCACCGCGCGGGCCGAGGCGGCGGCCGGGGGCACGGCGGACGCCGCGGCTGCCGCGGCGGGGGCCGCCACCGGTGACCCCTCGGCCGCCGAACTGGCCGCCCACGTCGTGGAACTGACCCGCGAGCACGGCGACGCCCACCGGCTCGCCGCCGGAACGCACCGGGCGCGCGAGAACCTCGCCGCCGCAGAACGGGAGCACCAGGAGCGGCTGGACCAGCGCCGCCACGCCGAACGGCGCGCGGCCGTGAGGGTCTCGCGGCGCGAGGACCTCGACCGGGAGCAGCAGGCCCTGGAAGCCGAACTCTCCGGCGTGCGCGAAGTGCCCGGCACCATCGCGGACCACGCCGACCGGCTCGCCCGGCGCGCCGACCTGCTGGCCGAGGCCGCCGACGCCGTACGGGCCGAACAGAGCGCGGCCGAACGGCGCAAGGAGGCGGACGGACGCCTGGCCGACGCGGCGTTCCGCGCCGGGTTCGACACCCCGCAGGCGGCCGTCGCGACCCTGCTCGACCGGGCCGCGCAGCGGCAGTTGCAGAACCGGATCGACGTCTGGCAGGCCGAGTCGGCCACCGTCGCCGACCGGCTGGCGGAGGAGGACGCCCGCGAAGCCGCCGCCCGCGAGGGCGCCTCGCCGGACCGGGCGCGCGAGAGGTACGACCGCGCCGAGGCCCTGCTGCGCGACGCGTCGGCGGCGCACTCCGCCGCCCGGGAGCGCCGCACCGAACTGGACCGCCTCTCCCACGAGGCCGTCCGGGAGGTGCGCGTACTGGGCCCGCTCCGCGCGGAGTACGAACGGGTCGCCCGCCTCGCCGCGCTCGCCGCCGGCACCTCCGCCGACAACGAGCGCAAGATGCGGCTGGAGTCCTACGTACTCGCCGCCCGCCTCGAGCAGGTGGCCGCCGCCGCCACCGTCCGGCTCCAGCGGATGTCCGCCGGCCGCTACACCCTGGTCCACTCCGACGCCCGCACGGGAGGCCGCCGGTCCGGGCTCGGGCTGCACGTCGTCGACGCCTGGACGGGCCGGGAACGCGACACCGCGACCCTCTCCGGCGGAGAGACCTTCTTCGCCTCCCTCGCCCTCGCGCTGGGCCTCGCCGACGTGGTGACCGACGAGGCGGGCGGAACACGGCTGGACACCCTCTTCATCGACGAGGGCTTCGGCAGCCTGGACGAGCAGACCCTCGACGAGGTGCTGGACGTCCTGGACGCGCTCCGCGAGCGGGACCGCAGCGTCGGCATCGTCAGCCACGTGGCGGACCTGCGGCGCCGTATCCCGGCCCAGCTCGAAGTCGTGAAGGGGCGGCAGGGATCGACGGTCCGGCACCGTCTCGGCTGACCGCACCCGGGACCGGCTCCCGTGAACCGGCCACGCGGGTGGGGCGGCGGTACCCGCAGCCGGGCCCTTTCAGCTGCTCGGCAGTCGGCCGGCCGCCTCAGCGCTCGGCAGTCGGCCGCCTCAGCGCTCGATCGGGCGCCGGGGGAGCGGGGAGGAGTACACCACGCTCGTGGTCACCGAACCGAGGCCGCTGATGCGCCCGGTCACCTCCTCCAGGTGGCGCATCGAACGGGCGGTCACCTTCAGGACGAAGCAGTCGTCCCCGGTGGTGTGGTGGGCCTCGACGATCTCCGGGGTGGTGGCGAGGAGATCGTGGAACGGCTTGTAGTTGCCGGTCGGGTAGCGCAGCCGTACGAAGGCGAGGATCGGCAGGCCGAGGCGCTCGGGCTCGACCACCGCGCTGTATCCGCTGATCACACCGAGCTCCTCCAGCCGCCGCACCCGTTCGGTCACCGCGCTGGGCGACATGGCCACGGCCCGGGCCAGTTCGGCGAAGCTGGCCCGGCCGTCGCGCTGCAGGACGTCGAGAATGCGCCAGTCGGTGGCATCCGGTGAATAGTCGGTCATGAGTCCAGACAACAGGGGAATCCCCGGCCGATCAAGCAGAGCGGCGTGGATCGTTCCTTCTGGCGGGCGCGTGGCCCGCCTAGATTTGAGCCCATGAACACGACCCCGCCCCGTTTCGCACCGCCCGCCGCGCCCACCCTTTCCGACCACCCGGTTCTGCGGGTACCGCCCGCCGCTCCGGCTGCCGCCGCTGCCTACTTCGCCGCCTCGCTGGCCTTCCACGCCGATGTCTCCGACGTCGCCGCGGCCCTGAGCCTCGACGCGGGCCCGGGTGTGATCGTCCTGGACAGCCGCTCCACGGCCTCCTGGGACCAGGGGCACATCCCGGGCGCCGTACACCTGCCCACCGCGCTGATACCGGAGCAGGCCGCCCGACTCCTCGACCCGGCCGTCCCCGTCGTCACCTACTGCTGGGGGCCGGGCTGCGACGGAGCGACGCGGGCGGCCCTCGCGCTCGCACGGCTCGGCTACCAGGTGAAGGAGATGCGGGGCGGATTCGAGTACTGGGTACGCGAGGGCTTCGCCTTCGAGACCCCGCGCGGAACCGAGCGGCGCCCCACCGACCCGCTCACCGCACCGGTGGCGGACGAGGAGTGCGGCTGCTGATCCCGCCTGCCGCACCGGTCTGCCGCATCCCCGCATCCGCCTGCCACGGGGCGCGTGGGGCCTCGGCCCGGCCTGCCCCGCGTGTCGCGGAGCGCTCCGGCCTGTGTCACGCGCTCCTCCGGCCGGTCACGCGCTCCTCCGGCCGGTCACGCGCTCCTTCGGCCGGTCACGCGTCGCGGAGCGCCTCCAGCAGAGGCTTCGCACCGGTGCCGGAAGGGAGTCCGCTCACCTGCCCGTCGCCCACCTCGACCACCCGCCACACCCCGTCCTCGCGCAGTGCCAGGTCGGTGGTCACCAACCGGCAGCCGAGCCGCCGCACCGCCTCGCCGACCGCGCCCGTTTCGGGCAGGGGTCGGTCGTCCGGGGTGTCCGGATGGGCGGTCACCAGGACGGGTGCCCCGTCGACCCACCACACCCGCGCCTCGCCGCCCGGGACGAACCGCTCGAAGGCGCGTACCACCACTCCGCCCGCGAGGAAGTCGCCCTGGAGAGCGACCAGCCGTCCGACGACCGTGGCCAGCGCCTCGGAGTCCCCCAACTCGGGTACGAAACAGGCCTCGTGCCACTCGTGCTTCCGGGACTTCACGAAGTCCTTGACGATCCCCGGTCCCCGGCCGAGCGGTCGCGCGAGAGCGGACCAGAACGCGCCGTCCTCCGGTGCGGGCGCCGACGCGGAGAGCGGGTGCCAGACACTCCGCGGCGTCAGCCCGTCGAACACGGAGTACCAGCCCGGAAGTTCATGGGCCCTCCGGTACGCCGCGGCGTCCGTGAGCAGGGTGGCTCCCCGGTCCGCGAGCGCCAGCTCCAGCTCCGCGTACCGCTGTACGGGAATCATCCAGCCCCTGTACCAGTACGGGCCCGAGCCGCGCGGCACCCGGGCGACGGCTCCCGCCGCGTCGCCCGCGAGCAGGGCGTCATGGTCGAGCAGCGCGGTGACGGCGCCCATGTCCCGTACCGTTCCCGCCTCTTCGGCGAACGCCGGGTCCGGACGGCTGGGGCGCAAGGGGTCGGCGCAGAGGAGGAAACCTGGCATCGGTGGGCGCCTTCGGTCGCGGTGCGGGGTTCGGGGAGGTACGGACGGGCGGGAAGGAGGATGAGGTGTGGGGCGGTGTGGTGCCGGCGTGGTCCGGACGGCGTTGCCGCCGTCCGGACCACGCCGGTGCACCGGGCGAGGTCCCGGGGGCGACGGGACCTCCGGTCGAGGTCCCGCGGCCGACGGCTGCCGCGCCGGGGGACCGTCCGGGCTCAGAGCTTGGAGAGCTCCTCGACCAGGTCGTCCAGGCCCAGCGAGCCCTGCGACAGGGCCGCCATGTGCCAGGCCTTGAGGTCGAAGGCGTCCCCGTGGGCCGCGCGGGCGTTCTCCCGGCCCAGCAGCCAGGCACGCTCGCCGAGCTTGTAGCCGATCGCCTGACCCGGCATGGAGAGGTAACGGGTCAGCTCGCTCTCCACGAAGTCCGCCGGGCGGCCACTGTGGGCGCCGAAGAACTCCTGCGCGAGTTCCGGGGTCCACCGCTCACCCGGGTGGAACGGCGATTCCGCGGGGATCTCCAGCTCCAGGTGCATGCCGATGTCCACGATGACCCGGCAGGCGCGCATCATCTGCGCGTCCAGGTAACCGAGCCGCCGCTCGGCGTCCGGCAGGAAGCCGAGCTCGTCCATGAGCCGCTCCGCGTACAGCGCCCAGCCCTCGGCGTTGGCGCTGACCTGGCCGACCGACGCCTGGTAGCGGGAGAGCGAGGAGGCGACATGCGTCCACTGGGCGATCTGGAGGTGGTGGCCCGGCACGCCCTCGTGATACCAGGTGGACACCAGGTCGTAGACCGGGAAGCGGGTTTCGCCCATCGTCGGCAGCCAGGTGCGGCCCGGGCGGGAGAAGTCCTCGGAGGGACCGGTGTAGTAGGGGGCGGCGGCGCCTCCGGGCGGTGCGATCCGCGACTCCACCTTCCGTACGCGCTCGGCGAGTTCGAAGTGCGTGCCGTCGAGCGCGTCGATGGCCTCGTCCATCAGGTCCTGGAGCCACTTCTGGACCTCGTCCACGCCCTCGATGTGCTTGCCGTGGACGTCGAGGTGCGCGAGCGCCTCCCAAGGACCCGCCCCGGGGAGGATCTTCGCCGCCTCGGTCTTCATCTCGGTGAGCAGCCGGTGGTATTCGGACCAGCCGTACGCGTACGCCTCGTCCAGGTCCAGATCGGTACCGTTGAAGTACCGCGACCAGCGGGCGTACCGCTCACGGCCCACGGTGTCGGGCGAGCCCTCGATCGCGGGTGCGTACACCTCGTTCATCCAGGTGCGCAGGGCCACCAGAGCCTCGGTGGCGACACGGGCGGCGCCGTCCAGCTCCTCGCGGAGCGCGTCGGGGCCGGGCGCGACGAAGTCCGCGAAGAACCCCGCGCCCTCGCCGTCGCCTCCCACCCAGGCCGTCAGCTGCTCGACGAACGTGGCGGTGGGACGGGGGCCGCCGTGCAGCTTCCGTTCGAGGCCGAGGGCGAGCGAGGCACGGTATCCCGCCAGCGCGTCCGGAACGGCGTGCAGCCGGTCGATGACCGCGGCCCAGTCCTCGTCCGTCTCGGTGGGCGTCACCGTGAAGATCTCCCGGACGCTGTGGGCCGGGGAGTGCAGGTTGGATACGGCCCGCAGGTGCTCGTCCGCGTCGTGGACGGCGATCTCGGCGGTGAGGCGTTCACGCAACAGCCTCCCGCAACGCCGCTCGGCGTCGCTGTCGGCGCCCGGAAGCAGCTCCGCCGCGTCCAGCTCCACCAGCGTGGCACGGGCGAGGTCCGCGATGGCCTGCTGACCTTCCGGCGAGAAGTCGGGCAGGCTGCGGTGGCTCGCCGGGACGCCCAGATACGTGCCGAGGATCGGGTCGAGATCGATGATCGCGTCGACGTAGGCGTCGGCGACCTGACGGGGCAGTGCGCTGTTCGAAGTGTCTGACATGCGGACATCCTCGTACGCGGACCGACTTCCCGTCACCCCGGTTCTGCGCGGCACCGGAAGCGGGTGGTCGAGTACGGCGTCCGGAGCCACCCCGGAACGCACCGGCTCCCTGCGGTGCGGGGTTCTCCCGCACCGCAGGGAGCGTCCGGGAATCGACTGTGCGATTGGCCGGATCAGCGCGGTGGCCGGACTTCGAGCGGGTGCTCAGCAGTGCTCAGGGGCTCGGTGCTCAGTGGTTCTGAGGGGGCCAGTGGGTCTCACGGGCTCAGCGGTACTCGGGGGGCTCCACGGAGCGGGTGCCGTCCGCCACCATGGACGGGGACGTGACCGTGGTGGCGCGGCGGGAGGCCAGCCGTGCCGTGATCACCAGGGTGCCTTCCTCGATCTGGTAGTCGAGGGGCAGACCGAGCCCGCGCATCGCCGCGACCATGCCGGTGTTGTCGGCCTGGGTGACGGCGTAGACGGAGTCGCAGCCGGCCTCGGCGGCCAAGCCGGCCAGTCGGCGCAGCAGCTCGGAGCCGACTCCGCGCCGCTGCCAGTCGTCCTCGACGATGAGGGCGACCTCGGTCTCGTCACCGTCCCAGAGGAGGTGGCCGAGTGCGACGATCCGTCCCGCGTCGGTCTGTACGGAGAGGGTGCGGCCGAAGCGCGGGCTGAGCAGGTGGTCGAGGTAGCGGTCGGCGTCCGCGACCGGGCCGTGGTAGCGGAGTGCCAGGGTGCGCGCCGAGCAGCGGTCGTGCATCTCGCGTGCTGCGACGAGGTCGCTCTGGTCCGCCCTGCGCACCGTGATCTCGGGGCCCTCGGCGAGCGTGAGGATGTCCTCGCTGCGCGGGACGCGTGGGCCGAGACGCGCGTCGAGCTCGACGAGAGCGCGGGCCCGGGCGAACTCGGTGGGCGTGAACGGCAGGTACGGGCGCTCCACCGTGATCACGCCGCCGGAGGGGTCGCGCAGGCGCATGACCGTCTCTTCCAGCACCCCTTCAACGGGGGTGCCCTCACCACCGGTGATCCGGCCGGTCACGGAGACCGCGGGGAGCGAGTGGATGGTGCAGCGGCCCAGCAGCTGGCGGAGTGCGAGCGGGAGTTCCGCCGCGTCCAGCGCGGTACGCGTGGCCAGCCCCAGAACCCGCGTCGGGGTGTCCACCAGATCGTGGGCGTCGGCCCGCTCGATCCAGGTGGACGCCCCGCCCGCGGCGGAGACCTCCCGGGTCAGCTCGGAGGCGCTCAACGACGAGGGCGCGCGCAGCAGGAACTCGTCGACGGTGCCGTCCGCCAGCGGGTGCGTCTGGAGGGTCAGGATGTCGATACGGAGACGGGCGAGCGCGATGCACAGCGCCGCCAGGCTGCCGGGCGCGTCCTGGACCGTCGTCCGCATCCGCCACAGAACCGTCTCGTCGAGGGCGGGCGATGCCTCGAAGGACAGGTTCAGGCCGAGCTCCGCGCCGTATCCGACGGCGGTTCCGCCGGATACGGAGTCCCCGCCCTCGGGCGGTGGGGCGTGGCTGTGCCTCCGTGCCCACCAGGTGTGGAAGGTGGCGGTGGCGGTCAGGGCCACCGCCGAGGCGGCGAGCAGATACGGGCCGTCGGGCTGGTGCCCGATGAGGTTCGCGACGACGTCGGCCACCGCCACGGCGGTGAACAGGGCGGCGAGCTCGATCAGATCCCGTCGCCAGTGGTGGGGGCGGCGGGCGGTCTTGGCGGATGTCACATCAGTCATGAGTTCACTGTGACCGAGTGGTGTTGCCTGATCACGAACGCATTGTGACCGATGGGTTAAGTGTGGATCTAGTCGCCTTTCGTCACTTTTCGGGCGTCTGTTGGTCTCGATTGTCGGAATTGGGAAGCCGGGAGGAGGGGGTCGGTCCTCGCTCGGGGCTACTGGCCTCCGAGTGAGGGTGTGATTTCCATACGAGTCCCATTCGAGTCCGATATGGGTTCGATACGCGCCCGGTTCGCGCCCGGTCCGCGCCCGTCGGGGCCCGGATCCCGCGAAGTCATCGGGGAGAGCGATTCCCGCAACGGGTGATTGACGTCCACGTCGGTGGTGCCCCGGCCCATCCGTATTCCGCCGAGCCCTCCTCCAGGGCGTCGAGGCGCGCGTACACCCCGCAGCAGCCGGAGAACGACTCGAACCGCGGCCGGTCGCCGTTACCGGTGACGACGGGATCGAGGGAGGACCCCGACTGCCGCTGGTGGTAGCGGGCCGAGGCCACGTCGGCGACGGCCGGCAGACCGCGCGCCGCGGCCCCCGGGGACGCCAGGAACCCGGAGAAGAACCGGGACGGGGCCCGGCGCCGCGCGGAGTGAGGCCACCGGCGGTCTCCAGCCCGAGCAGGCCACCGACGCGCGAAGAACGCAGTGCGGAGGGACGTCGGCAGGACAGGGTCTGTACGGAACGGGTCATGGGAAAACGGTAGATGCCACCACTGACATCGGGTCCGGGGGCGGGAACGGACGCCGCGTCCGTTCCCCCCCCCCCCACCGGCCACCCCCCACACCCCCGCGGATAAAATACCCCCGGGTCCCCGGCGGA
>NZ_JBHWYX010000081.1:0-15408 GCF_042728795.1 Streptomyces sp. NPDC060184
TTCCCTTTCCGGCGAGTCCGACTCTATCAGATCCTTTCGGGCCTGATTCCCAGTCAGCGGGCTTGTCCTCCGGGCCGTTGCGGGCCCTTCCGACGAGTGAGACATTAGCGGACTGCCGGGCCCCGAAGCCAATCGGGGCTGTTCTTGCGAACACGCGATCCTCATTTCACACAAGCACACGCAAAGGCACACGACAGAAAGTCGGGCCTTCTTGAATGATGGTGCGGAATGGCTCTCCGGGGACCGACCGGGGTCGGCGCTCACGTCGGACAGCTCGGAGGACATTACTCAGGGGCGGTCGTACTGTCAACCCCGGGTTCGCGCCGCGTACGTACGGCCCGTACCGGATCAGCCGCGCGTCGCGCCGGACGGTGTTGTGGTCTTCGACGAGGTGTGCCCGTCGACGGGCCGGCCGCTCGTCGGCGGGTCGGCCCCGGCACACCTCCCGGGCCCACGGTTCACACCGGCGCGTGCACGTCCTCCAGTTCCTGGAGGAGGCGGCGCTTGGGGCGGGCGCCCACCATCGACTTCACCGGTTCGCCGTCGCGGAAGACCATCAGGGTCGGCATGGAGAGCACGCCGTAGCGGGCGGCGACGCCGGGGTTGTGGTCGACGTCGATCTGCACGATCTTGATCCGGTCGGCCTCTTCCCGGGCGATCTCGCTGAGCACCGGGGCGAGCTGGCGGCAGGGACCGCACCAGTCGGCGGTGAACTCCACCAGGACCGGCAGTCCGGCGCCGAGTACCTGGCCGTCGAAGGTCGCGTCGGTCACCTCGGCGACGCCTTCTGCATGGATCATCTGTCATCCTCCCAGTTCACAGCGGGGTTCGGGGCCGCCGGGTAGTCCGGCGGCCACCTCGACCTCGGCGCGGGCGAGCTGTGCGCCGACCTCGGTCCGTACGGTCTGCAGCTGTGCGATCAGCGCGTCCAGCTCGTCGAGCTTCCGCCGGTAGACGGCGAGCGACGCGGGGCAGGCGTCACCCGCCGGGTGCCCTGCCCGCAGACACTCCACGAACGGCCGGGTCTCCTCCAGGTCGAACCCGAAGTCCTGGAGGGTCCGGATCTGGCGGAGCTGCCTGAGGTCGCTCTCGTCGTACGTGCGGTAGCCGTTCTCGGACCGTCGCGCTCTCAGCAGACCGCGCGACTCGTAGTAGCGCAGTGTCCGCGTCGTCGTTCCGGCCCGTTCGGCCAGCTCACCGATTCGCATGGCCCGACCGTAGTCCTTGACGCCGACGTCAAGGCAAGAGGCCGATCAGGGAGCCGTTCAGGAGGGGGCGGGTACCTCCGCCAGGATGCGGGCCAGTTCGCGCGGCTGCGAGAACATCGGCCAGTGACCGGTCTCCATCTCCACCAGCCGCCAGCGGTCGCTCTTCAGCAGCTCGACCACGGCGTCGTTGGGCTCCGGGCCGTCGAGCAGGCACTTGACGTACGTGGCGGGCAGTTCGCCGAGCGGGCGGGTGAGTACGGCGGGCTCGGTGAGGGTGGCCCCGGGGTGGGGGGTCGCGCCGTCGAGGAGCCGGCCGATCTGCGCGTCGGTGAGGTCCTGCCCCCCGAACTCCTCGGCGGGCGGCGGGGGCCAGGAGCCGCCGTGCTCGGCGATCGCGGCTTCCACGCTCCCGCCCCAGGACGTGGCGACGAACGCCTTTCCGTCGGCGGGTACTTCGGAGTCCACGAACACCACGTGCGCGAGCCGGTCCCCGAGGAGCGCGGCGGCTTGGCCCACGGGAATGCCCGCGTAGCTGTGGCCGACGAGCACCACGTCGGTCAGGGCGGCGTGTTCGACCGCGTCCACGACGTCCCGCACGTGCGTCCGCTGCCCCGCCGGTGCGTCACGCTTCTCCGCGAGTCCGGAGAGGGTCACCGGATGAGCGGTGTGGCCGCCCCCGCGCAGCTCTTCGGCCACCTCGTCCCATGCCCGGCCGCCGAGCCAAGCTCCCGCCACCAGTACGTAGTTCGTCATCCTGGCACCGTAGCGGGCGGCACCGACAAGGGCCACGTGCCGACGCCGGAGGACACCGGATGCCCGGGGCGTACTCCACGGTGGTGGAGTACGCCCCGGGCATCGGCGGGGATCACCGCGTGGGAACTCCCATCACTGGGCGTAGATCCCGATCTCGTTCAGCGAGTACCGGTTGTCGGTGCCCCTGACCAGCCCGGTGATGCGCACGTACCGGGCGTCCACCGGGGTGAAGGAGCGGTTCTCGGTGCCGCCGGAACCGGCGGTGGTGGTGTGCACCGTCGTCCAGGTGGCGTTGTCCGAGGAGACCTCGACGGTGTACTTCACCGCGTACTGGTCGGACCAGTCCAGCGCGGTCCGGCCGACCCGCCGCACCGCGCCGAGGTCGACGGTGATCCAGGCGGTGTCGACGGTCTTGCTGGCCCAGCGGGTGGACCGGTCCCCGTCGACGGCCTGCTTGGGCGGGTAGGCGACCACTACCGCGTTCTGGTAGTCGGAGGCGGTGGCCTTGGCGCCGGTGGCGAGGTTGGTGAGGCTGTCCGACCGGGTGGCCGGGAACTCCACCACCTGCTGGTAGGTGGGGCGGTTCTGCCAGGCGATCCGGGGCACGGTGATGCCGCCCATGGCCCGGTGCACGATGGAGTCGGCGCAGACCTGGTCACCGGCGGAGCAGGACGCATCCGCCGGGTAGACGGTGGCCGCCGGGACGGCCGCGGCGGTCGCCAGGGTGGTCAGCAGGACGTTCCGGCAGGACGCGACGGTGCCGGTACCGCAGTACGTACGGTCCAGGGGCGAGGCGACCGCGTTGCCGAGCACGGCGCGCAGGTCCTTGTCGAGGTAGCTCCACCAGCCGTGCTGGAAGGAGGAGCCCTTGTGGGCCTGGGCGGCGGCGATGCCGGTGCCGACGGCGCCGGAGCCGTTCTGTCCGCCGGACGGCGACTCGTTGATGGGCGCGACGGCGGTGAGCGCCTGGTAGGCGGCGTTGCCCAGCTGCGGCTTGAAGACCCCTTCCACCAGCAGCGGCCACCAGGCGTCCAGCACCCGGATCGCGGTGGCCCGGTCGTACGTGCCCGCGCCCTTGGACGGCTCGCGGCGCTCGGAGCCCGAGGCGGCCCAGGCGCGCAGCTGCTCGACGGTGGCCGAGAGGGCGGGGTCGGTCACGGCGGCGGTGTCGATGACCCGGAGGATCTCGGGCAGCACCTCCTCGGCCCGCAGGTCGGTGGCGGCGGCGTCCTCCATCGCCTTCACCAGCTGGGCGCGGGTCACGCCGCCCGCGGCGACGAGGGCGGAGACCCGGCTGTCCAGCAGGTCGGCCCGGTGCACGGCGCCGTTGCCCCAGCCGGAGGTGAACCCGGCCGCCTGCTTGTTGTTCCAGCTGACGTAGTAGTCCTGGTCGACGGAGTCGGGGTGCTGGGCGGGCGGGGTGACCGCCGAGGTGTTGAGCGTCGGGTTCCAGCCCTGCCACTCGTAGGCGGGCCTGGCCCAGATCGGCTTGTCGGGGTCGGTGCCCGCGGCGCGTACCGGGTTGACGCCGGAGTTGTAGTACGCGGTGTGGTGGGCGTCCGCGTAGAACCAGTTGAAGGTGTATCCGACGTCCTGGGCGGCGGTCTGGAAGGCGGTGGCCGAGGTGATGGCGGAGGGGTCGTTGAACTGCTGGAAGCCGATCACCGAGTCCAGCTCGTGCTGGTAGGTGGAGCGCAGCGCGGTGTACGCCACCGGCTTGCCGCCGCTCTTGCCGACGTGCGTGACCAGGCCGTACGCGGACCGGAGCGTCTCCAGGTCGTAGGAGCCGGCGGCGGTGGAGTCGGCGGTGGTGGGCGCCCAGGAGTTGTGGGCGGTCAGCTTCTCGAAGGGGGTGCAGACCCCGCGCAGCAGGTAGGAGCGGGAGGCGGTGGTGGGGGTGGCGCCCGTGGGCTCGCAGAGCTCGACGGCGAAGGTGTCGGTGATGTCCTGGTTGGCCGAGGTGGCGCTCCAGGAGTAGTCGACGCCCCGGCCGATCTCCACGTAGAAGCTGATGCCCGGGAAGGAGGCGCCGCGCGAGCGCAGGCCCGGGCCGTCCAGCTCCTGGACCATGAGGAGCTGGGGCGCGTAGTAGCCGGTCTGCGGGCCGAAGACGGCGATCGGGTGGCCGGAGGCGGTGTGGTCGCCGGAGACCACCAGGGCGTTGGACATGCCGTGTTCGCCGGTGATGAGGTCGGCGGGCAGGACGCCCTCGCCGGTGGCGGCAGCCGTCTTCGCGGTGGTGGAGGTGGCGGCAGCCGTGCTCGCGGTGGTGGCCGTGGCTGCCGTCGCGCCGGTGCCGGTGCCGTTGACCGCGTGCGGGTAGGCGGTCACGGTGCCGGTGTCGGGCGTCGCCGTACCGACCGGGGCGGCAGGGGTGGTGGCGTACGGGAAGCTGCCGGTGTGCAGGGTGGTGGTGGCCTCGGTGTCGTTCTGCGCGCGCCAGGCCCGGTAGGCGGCGGAGCCCGCGGTGGTGCCGTACTGCTGCTGGAGGGCGAGTTCGGCGAGCGCGTTCTCCACCTCGCCGCCGCCCCCGCTGCCGAAGATGGCGCCGACCACCGAGGCGATGGCGACGGTGTCGGTGGCGGTGAAGTCGGCGATGTTCTTGCCGTGGCCGGTGAGCTCGTACTCGCCCGGGTAGTTGTTGGCGGCCAGGTCGGCGTCGATGAAGGCGTTGATGCCCGCCACGTAGTCGTTGATGTCCTGCACGGCCTGGGCGCCGCGCGCACCGGAGGCCGCGACCCGGTCGAGCTGGGCGCGGAGGTCGGCCTCGGTGTACGGGGCGACGGCCCAGAGGCTCTCCTCCAGCGCCCGGTTGCCCGCCGCGCCGCCCGCGAACGAGGACAGCTGCCCGCGCCCGACGTGGCGCAGGATGTCCATCAGCCACAGCCGGTCCTGGCCCGCCGCGTAACCGGCGCCGAATTCGGTGTCGGAGCGGGTGGTGCCCTTGATGTGCGGGGTCCCGGTGGCCTTGTCCCGGGTGATGGTGACGCCCCCGCGCGGAGTGAGGGTGGACTCGGTCTGCCCGGACGGTACGCCGAAGGAGGCGTCGTTGAAGTAGTTCGCCAACTGGTCGGGGGTGAGCCCGGAGTAGTCGTGCAGCAGGTTGTCGTACTTCTCGATCTGGTCGGCCGAGTGCGCCGGCCGGGTCCCGATCGTCTGGTGCAGCAGGATGCCGGCCAGGGTGGCGTGGCCGTTCTGCCCCGCGGTGAGGATGTCCAGGCACTGCCCCTGGCAGGGGTCGCCCGCCGCGGGCAGCGGGTCGGAGGTCGCGGCGGCCGTGGGGGCGGCGGCCAGGGCGCCGCCGAGCAGCGCTCCGGCGGCGAGGAGGGAGACGACGGCGGCACGGGGTCTGGCCCGGCGCGCGCGCCCCAGGAGGCGCTTGGCAGGATTCAACGGAGGCTCTCGATCCGGGGTTTCGGGGGCCGTACGGCTCCGGGGGGAAGCACCGGCGGGAGCCCGGTGCGTGCGCACGCTAGCCCTCGCGGGGCACCGGCCGTAAGGCTCGTGCACCGGCTGCCAGAAACCTGCAACATCCGCTTCACACGCGGGACTTGATCACACGGCCGGAGATCGCCCGAGCCGTGCCGGAACGAGCGTGCGCCGCCGGGCGACCGGGCGGGTCGCGTTCCACCGGCCGGGTACGCACACCTGCCGGGCGGGGAGCGGGGTGCCGTCCCGGGGCCGGAGGGCTCCGGCGACCGGGACGGCCTTTCAGCGGGAAGGGGCGGGCGGTGCCGTCGCGCTCCCCCGGACGACCAGTCGCGTGGCCAGCTCCACGCGCAGGGTGTCCACGTGCTGGCCGTCGACGGTCTTCAGCAGGGTGGTGGCCGCCATCGACGCCATGTCCTGCAGGGGCTGGCGTACGGTCGTGAGCGCGGGGTGCGTCCAGCGGGCCACGGGCAGGTCGTCGAAGCCGACGACACTGACGTCGGCGGGGATCGCCAGTCCCCGGGCCCGCAGTTCCTCGAAGGCGCCGAGCGCCTGCAGGTCGCTGGCGGCGAAGAACGCCGTGGGCGGCGCCTCTCCCGCCGCTTGTGCGGCGTCGAGCAGCCTCGCCGCCTCCGCACGGCCCGAGGTGTCGTTGAACTCCCCTGCGGGAACCCAGTGTTCGGGTACGGGAAGCTCGGCCTGTTCCATCGCCGCGCGGAAGCCGTCGGCGCGCGCCCTGCTGCACAGGACCTGCCGGGGTCCCGCGAGGTGCGCGATGCGGGTGTGGCCGAGGCCGATGAGGTGTTCGGTGGCGCTCACCGCTCCGGCCCAGTTGGTCGCCCCCACGGTGGGGACCAGGGCGTCGATGTTGCCGACCGGGTCGAGCAGGACGAAGGGGACGTCGAGCGCGGCCAGTCGGCGCCGCTGCTGCGGGGTGAGGTCGGAGACGACGAGGATCGCGCCGTCGCTGCGGCGGGCGGCGAGCTGGTCGATCCATTCGCGGGTGGCGGAGCTGCGCCCGTGCACGGCGGACAGGACCATGCTGGCGCCGGCCTGGTGGAGTACTTCGTCGACGCCCCGGATGATCTCCACCGACCAGAGGCTGTCGAGCTCGTTGAGGACGAGGTCGACGACGGCGCCGCGCTTACGGGTCGGCCGCCGCTCGTAGCCGAGGCGTCCGACCACCGCCTCGACGCGTTCCTTGGTGTCCGCCGAGATGTCGGAGCGGCCGTTGAGGACCTTCGACACGGTGGAGACGGACACCCCCGCCGCCTCCGCCACGGCGGCGAGAGTGATTCTCCCCGGGTTCTCGGGGTTCTCCGCTGCCATCCGGTCCGTCCGTTCCGCTGGTCCTTCCGTGCTCCGCAGCCGTGGGAAGGGTGACGCCCGAGTCTCCCACGAGCGGCGCGTCGCGCTCACGCGCCCCTGCGCCGGGACGCGCCGGTCTCGCGGTATTCCGCCCACGCGAAGTCGGCTTTCGTCCCGGCGCCGGTGAGGTCCTGCGCGCACAGCCCGACGAACGCCCCGGTGAATCCCCACGCGGTGAAGTGGCCGGTGGCCGGGTCCCCCCGGGTCGCGCTCTCGTCGGAGAGCCTGCTGACGTCGAGGGCGGGGCCGAGTGGCTGCCACGGTTCCCCGTCCTCGGACCGCCACGCGAACGCGCCCCGGTCCCCGTCGCCCCGGAGCCCGAGACGGACGGGTCCGTCGGGGACCGCGACGGGGTCCGCGGGCTCCGCGTACCGGCCGTGCTCGCAGACCCCGAGCCGCAGCACCCGGCCGAGGTCCTCGTCCCAGGTCAGGTGCGCGTAGTGCCACAGCTGCGAGTTGTAGTAGTGGACCAGGCCCGCCATCTGCCGGGGCGAGCGGGGGTCCGCTTCGAGCAGGGTGGCGAAGTGGAAGGCGGTGGACTGCTGGCGCCGGGCGACCATGCTGGGGCCATGGGTGGAGCCCAGGGACTGGCCGCCGCGCAGCCGCAGGTGTCCGGGGCGTTCGGTGAGGCTCAGCCAGTCGGGGCCGGGGTGCCGCCGGAGCGTCGACCAGACCGGGCCGAGGGCCGGCCCGTCGAAGTCGTCGCGGGCCGGCGGCGGGGGGACCGGCGCGGGCGCCAGGGCGGGGCCCGGCACGGCGGATCTCGGCGCCGGGCCGTCCTTGCGGCCCGGCGGCCCGTCGAGCCGGGGCCATCCGTCGGCGGTCCACCGGATGCGCTGCAGGGCGGTCTCCCGGCCCATGACACAACTGCCGCGCGGGGTCAGCGGCCGGGCCACCAGGTGCGCGAGGTACCACTCGTCCCCGGGTGTGGCGACCAGGCTGCCGTGTCCGGCCTTCTGCAGCTCCAGCCCTTCGTCACCGGCCGAGGTGAGGAGCGGCCCCGCGGGATCGGCCTCGTACGGTCCGGTGAGCGAGGCGGACCGGGCGACGGTGACGGCGTGCGACCAGGAGGTGCCGCCCTCGGCGGTCATCAGGTAGTACCAGCCGTCCCTGCGGTAGAGGTGCGGTCCTTCGGTGTGCGCGAGCGCCGTGCCGGTGAAGACGCGGTGCGTCGGTCCGGTGACCCGGCGCGCGCCGCGGTCCCACTCCTGGAGCAGGATTCCGGCGAAGGGGTGCCTTCCCGGCCGGTGGTCCCACTCCATCCACAGGGCCCAGCTGCGGCCGTCGCCGTCCGGTCCGTCGTCGTGGAAGAGGGAGGGGTCGAACCCGTGCGACGGAAACGGGGCGGGGTCGGACCAGGGACCGTCGAGCGTGGGCGCGGTGACCACGAGGTTGCGCAGGTCCTTGAAGGCGCCCGACAGGTTGGTGACGTCGCTGTAGACCAGGTGGAACAGCCCGTCCGTGTACGACAGGCAGGGCGCCCACACCCCGCCGGAGTCGGGTCTGCCGTTGAGGTCGACGAGCCTCGCCTCCCTCAGGAGGCCGCCGAGCGGACGCCAGTGCACGAGGTCCCGGGAGTGGTGGACGGTCACCCCCGGCAGCCACTCGAAGGTGGAGGTGGCGATGTAGTAGTCGTCCCCGACCCGCAGGACCGAAGGGTCGGGGTGGAACCCGGTCAGCACCGGGTTGAGAATCGTTCCGGCGGTGGGGGGACGGCCGGTGGGCCGTTCCTGGTCGGGGGTGGTCTTCGCGGCGGCGGTCATGAGTCTCCTCGGGACGGTGGGGCGGAACCGGCGGGGGCTCATCCCTTGACGGCCCCGGCCATCACGCCGGAGACGATCCGGCGGGCCAGGGCGGTGAAGACGACGAGGACGGGCAGCACGGAGACCACGACGCCGGCGAGCATCAGGGTGTAGTCGGTGTAGTAGCCGGCGGCGAGCTGGTTGAGCGCGATCTGCACGGTCCCGTTCTCCGGCGGCAGGGCGATCAGCGGCCAGAAGTAGTCGTTCCAGGCGAACATGAAGGTGAACATCCCGAGCACGGTCGCGGTGGTGCGCACGCCCGGGACGACGACGTACCAGTAGGTGCGCAGCAGTCCGGCGCCGTCCATCCGGGCGGCCTCGATCAGCTCGTCGGGGATGTTCTCCTCGACGGCCTGCCGCATCCAGAACACCCCGACGGCGGAGACGAGCGCGGGGACGATCAGCGCGGAGAGCTTGCCGTACAGGCCCATGTCGGTGACGAGCATGTAGAGCGGGATGATGCCCAGTTGGGTGGGGACCATGACGGTGACCACCACGCAGACGAGCAGCGCGTCGCGTCCGGGGAAGCGGAGTTTGGCGAACGCGAACCCGGCCAGCGAGGAGAGCAGGACGTTGCTGACGGCGGTCGTGCCGGCCACGATCAGGGAGTTGCCGAGCGCCTGCCAGAAGGCGGACAGCTCGAAGACCCGCTGGATGTTCTCGATCAGGTGACCGCCGGGGACGAGCGAGGGGGTCGAGCCGGCGAGCACGGAGTTGTCGTCGTGCGAGGCCACGACGAAGCTCCAGTAGAGGGGGAAGACGGAGGCGGCGGTGATCGCGGCCAGGATGGCGTAGGCAAGGGGTCCGGCCTTGTCGAGGCGGCCTGGCCCCCGCCGGGGGACGGTGCGTGGCGCACGGCGGCGGGGCTCGCGGCGGGGCGGGGCGGTGGCCCGGGGCGGAGTGGTGACGGCCATGGGAATCTCCTGGTGACCGGGTCAGGCGCGGGAGTTGCGGCGGGCGAGCAGGAAGTTCACCGCGGCGATGATCGCGATGAGGAGGAAGAGGACCCAGGAGACGGCTGACGCGTATCCGGCGTCGTTGTTGATGAAGCCGTACTTGTAGAGCATCAGCGTCAGCGTCTGGAACTGGTGCTCGGCGCCGCCCTCCGCGTTGCCCTGCTGGTCGAAGAGGAAGGGTTCGGCGAAGAGCTGGAGGCCGCCGATGGTCGAGATGACCACGGTGAACACCACGGTGGGCCGGATGGCGGGCAGGGTGACCTTGCGGAAGGTCAGGAAGCGGGAGGCGCCGTCGATCTGGGCGGACTCGTAGAGGTCGCGGGGGACGGCCTGCATGGCGGCCAGGAAGATCAGGGCGTTGTAGCCGGTCCACCGCCACATGACCATGAAGCTGATGGCGATGTGGGAACTCCAGGTGTCGGCCGTCCAGTCGACGGGGTCACTGATCAGGCCCACGCCTTCGAGCGCCCAGTTCACGATGCCGAAATCGCGTCCGAAGAGCTGGGAGAAGACGAGGGCGACGGCGACCACCGAGACGTACTGCGGTACGAGCACCAGCGCCCGCCACACGCTCTTCGCGCGGAGGTGGCGGTCCAGGAGCCAGGCCAGGCCGAGTGCGGCGACGAGCTGGGGCCCCGTGGACAGCACGAAGATGGAGAGGGTGTTGAAGACGGCGGTGTAGAAGTCGGAATCGGCCAGCAGCCGGCTGAAGTTGTCCAGGCCGACGAAGCGGCCCGCTCCGGACAGGCGGTCCCAGTCGTGCAGGGAGACCCAGAACGTCTGGAGCAGGGGGTAGAGGCCGAAGACGCCGAAGACGACGAAGAAGGGGGCGATGAACAGGTAGGGCAGCAGATGCCGTTCGGGCAGCAGCCTGCGCCCGGTGCGGGACGGTGCGGCCGGGGTGGGCGGGGCGGGCGGGGCGGCGGTCGGGAGCGCCATGCTGGTTCTCCGAAGCGAGGAGGAGGTCCGGGCGGGCCGGGAACTGTCCGGGCCGAGAGGGACGTCTGCGCCGAGCGGCGCGGCGGGGCGGGGCGGGGCGGCGGCGGGGTGCAGCGCCGCGGGGCGGGTACGGCGGGGCAGGGCGGCGGCGTGCGCCGCGGGGCGGGTACGGCGCGGCGGGGCGGCGGCGTGCGACCGCCGCCCCGGCGGGTCAGCGGATGTTCTTGGCCGCCTCGTCCAGGGCCTTGTCCCAGGCCTCGTCCGGGCTCGCCTTGCCCTGTTCGACCAGCTGCAGGGCGTTGCCGAACGGGATGCGGGCCTGCTGGTCCTTGGTACCGCGGTAGTTGGGCTTGAGGCTCTTGGCCGACGCGGCGAACAGCTCGCCGGTCGGGGCGTCGTTGAAGTACTCCTGCTTCGCGCCCTGGACCTGCGGGTCGTCGAGGACGGTGACGAGGGAGGGCAGTGCGCCCACCGGCCCGGTGAAGATCTCCTTCTGGGACGCGGCCGAGGTCAGGAAGTCCGCGAGTTCGGCGGCCTCCTTCACGTGCTTGCTCTGGCGGGGCACGGTGAGGAAGGAGCCGCCCCAGTTGCCGCCGCCGCCCGGCACGGCCGCGATGTCCCACTTGCCGGCGTTGGCCTCGCCCGCGGCGGTCTTGATCTGCCCGGTCATCCACGCGGGGCAGGTCATGGTCGCCATCCGGCCGAGCTTGATGCCGGCGTTCCACTGCTGGCTGAAGGGCTGGAGGTTCGCGGACTGCTTGTCGGCGGTGGCCTTGGCGGTCGCCGAGAAGAAGGCGTGGACCTTCGGGTTCGAGTCCCCGATGTACTGGTCGTCGGCGTCGAAGAACCCGAACTCCGTCTGGTTCATCATCGCGGTGAAGATGTTGCCGGAGCTGTCGAACCAGGCCTTGTCCTTCACCTTGGCGCGGAACGTGTCGCCGGTGGCGAAGTAGTCGTCCCAGGTGGGCCAGAGCTTCCCGACCTCGGTGCGGTCGGTGGGCAGTCCCGCCTGGGCGAAGAGGTCCTTGCGGTAGCAGATGGCGAGGCTGCCGACGTCGGTGCCGTAGCCCATCACGAAGTCGTCGGTGCCGAGGGTGCCCTGCTCCCACTTCCAGCCCAGGTACTCGCTCTTGCGCTTCATCGCGCCGTAGTCGGCGAGGTTGACGAACTTGTCCTTCACCGCGCGGAACTTGGGGAGGTAGCCCTCCTCGATCGCGACGACGTCGGCGGCCCCGCTGCCGGAGGCGATCTGGGTGGAGAGCTGGTTGTGGTGCTGGTCGAACTGGGAGATGCGCTCCTTGACGACGATGTCGGGGTGGGTGCGCTCGTACTCCTTGATGAGGGGTTTGTACCCGAAGTCGCTGAAGGTGGCGACGGTCAGGGTGGTCTTGCCGTCGGCTTCGCCGGAGTCCGCGCCGCAGGCGGACAGGGACAGCAGCGCGCAGGAGGCGGCGAGCGCGACGACGGTTCTACGGGCACGCGTACGGCCCATGGTGGTCCTCCGGGAGAGGGGTGCGGGATGAGTGGCACCAAGGTCGCCGCCGACGAAATCAATGTCAATAGTTTCGCGAAACTTAGATTCTTCTGTCGGTGACCGATCGCCCAGCTCGACAGCTCCGACCTCAGGGCCGTCGTAAAACTGCTTCTACCTGCGTCGATTGAGCCCGGGCCATGGTTGGGCCGCAGATATTTCGTAACGTCGACCCGAGTGACCTGCTGGAACTTACGAAATTTTCGCGAATGCTTGACCGCGGGTCCGACGCCCCCCACGATGCGATCGCCGCCTGACGTCCCGTCGGCCGGCCCACCCCCGCCCCCCGCACGGACCCGGAGACACCCATGCCCCTCGCCCGACCACGTGGACGCGCCTCCACGGCCATAGGCGCGGCCGTCGCCGCCTGCGCCGCCCTCCTCGCCCTGACAGGGCTTCCGACGACCGCGGAGGCGGGAACGGCGGCGGACGGGGCCGCCGCGGCGGCCTCCGTCGCGGGACGCGGTGTTCCGGCCGACGGGAAGGTGATGATGGTCCTCGGCCAGGACAGCGACACACTCTCGGACTACCGCACCGCCGTGCTGGACAAGCCCTCGCTGAACGCGCCCGCACCCGGAGGCGTCACCCTCTACACCAACCTGGTGCTCGGCGGCTCACCCGCACCCCTCGCCGGCATGAACGGCCCGGTCGACTGGGGAGCCGGAACCGTCGACTTCGCCAAGACACTGCAGCAGTACCCGGGGGCCACCGTGGCCGTGGGGCTCTACCTCTCCGACGCCACCTCCGGCTGCGGCAACCAGCCGCTGCGCGCCCTCATCGGCCGCTCCGACGCCGACGTCACCGCGGGGAACCCCAGCCTGATCACCCAGTACCGGGCCAAGGCCGACGAGATGATCAAGAAGCTCAAGGGCTACGACCGGGACGTCCTCCTGCGCATCGGCTACGAGTACGACGGCCCCTGGAACTGCTACAACGCGGACTACTACAAAGAGGCGTTCCGCTACATCAAGGGCCGCATCGACGCCCTCGGCGCCACCCGGGTCGCCACCGTGTGGCAGAGCGCGGCCTGGCCGGTCAACACCAACACTGACCACCCCGAGTGGAACTACGTCGTCACCGACCCCGGCCACCTGGACGCCTGGTACCCGGGTGACGCCTACGTGGACTGGGTCGGACTGTCCTCGTTCTACAACTCCCGCTCGGTGCAGACCCAGTGGGGCTGCGGCTCGCACGACACCGATCCGGTCGCGCTGCAGGACCGGGTACTCAACTTCGCGCGGGGACACGGCAAGCCCGTGATGGTGGCGGAAGCCGCTCCGCAGGGCTCCCGGACCGGGGCGAAGACCAGCAGCTGCATCTTCCGCAACAGCCCCGCGGCCAGCAGTGGCCAGGCCATCTGGGACGGCTGGCACGCCGGGTACTTCGACTGGGTCGAGCGCAACAAGGACGTCGTCCGCGCCGCCGCGTACATCAACACGAACTGGGACGCGCAGACCCAGTGGCAGTGCGCGGCGGGCGCGCAGGCGGGCGGTCCGGGCTGCGCCAACGGCAACTGGGGCGACTCCCGGGTCCAGGCCGACCCGACCGTGCTCGCCAACTTCCTCACCGAAATCCGGAAGCCGGTCTGGACGAACGGCGCGTCCGGCCCCGGCCCCTCGCCCACGCCCACCCCGACGCCCACGGCGACACCCACCCCCACGCCGAGTCCCACCACACCGACCCCCACCCCCACTCCCACCGCGCCGGGAGACGCCTCGTACACGCAGGGAGTGGCGGGCGGGACGGTCTGGTTCGCCCCGAACGGCTTCCGGGCGACCTTCGTCACCGTGCAGTACCGGCTCAACGGCGGTTCGCCCCAGAACTACTTCCTCACCTGGGACGGCACCGACCAGCGGTGGGAGCTCCCTGTGCAGGTCCCGGCCGGAAGCACCCTCGCCTACTCCTTCAACTACCAGCCCAGTGACCGGACCAGCCAGCTGACCACCCCCGTCTTCACCTGGACCTCCTGACCTCCGCGGTCCCCCCGGGTTTCGCAGCGGCCACCGCGGCGGTACCCGGGGCCCGCCCTCACCCCGAGGAGACCTCACCGTGCGCCTCTCTCCCCGTCCGAAGACCGCGCTGCGGTCCTTCGCCGCCACGGTCGTCGCGGGACTGCTGGCCCTGTCCGGCACGACCGCCGCCACCGCGCAGGCGGACAGTGCCCCGGCGGCCACCGCCGCCACCGGGCCCCCGGAACTGCTGATCGGACAGTCGACCCGCGCGGCCTGGGACGACTTCAACAGCTTCGGCCAGAACGCCGACGGCGGCTCCGTCTACTACGAACTGCGCAGCGGCGACTGGGTGAACGCCGCCCACCGCGACTTCGCGACGCTCCTCGCCGACCAGGGCAAGACCGTCCAGGTCGGCATCAGCTGGAAGGACAATCCGCCCGGCTTCACCGGTGGCGACGAGGCGGCGAAGGCGGCCCGCTCCCGAGCCGTGACCGCCGAGATCGCGGCAGGCGGCCACACCGCCGCCCTGGACCGGCTGATCGCCTTCACCGAAGCGCACCCCAGGGCGCGCTTCAAGCTGCGCCTCGACTACGAGGTCAGCAGCTACTACCACTGCACCGACGCGAGCTGCTCCTCGTACAAGAACGCCTTCAACCGGCTGGCGTCCTACCTGGACAGCCGGTCGACGGCGCACAACCTGGAGTACGTCTTCCACCCGGTACGGGGCGAATTCGAGGCCATGTACCCCGGTGACGCCGTCGACTGGATGGGCGTCTCCGTCTTCGCCCACGAGCTGTGCCTGCCGATCTACGACCGGGGCTACCTCTACAACGGGACCCCGCCGCAGAACTACGACACCGGCACCACCCAGTGCCGCAACGCCTACATCGGCACGGACTCCAACGGCAACCCGGCCGCCGTGTGGCGCACCTTCGACCACGACGCCAACGTGCTCAAGCTGGTGAAGTTCGCCAAGGACCACGGCAAGCCGGTGATCCTCTCCGAGGCGGGGATGATGAACTTCACCGCCGACGGCGGCGCGCCCGACGGGCTGGAGCAGCAGCGGGGCGACCTGTGGGTCAAGCGCCTCTTCTCCCTCATGAACTACCGGGGCCCCATTCCCAACCTCCCCGGCGAGTACGACCTCCGTGGCGTGATCCGGTCGGTGTCCTACATCGACCTGGACTTCCGCTACGGCTGGGACGGCATCGACGACGGCAGCTTCGACTTCGCTCCCGACACGACGTGGTTCGTGGACGGGCGGCTGTCGCGTTACGGAGCGGCCAAGGCCTCCTTCTGCCAGGGTCTCGCCGCGAACGGGTTCACCGCCCGCTGCCGCTGACCGGGCCGCGACGGCGACGGCGACGGCGACGGCGACGGCGACGGCGACGGCGACGGCGACGGCGACGGCGACGGCGACGGCGACGGCGACGGCGACGGTCGAGCCTGAACCGGGAACGCCCGCACCTG
>NZ_JBHWYX010000082.1:0-10786 GCF_042728795.1 Streptomyces sp. NPDC060184
CGGCACGTCGGTGCCGGACCCGGGGCGCTTCGCCGTGCGGTGGCGGAGCCCTACCGCTGCCAGGTGTAGAACGGCTGGGCCATCGCGTCCTTCGGACCGCGCCAGGTCTGCGGGTCGTACGGGCTCACGAAAGCGGTGAGCCGGTCGCTGATGGCCTTGAACTCCGGGTGCTCCGTCACCTTGGCGATCTCCGGGCCCGGCGGGCGGTCGGACTCGATCAGGTGCAGGTACACGTCGCCGAACTGGAACAGCGTGCGCCTGTGCACACCGACGAGGTGGGGGAGGTCCGTGTTGTCGGAGGCCTCGAACAGCTTCGCGATGTCCGGGGCCGAACCCGGAGCCATCCGGGCGACGATCAGAGCGTGGTGCATCTGGCTGCCTTTCGGGGCGCGAGGGGCGAGAGGGCGAGAGGGGTGTGCGTGGCCGAAGCGGCGACAGCACCGCGGCCGGGAAGGCCCACCGGCGCGCGGCGAACCCTCCCGGCCGACGGACTAGTTGGCGGGTACGGAGGCGGCGCGGCGCTCGCGGTCGCGCTGCTCGATCTTGTCGCGGATCAGCTCCATCTGGACGCGGGAGTTGCGGTTGATGTTGTCCGTCATCCACGCGTCGTCGACGGGGGCGTCCGGGCGCATCGCGAAGTCCTGCCGCCAGAGCATCCGCGTACCGCCCTGGACCTCCGTGTACTCCCACCGGATGTCCATGTGCTGGAACGGGCCGGGCTCGACCCGCCGGGCCTGCACGTTGCGTCCCGGGCGGTCGGTGGTGCGCTCCGAGACCCAGCTCCAGACCTTGCCGTTGTCGTCGGGGTGCATGGTGAGGCGGAACGTCGTCTTCTGCCCCTCCCGCTTGAGCACCTCGACCGCCGCGTACTCGCTGAACAGCTGCGGCCAGTTCTCCAGATCGTTCGTCGTCTCCCAGACCAGGTCCAGCGGAGCGGCGATGATGATCTCGTTCTCGGTGTGTCCGGGCACGTCAGGCTCCTGTCACGAGGGTGTTGTTGACCAGGTCGAGGAACTCGGCGGGCGTCTTGCACTGATCGGCGTCGGCCGGCAGCGCGTGTCCGTAGCGGTTCTCCAGCACGGCCACGATGCCGAGCAGACCGAGCGAGTCCAGGCCGTACTCCTCGAAGGCCGAGTCGGGACGGCTCGCCATCTCGGAGGGGTCGGCGTTCAGGCCGGCGCCGCTCTTCATCAGGGCGGACAGTTCTTCGTACGTCAGCGATGCGGTCATGGGGGGACTACTCCTTCTCACAGCGGGGTGTCGGTGGGGCGGCGCAGCACCAGGGCCGAGTTCGACCCCATCAGGCCGCGGCTCAGCACGAGCGCCGTGCGCAGTTCGGCGGGGCGCGCACGCCCGGTGACCACGTCCAGGTCGTGGCACACGTCGAAGACGTTGGGCGTCGGCGGGACCAGACCGTGCTCCATGGCGAGTACGGCGGCGGCCGTGTCCAGTACCGGCGCGCCGCAGTAGGCACGGCCGGTCCCGGTCTTGGGGGCCGTCACCGGCACCCGGCGTCCGTGCGCGCCGAGCGCGTCGGCGATCGCCAGCGCCTCGGCCCGGTCCGCCGAAGGCACACCGAGCGCGTCCGCGAAGACCACGTCGATCTCCTCCGGCGCGCAGCCGGCCTCCCTCAGCGCCCCTTCGATCGCGTGGGCCAGCCCCGCGCGGGACTCCTCCCAGCGCGACGCACCGGTGAAGGTGGCGCAGTGACCGGCCAGTTCGGCCCGCACCCTGGCACCGCGCTCGCGGGCCACCGCCTCCTCCTCGACGACCAGCATGCCGCCACCCTCGGCCGGGACGAAGCCGCAGGCGTCCGCGGTGAACGGCCGGTACGCGCGGGTGGGTTCGTCGCAGAGGCTGAGGTCTTCGTAGCCGAGCTGGCAGACGACCGAGTACGGCGCGAGCGGCGCCTCGGCCGCACCGACCACCACGGCGTCCGTGCCCCGCCCGATGGCACGCGCCGCGTGCATCAGCGCGTCCAGGCCACCGGCCTCGTCGCTCGCCACGACGGCGCACGGCCCCTTGAAGCCGCCCCGGATCGAGATCTGACCGGTGCTGGCCGCGTAGAACCAGGCGATGGACTGGTAGGGGCCGACGAAACGCGAGCCCTCCCCCCACAACCGCTGGAGCTCGCGCTGGCCGAACTCACCACCTCCCGAACCGGCGGCGGTGACCACGCCCACCTTGAACGGCGCGCCCTCGTAGTCGGCGCGGCCGAGCCGCGCGTCGCTCAGGGCGAGATCGGCGGCGGCCATCGCGTAGTGCGTGAAGCGGTCGGTCTGGACGAGGAAGCGCTCCTCGATGAAGGCGACCGGGTCGAAGTCCCTGACCTCGCCGGCGACCTTGAGCGGGAGGTTCTCGCAGCCCTCGCGGGAGACCAGGTCGAGGACGCTGACGCCTTCCTGGGTCTGCTTCCAGAAGGCGTTGGCGCCGGTCCCGTTGGGGGCGACGACACCGATCCCCGTGATGACGGAGGTGCGACGCGCGTCGGCTGCCCGAGTGCTCATGTGGTCCTCCCGCCCGAGCGGGTCATGGCGACGGCGGACTGGAATCCCCCGAATCCGCTGCCGACCGAGAGCACGCTGCGCAGTTTGAGGGGGCGTGCGGTGCGCGGCACGTAGTCGAGATCGCACTCGGGGTCCGCGGTCTCGTAGTTGGCCGTCGGCGGCACCGTCTGGTGCTTGAGGGCCAGGACGCAGGCGGCGATCTCGATGGCTCCGATCGCGCCGAGCGAGTGGCCGACCATGGACTTGATCGAGCTCATCGGCACCTTGTACGCGTGCGAGCCCAGGGCCCGCTTCACCGCGGCCGTCTCGTGCCGGTCGTTCTGCTTGGTGCCCGAACCGTGCGCGTTGACGTAGTCGACCTGCGATCCGTCGATCCGGGCGTGCGCCAGGGCGCTGTTGATGGCCTCGGCCATCTCCAGCCCCTCGGTGGTCAGCCCGGTCATGTGGTAGGCGTTGCCGAAGGTGGCGTACCCCGAGATCTCGCAGTAGACGGTCGCCCCGCGGGCCCGTGCGTGCTCCAGCTCCTCCAGGACGAGGACGGCACCGCCCTCGCCCATCACGAACCCGTCCCGGCGCGCGTCGAACGGCCTGGAGGCGTGCTCCGGATCGTCGTTGTTCGCCGAGGTCGCCTTGATCGCGTCGAAGCAGGCCACCGTGATGGGGGTGATCGGGGTGTCGGACGCCCCCGCGATGCAGACGTCCACACGCCCCTCCTCCACGGAGTGGAAGGCGTACCCGATCGCGTCGAGGCCGGAGGTGCAGCCGGTGGAGACGGTCTGCACGGGCCCGTGCGCACCGACTTCCTCCGCGACCGCGGAGGCCAGGGTGCTCGGCGCGAACGCCCGCTCCAGATGGGCGCCGGCCGACCGGTGGTCGACGTCCCACCGCGCGCCGCTCTCGCTGACCGCGACGTAGTCGTGCTCCAGGCGCGTGGTACCGCCGACCGCCGTCCCGAGGGAGACCCCGATGCGCCAGGGGTCCTCCTTCTCCAGGTCGAGCCCGGCGTCGCCCAGCGCCTCCCTGGCCGCCACCAGCGCGAACTGCACGTACCGGTCGGAACGGGCGATCAGCTCCGCGTCCAGACCGTGGGCGACGGGATCGAAGTCGCACTCGGCGGCGATCCGCGACCGGAACTGCGAGGGGTCGAACAGGGTGATGCCGCGCGTCGCCGTACGCCCGTTGGCGAGCAGGTCCCAGAACGCCGGGGCGCCGATGCCACCGGGTGCGACGACGCCGACCCCGGTGACGGCCACGCGGCGGGTCATGAGGACGCCCCCGTTCGTTCTGGCGGCGCTCCGCGCTCGGCCGTCTCCGGGGCCGCGGTCGCCTCGGTGACCTCCGTGTCCACGTGGCCGAGCTCCGGACGCGGAGCCAGCGGCCCCAGGTGGAAGACCATGCGCGCCTCCACGTCCCCCACGTTGCGGAAGCGGTGGCGGACGTGCGGCGGGATCAGCAGGCCCTGGTCGGGCCGCATGGAATACGTCTCGCCGTCCAGGTCCACTTCGAGGTGTCCCGCCACGACGTACACGAACTCCTCGGAGTACGGGTGGTAGTGCTCGCCGATGCGGTCACCGGGGTCGACGAGGGCCAGCCCCATGAAGCCGCTGGTGGCGCCGACCGCGGTCGGGGTGAGCACGGCGCGCAGGTCGCCGCCGCGCCTGCGGTTGGGCTGGGTCTCGCTGAGATCCACGATGCGATGCCGGTGGATGGTCATGGCTGCTTTTCTCCAGGCACGTTGGGAGGTTGTGACGGCAGGCCGGGGCCGGCCCCCGTTGCCGGTGACGCGTCAGGACTCGGCGGACCGGCGGTCGGTGATCAGGCTCATCTCGGCCTGGGCGAGGAAGCGCGCGGCCTCCAGGTCGTTGGTCGGCATGCCCTGCGCACCGCTGTCGAGCAGCCGTTCGAGCACGGCCGCCTTGCGGGCGCCGCCGATGCCCAGCGCCTGCGTGGGCTGCGCGTCGAGCGGGCCGCTCACTTCGAGGAGCCGTACCACGACGTCGTCGCGCTGGAAGATCGTGCTGCTCTCGATGGGGCTCGCGACGTCGTCCGCGTTCTCCTCGTCCTGGCCGGCGAGCAGCCGGGCCAGCGCCATCCCGCAGCCCTCCTTGGCCTGGTAGAACAGCGCGTGCCGCTGGACGTCCGCGGCACTGTGGCGGCCCGCCGTCACGTGGTGGACGGTCGGCAGCGCCGCCCGCGTGAAGAACATCCGGGCGGAGTCGGGGTCGCTCAGGTCCCGGTCCTGCTCCAGATACGGGTTGATGGCCTCCTCGACGGCCCTGACCTCGGGCTGGCGGGAGACGTGGCGCAGCGCCGCCATCAGGTCGCCCTCGATCTCGACGGCCCGCACGACGCGGTTCCCGTGCATGAAGAGCGAGGTACGGCGCAGCCGGGTGTTCTCGTTGACGCGGGCCTGCGGGGAGTCGTAGTCGGCTAGGATCTTCGCGACCATCTCCTCTGTGCCCGGCTTCACCGTGAAGGTGAGCGCGTGGCGCACGACGCCGTCGCCCAGGCGCGGCGCGGACTGGAGCCGGCCCCGCAGGGGCTCGGGGGTCGACTCGAACGCCGCCCCGGTCTCCCGCAGCACGCTGAAGCGCAGCGAACGGGTGTCGCGCACACAGCTGTGCAGCGGCTGCACCGTCGCCACGTGCTCCTCGCTGTTCACCCAGGCGAGGAAGGGGGGCGCGCTCTCCCACTCACTGGTGATGAGCCACTGCGAGGGGTTCTCGATGGACTGGCACAGCTGGTCGCTGATGTGTCCCGGGATCGAGGCGACCTGGTTGCGCATGTGCTCGTACGCCTCCAGGAACTGGTTCTGGGCGCCGTCGTGCAGGTCAAGGAGCAGTATGACCCGGAGCCTCGAACCGTCGAAGGCGGACTGGGATACCCGTTCCGAGAGGATTGTCATCGCTTCTGTTCTCCTGTCCCGTTCCCGCCCGTCGTGGGCCGGTTTCGGTGAAGTCGCGCAGGTCCCTGCCTGCCGGTGGGTGGCGTCCCGCCCCGTGCGACCCGCGCACCGCTCCCCGCGACCGATCGTGGAACGCTGGTACGGGCGGCGCCAGATTTATGAACCGTTCAGGTGAGACGTCGGCACAAGCCCCGCCCAACCCCTCCGACCAGGGCATGGACAGTGCGTCCCCCTGCGTCCGAGCTGGAGCAATCGAATGAACGAAAGCGTCGACCACCGCGTGCCGGTCCTCATCGTGGGCGGCTCCCTGGTGGGGTTGTCCACCTCCCTCTTCCTGAGCCGGCTCGGCGTCGACCACCTCTTGGTGGAGAAGCACCGCAGCACCTCGACCCACCCCCGGGGCCGAGGCAACAACGTCCGCACGATGGAGGTGTTCCGCGCCGCCGGCGCCGAGCAGCTGATCCGCGACGCGGCATCCGTCCTCGCCGACAACCACGGCATCCTGCAAGCCGGTTCACTCACCGGCGACGACCAGGAATGGCTCTTCAAGGAGATCGACCCGGGCAACGGCCTCGCCCGGTTCAGCCCGAGCGGCTGGTGCCTGTGCAGCCAGAACGACCTGGAACCCGTCCTCGTCGACCACGCCCGCGACCAGGGCAGCGACCTGCGGTTCTCCACCGAACTGCTCACCTTCGAGCAGGACGCCGACGGGGTCACCGCCGTCGTGAAGGACCGGGAGACCGGGGAGCACGCCACGGTGCGCGCCGACTACCTGGTCGCCGCCGACGGGCCCCGCAGCCCCATCCGCGAGCAGCTGGGCATCGGCCAGACGGGCCCCGGCGACCTCTTCCACAACGTCAGCATCACCTTCCGCTCCCGCCGTCTCGCCTCCGTGGTGGGGGACCGGCGCTTCATCGTCTGCTACCTCACCGACCCGGCGGCGGACGGGGCGTTGCTCCCGGTGGACAACGAGGAACGGTGGGTCTTCCACGCGCCGTGGCAGCCCGACCGGGGCGAGACGCTGGAGGACTTCACCGACGAGCGGTGCGCCGAGCACATCCGCCGGGCGGTCGGGGACCCGGAGCTCGACGTCGAGATCACCGGCAAGGCCCCCTGGCACGCGGCCGAGCGCGTCGCCGAACGGTACGCCTCCGGCCGGGTCTTCCTGGCCGGCGACTCGGCCCACGAGATGTCCCCCACCGGGGCGTTCGGCTCGAACACCGGCATCCAGGACGCCCACAACCTGGCGTGGAAGCTCGCAGCCGTGGTCGGCGGGGCCGCCGGCCCGGAGCTCCTGGACACGTACGAGGCGGAGCGGCTCCCGGTCGCCAGGGCCACGAGCGCCCGCGCCTCGGCCCGCTCGGGCGAGCACAGCCACCCGGGGTACGCCGGGCCGCCCGCAGGCCAGGGCGGTCCCGGTGGACCTGGAAGCCAGGGCGGTCGCGGTCCTGGCGGTCCGGGTGGACAGGGTGGTCCCGGCGGTCCGGGCGGCGGCCGGCAGGGCGGGATGCTCTCCGTCGCCCTCGGCTACCGCTACGTGCGCGGAGCGGTCCTCGGCGCCGACCCGGACCTCCCGGTCGTGCCCGAGGGCGTCGGCCTGACGGGCGAGCCCGGCACCCGCGCCCCGCACCTGTGGCTCGGCCGCGACGGCGAGCGGGTGTCGACGCTGGACCTCTACGAGCAGGCGTTCGTCCTGCTCTGCGACGAGAACAGCCCGGAGTGGCGCGGCGCGGCCCGCCACGTGGCGAAGCGACTGGGCATCCGGCTGGACGCCTTCACCATCGGGTCCGGCACCGAGGCGGATCTGCGGTCCGAGGACGGTACCGACTGGGCAGCCGTCCACGGCACGTCCGCCGACGGCGCCGTGCTGGTACGCCCCGACGGATTCGTCGCCTGGCGCGCACAGGGCGCTGCGCCCGACCCTGAGACGGCGCTGTACGGGGTCCTGACGGCTCTGCTCCACCGGACCTGATCCACGAACACCGCACCCACCGAACGCCGATCCCCGGCGGGCTCCCGGCCCGCCGGGGATCGGTGCGTGACAGCCCCTGCGCCGCGTCTTCCCGCGTGACCCTCAGCGCGAACCGGTCAGGGCGGCGAAGACCACGACGTTCTCCTGGTACCCCGACCCCTTGTCGTACGCGCCACCGCAGGTGATGACCCGCAACTCGGGCCGGTTCGACGGGCCGTAGACCTTCTCGTCCGGGAAGTCCTTCTTGCTGTAGGCCTCGACGGCGTACACCGTGAACACGGCGGTGGTCCGATCGGCCCGGACGATCTCGACGGTGGCGCCCTTGCGCAGGGACCCCAGCAGGAAGAAGACGCCGGGCCCGAGCCTGGTGTCCACGTGCCCGGTCGTGATGGCGGTCCCCACCGAGCCCGGCACCGTCCCGTCGGCGTACCAGCCGCTGAGCACCGGGTTGTCGTCGGGCGGAGGCTTCAACGCGCCCGACGCGTCGAGGCCCAGCCCCATCATCGGCGAGTCCACCTTGAGCACGGGAATCCGCAGCCGTACCGGCGGGGACGGCGGCAGCGGCCGTACGGCGGGGGACGCCGGGGCCGTGAGGCCGGGGAGCGGACGTCCGGAAGCCCGCACGGGGCGGGGACCCACCGGCAGGGGCCGCAGGGGCGCCGGCCGGACGGGCAGTCGGGGGAGGAGCACCGGCGGCGCGGTGGAGCGGCGTACGAGGGAGGGCGGCAGGCGCACCGGGTAGCGCGACACCATGTACACCGGGCCCGCGGAGACGGAGGCCGGGGGCGCGGCGGGGGGCGGCGGGGCGGCGGAGGACGGCCGGGGTGCGGCGGCGGCCGGTGGGCCGGGCGGCTGCGGCGGCCGGTCGTCCCGCAGGCCGCTGACCACCAGCACGGTACCCGCCACCACGGCCCAGACGAGGTGTTTGACCGCCGGGAACGACTGGGGCGGGGTGTTGGCACTGCGCCCGGTTTCCATCGCGTGTCCTCTGCTCGCGGCGGGTGGGGTGGTACGGGCGCGCGCCCCGGAGCACGGCGGGATGCGGGGCGCGCGGACGGGTGCCGTACGGTCAGTCGCGGGCCGACGCCGCCCGGCGGCGCATCCTGAACACGGCCCCGGCCGCCGCCCCGGCGAGCAGCACGGAGCCCGCGGCCAGTTGCGCGCCGTGGTTCACCGGGACGCTGAATCCGGCGGCCACCCCGCCGCTGGGCCTGCGGTCGGCGATCCGGTAGGTGTCCGTCATCCGGATGCGCGGGGGGCACTTCACGGTGACCGTGTCCGTGCCCGGCTCCGCGTCGTCCGGCACCTCGAACTCGCCGACGAGCACACCCTTGCGGTCGCCCTCGAAGAGGTGGAACGCGCCCGCGGCCTCCGAGGTCCCCTTGCCGTAGGTCTCCTTGCCGCAGGCCCGGGTGGAGACGGTGACCAGCGAACCGGGAGAGGCGCTCCGCGGGCTGATGTGAATGGTCTGCTCACCGGCGGGGTCCGCGGCCACGGCGGCGGGGGCCGCGAGGGCCATCAGGCCTACGGCCAGACAGATCCCCGCTCCGGTGCGTGTGTTGCGCATGAGGTTCCTCCATCGACAGCGTGGCCCGGCCGGACTGCGCGGCTCCTCCGCTGTGCTCCGGGTCCGAGGCAACCGACACTCCGTCACCCCCGCAACACGGCGAGCGGGCCCATTTGTCACCCGGTCAGGCCCCGTGTTCCGACTCGGGTTGCCCGTTTGCGCAGGTCATCCTCGTGCGGGGGAGAGCGGGCGAGACCGCTGGGCCCGGACGGCGAACGGGCTAAGGGGTGTCCCGCGATTCCTGGTGGGTCGAAAGTGGCGCCGTCCGCCCGGAGGGCGGGTTCGGCGTCCGGTGCCGGGAAACGGTAGTTGAGTGCGCGGCGGGGGCGGGGCCCGAGGGCGGGCGGGGGTCGTGCAGCCCTGCGGACGGTTCCCGACGGTCCGCCACCTGATGGGCCGTGGGACGGGCTGCCGGCTTCACCCACCCGCCCCGCTTATTGACATGTGCAAGCCCATTCTCGATGCTGTGAGAGCGCTCTCAGCGGGTGAGTGGGGGAGCGCGGTGGTGGGGGGAGTTCGACGGCCGGAGCCGCCCCTGCGGCGTCCTCCGAAGCGGTCCCGGCCGGATGCCGTGCGCGGTCCGGCGTTCCTCTGCCGGTTCCCGTCCGGTGTCGAAACGGAGGCGAACCGTGGAACGGGACCATGAATCCAATCCGCCGAATGTACGGCCTTGCCGCCCTTGTCCTCGCAGGGGTCCTCACGGCCGTGATGTCCGTGTCGTCGGCGCAGCCCGCCCGGGCCGCCCAGACGAGCATGCGGGCCGCCGACCCGAGCGTGATCCGGGTCGACTCCACCTATGTGTCCGTGCAGTCGACCGGCGGCGGCATCGCCGTGCGCCAGGCGTCGTCGACGGCCGCCCTTGCCTCCGCACCCGCGCGGCAGGTCTGGTCCGACACCCGGGGCCTCGGTGAGGTCTGGGCCCCGGAGGTCGTACGGGACGGCGGCCGGTACTACATCTACTTCACGGCCGGGACCGGCGCCGCGCACCGGATGTACGTGATCAGCTCGGCGGCCCCCGACAGCGGGTACTCCGGCGAGACCCAACTCGCCCTGCCCGACAACAAATGGGCCATCGACGGCACCATGTTCACCTTCAACGGACAGCGCTGGTTCGTCTGGTCCGGCTGGGCCGGTGACACCAACGTCGAGCAGAACCTCTACATCGCCAGGATGAGCAGCCCCACCACGCCGACCGGTGCGCGCTACGTCATCTCGCAGCCCCGGGAGAGCTGGGAGCGGGTCGTCGGCAACCCGTTCATCAACGAGGCACCCGAGGCGATCAAGGACCCGAACGGCCAGCTGCACATCGTGTACTCGGCCAACGGCAGCTGGAGCGACCAGTACTGCCTGGGCGAGCTGCGGCTGCGAGCCGGCGGGGACCCCACGTACGTGTGGGACTGGTACAAGTCGAACGGGTGCCTGTTCGGATCGAACCGCTCGACGATGATGGCCGGCTGGGACCCGACCCTGCAGGTGAACGGTCCGGGGCACCACAGCTTCGTCCTGCTGGACGGCGACATCAACACCAGCCCGCCGGCCGGACCGCGGTTCCCGCTGATGTTCCACGCGGTCGCGAAGGGGACGGCGTACTCGTGGGGCAACCGGTACTGGTACACCGGCACCTTCTGCTGGTGGGGCGGTACGACCTACAGCCGCGCGAACGTCCCGGGAGCGACCTCGGACACCGGCTGGAGCCTCAAGTTCTTCGAGTGAGACGCGGTCGAGCGCGGGCGGCCACCCCCGGGGGGGCGCCCCCCGGTGTTGCGGGGGCAGGGGTGGCACGGCGGGGAGGACCCCCCCCAGCACACTCTGATTAAAAAAAAAAGGAAGACAAG
>NZ_JBHWYX010000082.1:10796-15114 GCF_042728795.1 Streptomyces sp. NPDC060184
CGGGTGGGTATGTTTTTTTTTATATGCTAGGTGGTCGCCCCTCATGTTCTACTTGTGAGCCGCGTGGGCGCGCGGGCGCCCACCCCGGGGGGTGGCCGCCCGCGTGTTTCCCGGGATCAGGGAGTCCAGGCGGTGACGACCGCCCAGCTCACGTCGTCGGGCCAGAGCGCCGTCGCGTCGAAGGTGTTGGAGCCGCCGTTGGAGGCGACGTATCCGATGTTGGAGAAGTGGCGGATGTAGCGGTCGGCGAAGTTGTACGAGACCAGCGAGTTGCCCTGGCCGTTCACGCCGGCCTGCGAGCAGAAGGTGGCGTCGTTGGCGAACAGCGCGGAGCCGTCGTTGGCGTGCAGATAGAGCTGGTAGTTCTGGTGCCGCAGATAGCTGCCCGGCGTGTTCTTCGACTCGAAGGAGCGGCAGGCGCTGTTGGCCAGGCCCGGCCGGACGATCCAGGAGGCGTTCGCCTTGTCGGTCGCCGAGCTGGCGGAGGAGACCACCGTGGTGTTGACGTTCGCTCCGGAGTGGCTGAGGTAGCTGGTGGTGCAGCAGGACGTGGTCGCCCGGAGCGAGACGGAGGAGCCGGAGTTGAGGGCGGTCCCGCCGCTCGATCCCTGCGTGTACCCGGCCGCGACGATGTTGGCCTGGACGGCGTTCTCGGTCGCGTCGGTGGGATAGCCGGAGGTCAGGACGCCCTCGTAGAAGGTGCCCGCGGCGCTGACGCTGTTGTCCCCGCCGATGCCGAGGATGATCGCGCCCTCCTTCTTCATCGGGTTGTAGCCGGAGGCGTTCGGCCGGACCCCGTTGTAGTAGGTGGACAGGGAGCCGGACTGGGCGTTCCCGGCGCGGATGGACCAGTGGTTCGGCTCGCCCTTGACGATCGCGGTCAGGAAGCGGTGGGTCACCGTCGGGTCGTTCGCGTTGTTGCCGGTGTTCACGCCGGAGAACAGCCCGTTCTCCAGGTCCGCCATCACCCAGGGACCGTTGCCCGCACCGGAGCCCCAGCCCCGGCTGTTGCCGAAGTAGATGGCCTCCATGGTGCCGTTGCCGTTGTCGCGGCTGTTGGTCTCCGCGTTGCCGTAGTCGAAGCAGCAGCCGTCGTTGTAGTGGGTGCCGTCGAGGATCGCGTACATGCCCTCGGGCTGGTCACCGGTGGCGATGCCGTTCGTCGCGTTGTTGCGGTAGCCGGTGCCCGGCGAGACGAAGACCCCGTAGGCGCGGTTGCCGTTGAGGCTGACCGGCGCCATCGTGGCGTTGGCGAGCTTGTCGTAGCCGCCCGACGCGGGGCCGTTGAACCCGCCCGGAGGCGCCTGGGTGAGACGGTTGTTACGGCCCGTCTGGTCGTAGATGACCGTGATGACGCAACTGGTCCCGGCGCAGAACGAGTCCTGCGCGGCGGCGTTGGCGTACCCGCCGGCGCTGAGAACCCCGATGTCGCGCGTGGTGTTGTCCGAGGCGCGGCGTACCTGGTACAGCGCCCCGTTGTAGGAGCCGTACAGGGCGCGGGTGGTGCTGTGCGCGGCGACGCACGGCGTGCCGCCCGCGGCGTACAGGTCGCAGGGCTGGGACGTCGCGGCCTGGGAGGGCGTGGTGCCCGTCAGGGCCCCCGCGACGAGCACGGCGGCCAAGGTCGCCGTCAGAGCGGCGGCCCGGCGTCGAAGGGCGGAGCGGAGTCCAGGTATTCCTTTCATTCCGTTCATTCCTTTCATCGTTGTCTTCGATTCGGTGGTGGGCTTCCGGAAGGCGCATGCGGGCATGCGGGCATCAGGGCAGGCGCCGCGGCGCGGGCAGGCGGGCGTACGCCCGTGGTGCGGGCATGCGCCGTGGCGCGGCGTTCGGGGGGTGCGGGGTGCGGGCCGGTGCGCGGGGAGGGCAGCACGGAGCTCTGGGTGTGAGGGGTGGGGAGAGTCCGAAGCGCGGATCCGGGCCGGGAGCGTGCGGGGTGCTGGTGGAGCCGGTACGCGGTACGCGGGTACGACGAGGTGGCCGCGGCGCACGAAAAAATCGGGCGGCGGGCGGAGCGGGTCCGTGCGTTGTCGCAGGTCAGGCCAGTCAGAGAAATTGTTAGCGCTAACAATTCTGACGTGACGTCAGCTGGGGGGAAGGTCGCTTCGGTGGCACAGACGCTAAACCGACGGGGCGGGGCGCGCAAGAGTTTCGTCCAACTCCCGCGAAGTGCGGCTGAGAACAGGCCTGTTCGACGGGTCGCGGCGGTGGGTACGGCCCCGGCCGCGTCACCGAGGGCCGCGCCCACCTGGTCGACGCCCATACGGCGGCCGGGCGGGCGTGGGCGTCGGCCTACGCGTGGGCGTCGGCCGGTCGGGCACGTCCGATGCGACCCCGCGCCGCCGGTACCACTCTGCCGATCGTCGTGGCGAGCGCGGCTCCGAGGGCGCTGACGCCCACCAGGGTCAGCCAGATCGAGGCTGCCCCGGAGGACAGCAACCCCGAGAGCGCGGCCGGGGCGACCGCTCCCGCGACCGTCACGGCGAGCTGGTTGAGGGCCAAGTACCGGCCGCGGAGAGCCGCTGGGGCGCTCTCCGCGGCGACCGTCGACGTGACGGGGCCGCCGAGGAGTTCGCCGAAGGTGTAGCTGCCCGCACCGAGCAGTACCACGCCGACCGCGAGGGCGAGCGCGGCCACGTGGTCGGCGGCGAGGAACAGGAGGTAGCCCGCCGCGAAGCAGACGTGTCCGGCGACGAGGACGCGGCTGCGGATCCGCCCGCCGAGCCGCCCGACGACGACGCCCTGGCCGAAACCGACCATCAGGGTGTTGAGCGTGAACACCGCGCCTGCCGTCCAGCCGGGCAGTCCCAGCACGTCCACGGCGTAGACGGGTATTGCGATGTTGAGGGCGAACAAGGAGATCGCGAAGCACAGTTGATGTGCGACCAGTGACAGGTGCGGCCGGTCCCCGAGCACGCGCCCCCAGCCTCCGGCGGCGGCGTCCCGGCCCGCTTCGGGGCGGACGTTCGGCACGGCCCGCATCAGCACGAACGCGGCGACGTAGGACGAGGCGTTGGCGATCACGATCCCGGCGTAGGCGCCCTGCGTGCCGATGCTGACGGCGAGGGCGGACAGGAGCCCGCCGAGTGCGTAACCGAGGTTCCGCGCCGACCCCAGAAGACCGAACCAGCGCTCGCGTCGGCCGGGAGCGGCCAGCGTCGTGACGGTCACGCCGTAGCAGCTGAAGAACACCGCCCGCCCGGCGCTGTTCAACCAGGCGCAGATGACGATCTGCCACGACTGGCCCACGACGAGGTACCCGGCGAAGCCCAGCGCCTGGGCCAGGTTCGCCGCCTGCAGCACCGGCTTGGCGCCGTACCGGTCGACCAGGCCGCCGGCCAGCGGACCCGCCGGGAGCGCCAGCAGCCCGGCCGTGGTCAGCGCCGCGCCCACCTGCACCAGCGTCAGCGAGGTCGTGGCCAGGAAGTAGAGCATCGACACGGGGATGAAGACACCGGTGCCGAGGGAGTCGATGACGATCGCCGCGACGAAACGGCCGTGCCGGGGCGACGAGGAACGGGGCGTGTGATCGAGTAGGGACACGACCAGGAAGGTATAGATTCTATACCGGTATACACAACGCTACCGGGAGTCGTGCATGGGCAAGGCTTACAACGTCATGGCGGCGACCTGCCCCAGTCGCACCGTTCTGCACCGGATAGGAGCGCGCTGGACGGTCTTCGTCGTCAACGCGCTGGACGCCGGGCCGATGCGCTTCACCGCGCTCAAGGCGCACATCCGGGGGATCACACCGAAGGCGCTCACCGAGACGCTCCGTGCGATGGAGTACGACGGCCTGGTCTCCCGCACGGAGATTCCCGCGCATCCGCCGCATGTCGAGTACGCCCTCACCGACCTCGGCCGGTCGCTGCTGACACCTCTGCGCGCCGTCCGGGAATGGGCCGAGAGCCACGTCCCCGACATCGAGCGCGCCCGCGCCCACGCCGACGCGCAATGCTGAGCCCGTTCGCCGCCGGCTTCAGGCGCACGACGTACCCGGTGTGATTCCCGCGGAGTCCGGCGACGGGTCCACGGGAGGTGGTTTCTGACGAGCCGGCGACGGGACTCCGCCGGTCGTTCCACGCCGCCGACCTGGCAGGATGCCGTGAAGCGGCCGACACGTGCGTCGCTCGGCGCCCGTCGGGGCGGGGTGGTTCGCGGGGAAGGGAAGAGCAGCATGGATCTCGGTACCGAGTCGGTGGCCGAGCCGGAGATCCTGAGCCGGGAGGCCGAGCTGGCCCGGATCTTCGAGCTGGTCGACACCGCGGAGGGCACCGGCTCGAAGGTGCTGGTGCTGACCGGCGAGCCCGGTGCCGGC
>NZ_JBHWYX010000083.1:0-13303 GCF_042728795.1 Streptomyces sp. NPDC060184
GGCCCCGCGTACGCGGGGCCACGGCGCGCTTCGTGCCTCTCGGTCGGCTCGGCCTTCTCAGCCCGACAGGGGCAGGGCCGCCAGCTGCGCGAGCACCCAGGTCAGCGGGGCGAACACCAGCAGCAGGGTCACCGCCCGCAGCGCGGTCGCGGACCGCAGCACGGACGAATGGGCGCCCATCCGGTGCAGGGTCTGCGCGGTCCGCGCCCTGTCCTGCCGCGCCTCGATCGCCGAGGTCAGCAGGGAAGCCGTCGTGCAGCCCAGGACCAGGACGGCTCCGAGTGCGGTGAGCGGACCGTAGGGTCGGGCCCCCGGTTCGTACAGCGCCATCGCCGCGATGGCGCCCGAGACCACGGCGCAGACGATGCCGAGCGGCCGGCCGATGCGGCGGGCCTCGTCCATCAGGACCCGGCCCGCCAGCAGCCGCACGGCCCCCGGGCGTGCCGACTGGAGCAGCCGGCCGCAGAGGTGGGTGAGACCGGGCCCGGCGAGCGCCAGGCCGGTCGCGGTGAGGACCCAGCCGGCCAGCACACCGGCGGGGGTGGAGTCGAGCCGGCCGGGCAGCGGGAAGGGGCTGCCCCCCGAACCCCGGCTCGCGTACGCCTCCACGGCCAGTCCGGCGGCGGCCAGCGCCACCCCCCAGGGCAGGCCCGCCGGAGCCGCGGCGGGGGAGGCGGGTTCCTCCGCCGCGAACGGCTCGTCCGGCGCCGGGGCCGTGGGCCGGGACCGCAGGGCCAGCGCGCTCGCCACGGACGCCGAGACGGGGACGAGCGCCAGCAGCACCAGCGCGGCGGCGAGCGGCAGCGGGGCACCGGCGCCCAGGAACTCCGCCGCGCCGCCGTCGAAGGGCATTCCGGTCAGATCGCCCCGCAGGTGCAGGAAGAAGAGCAGGGCCACCATCGAGCCGAGCGTGGTGGCGACCGCGGTGGAGACGGCGGCGAGCACCGACAGCCGGACCGGCCCGAGACCGAGGGCGGAGAGCCCGGCGCGCGGCCGGGTGCTCGGGTCCGTACGGGCCACCGCGACGGCGAACTGCACGGTGGCCGCCAGCGGTACCGAGCACCACAGCAGCCGCAGCACCGAGCCCGCGGCCTGGGACGGGTGCCCGGAGGCGTGCCCCAGCGTGCTCAGCAGGAGGAAGCCCACCCCGGCGGAGGCAGAGGCGACCAGCAGCCGCCTGACCAGGACGAGGGGGTGGGAGCCGCGGGCTAGACGGAGAGCGAGCACGCCGAGCGGCCTTCCGTGTCGGCCACGGCGGGCAGTTTGACGGTGGCGACCCGGCGGCCGTCCAGCATCGGGACCGTACGGTCGGCGAGTGCGGCGATCTCCGCGTCGTGGGTGGCCATCACCACCGTGATGCCGTGCGAACGTGCCGCCGCCGTGAGGGTGCGCAGCAACTGGTTGCGGTCGGCTCCGTGCAGGGTCGCGGTCGGTTCGTCCGCGAAGATCACGGAAGGGGCGGCGGTGAGGGCGCGTGCCACGGAGATCCGCTGACGCTGGATCTGGAGCAGTGCGTGGGGCCGCTTCCTGGCGAGCGGCCCGATGTCCATGCGCTCCAGCCACTCCATGGCGGCCTTCTTGGCGGTGCGGTGCGAGACGCCCCGCAGCAGCAGCGGAAGCGCCGCGTTCTCCCACGCGCTGAGCTCGGGGACGAGCTGCGGGTCGGAGGCGATCCAGCCGAACCGGTCGCGGCGCAGTTGCTCGCGCAGCCGGGGGCCCATGGTGTGGACCGGCACGCTGTTGAACCACACCTCGCCCTGCTGCGGCACCAGTTGGCCCGAGAGGCAGTGCAGCAGCGTGGACTTCCCGCTGCCGCGCGGCCCCGTCACGGCGAGGATCTCGCCGTCGCGGACACCGAGCGAGACACCGCTGAGGCCCGGCGATCCATTGTGGGAGTGATGCAGGGAGCGTGCCCAGATCACGTCGTTGTCCGGCGGGGCCACCATGGCGTACACCTCGGTTCAGGTCAGTTTCCCGTTCCCCCGTACGGGGGAACGAAGACGCGGCCGATCGGTCACTGGGCACGGTAGGGAGTGGGAACGGGGTGTGCGAACAGCACGCGGCCCGGACGAGTTCGTTCTCACTCGATCGGGTGCATTCGGGCCGAGGTGGCCACGAGGAGCGAGCCGGTGTGAACAGGTCGGGGGGCGGCGATCCGCAGGACGCCCTGACCGACCCGCTTCTGTACGTACGCTGGCCATGAAGGCCGAGCGCCCAGAGCGACCAGAGACCGACCAGAGACCGACGAAAGACCGACGAGAAGGAGTGGTGGCCGTGACCACCGACGTGCGCCGTCTGCGCAACTACATCGACGGGGAGTTCCGGGACGCAGCCGACGGGCGGACCATCGACGTGGTCAACCCTGCCACGGAGGAGGTCTACGCGACGTCCCCGCTCTCCGGGCCGGCCGACGTCGACGCCGCCATGGCGGCAGCCGCCGCGGCGTTCCCCGGGTGGCGCGACACCACGCCGGCCGAGCGGCAGAAGGCCCTGCTCAGGATCGCCGACGCGTTCGAGGAGCACGCGGAGGAGCTGATCGCGGCGGAGTCGGAGAACACCGGCAAGCCGCTGGCGCTCACCCGCAGCGAGGAGATCCCCCCGATGGTGGATCAGATCCGCTTCTTCGCCGGTGCCGCCCGGATGCTGGAGGGCCGCTCGGCCGGGGAGTACATGGAGGGCCTGACCTCGATCGTCCGGCGGGAGCCGGTCGGTGTCTGTGCGCAGGTCGCGCCGTGGAACTACCCGATGATGATGGCGGTCTGGAAGTTCGCCCCGGCTCTCGCGGCGGGGAACACCGTCGTCCTCAAGCCGTCCGACACCACTCCCGCGTCGACCGTCCTGATCGCCGGGATCATCGGCGAGATCCTTCCCGCCGGTGTCTTCAACGTGATCTGCGGCGACCGCGAGACCGGCCGCGTGATGGTGGAGCACCCGACCCCCGCGATGGCCTCGATCACCGGTTCCGTACGGGCCGGCACACAGGTCGCCGCCTCGGCGGCCAAGGACGTCAAGCGCGTGCACCTGGAGCTCGGCGGCAAGGCCCCCGTCGTGGTCTTCGAGGACGTGGACATCGACAAGGCGGTGTCCGGCATCGCCGAGGCGGGCTTCTTCAACGCGGGCCAGGACTGCACGGCGGCGACCCGGGTGCTCGTCCACGAGTCGGTGCACGACGCCTTCGTCGCGGCCCTGGCCGTGGCGGCCAAGGAGACGAAGACCGGTCTGCCGGACGACGAGGATGTGCTCTACGGCCCCCTCAACAACGCCGACCAGCTCGCCCAGGTCAGCGGGTTCATCGACCGCCTCCCGGCCCACGCCACCGTCGAGGCGGGCGGCCACCGTGTCGGCGACAAGGGCTACTTCTGGGCGCCGACCGTCGTCTCCGGGCTGCGCCAGGACGACGAGATCGTCCAGAACGAGGTCTTCGGCCCCGTCATCACCGTGCAGTCCTTCACCGACGAGGCCCAGGCCCTGGAGTTCGCCAACGGTGTCGAGTACGCGCTCGCCTCCTCGGTGTGGACCAAGGACCACGCCCGCGCGATGCGGATGTCGAAGAACCTCGACTTCGGCTGCGTGTGGATCAACACCCACATTCCGCTGGTCGCCGAGATGCCGCACGGCGGGTACAAGAAGTCCGGCTACGGCAAGGACCTCTCCGCGTACGGCTTCGAGGACTACACCCGGATCAAGCACGTCATGACCTCCCTCGAAGGCTGACCGCACGACCGTCCGCCTCCGCCCGCACCACCTCTCGGGCCGCACCGCGCGGCTCCGGCACGGCCCCCGGTTCTTTGGGGGCCGCGCTGCGTTCGAGGGGTGCTCGACGGTTCGGCCGAAGTGCTTTTGAACGCGTTCATAAAGGGCGTACAGTGCGGGGCATGAGCGAGCGGGCCCTGTTGCGGCGCATACGCGTGTGGTTGGTCTTCTTCATCGTCTGTCTGGCACTGAGCGGGCTCACCGCCTTCCCGCTCGTGCACGAACTCCGCTGGACCGAAGAGCTGTTGGCCTCTTCCGCGTCGCCCGTCCCCGAGCACCTGCCCGCCCTCATGAAGTGGATCACCCGGGTGCGCACCGGGCTCGACGAGGCCGACGCGCGCTACCCTTTCGTGCTGTACGGGACCGACTGGCTCGCCTTCGCCCACCTCGTCATCGCCGTGGCGTTCTACGGGCCCTACCGCGATCCGGTACGCAACATCTGGGTCGTGGAGTTCGGCATGATCGCCTGCGCCGGAATCCTGCCGCTCGCCCTGATCTGCGGGCCACTGAGAGGCATTCCGTTCTGGTGGACGGTCATCGACATGTCCTTCGGCGTCTTCGGAGTGGTCCCGCTGCTCGTGGTGCGGCGGCTGATCAAGCGGTTGGAGGCGGCCGGGCCGAGTGGCGCCGAACCACCGCTGCGGAGGGCGACGGCTCCTGTGGTGTGAGGGACCGACGGTGTCGTCGACGGTGTTGTCCTCGCGGCGGATCGCGGTGACGGCCGGGCCGGTCGTCGCGTGCCCCGGTGCGATGACCGGCCCGGCCAGGACGCCGAGGGCCGGGGCCGGGGCGAACAGGGTGCCGGTTCGAGTGCGAGTTCGGGTTCGGGTCTTCATCGGGAGCCTCCGTCGGGGGATGTCTTTTCTCCTGCGGTGACTCCATCCTGTTGATCCGGGGTAGCCCGCGGATCCCCCGAGCGGGGGTTTGGCAGGGGGAACCTCTCTCCCCCGCACGAGGGAGGCGGGGACCTCTCCTCCCTCGCACAGGGGAGAGAGACGCCACCGGTCCCGCAGTGCGAGCCCGCCCGGGCCGCCCGGCCGGAGGTCAACCGCGCTTGCCCGCAGCAGAGTCGGCGAGCAGCCCGCGCAGCACGTCGATCCGGTTGGTGGTGATCGAGTCGACGCCCCGGGAGACCAGACGGCGCATGGTGCGCCCGGTGTCGGCGGTCCAGGCGGAGACGAGCAGGCCGTCTTGGTGCGCCCGGTCCGTCAGGTCCCGGGTCACCAGCCCGAACCGGTAGTTGAGCCAGCGCGGGCCGACCGCCGCGAGGAGCACCGGGCGGGGCGGGGCGAGGGTCGTCCAGGTCAGGGCGATCTCGGCCGAGGGGTCGTTGGCGCGTACCCGGAGCATCGCGTCGGCGCCCGCGCAGTAGTAGGCGCGGTCCCCCGCCCCGCACGCGCGCACCGTACCCACGATCGTCCGCACCGAGGCGTCGGTGGAGCCGGGCAGATCCACCATCACCCGGTGCGGGCCGACGGCGGCCAGCGCCTCGCGCAGGGTGGGCACCCCGCCGCCGGTGCGCTCCGCCAACTCGGCGTGGTCCAGCGTGTCCAGGCGGACGTCGTGCCCCCAGAGCCGCTCCAGCGTGGCGTCGTGAAGGAGCACGGGGACCCCGTCCCGGGTCACCCGGACGTCGATCTCGACCGCGTCCGCCCCCCGTTCGAGGGCGGACCGGATCGAGGACAGCGTGTTCTCACGGGCGCGGTAGGGATCTCCGCGATGCCCCACGGCGGTGACGGTGTGTGCCATGGGGCCATTGTCGCGGCCGGTTCAGCGGCCGTCGGCCGTCAGCCACTGTGTCGTGTACGTGTCGATCTCGGCCGCCAGCTTCCGCTTCCCCGCGGGGTCCAGGAAGGACGCCTCCACGGCGTTCTTCGCCAGCTCCGCGACCCCGCGCTCGTCCAGCTCCAGCAGACGGGCCGCAACGGCGTACTCGTTGTTCAGGTCGGTGCCGAACATCGGCGGGTCGTCGCTGTTGATGGTGACCAGCACACCGGCCGCCACCATCTCCTTGACCGGGTGGGAGTCCAGGTCCGCCACGGCGCGCGTCGCGATGTTGGACGTCGGGCAGACCTCCAGCGGGATCCGCCGCTCCGCCAGGTGCCGGAGCAGCGCCGGGTCCTGCACGGAACTCGTCCCGTGCCCGATGCGCTCGGCGCGCAGCGACGTCAGGGCGTCCCACACCGTCTGCGGGCCCGTGGTCTCTCCGGCGTGCGGTACCGAGTGGAGGCCGGCGGCGATGGCGCGGTCGAAGAACGGCTTGAACTGCGGGCGGTCCACGCCGATCTCGGGTCCGCCGAGCCCGAACGAGACCAGCCCCTCGGGCCGCAGATCCACCGCGAGCCGGGCGGTCTCCTCGGCCGCTTCGAGCCCCGCCTCGCCCGGGATGTCGAAGCACCAGCGCAGTACGGTGCCGAACTCCGACTCGGCCGCCTTGCGGGCGTCCTCTATCGCCTCCATGAACCCCTGCTCCGGGATGCCGCGCCGGGTCGAGCTGTACGGGGTCACGGTCAGCTCGGCGTACCGGATGTTCTGCCGGGCCATGTCGCGGGCGACCTCGTACGTGAGCAGCCGGACGTCCTCCGGGGTGCGGATCAGGTCCACCACCGAGAGGTACACCTCGATGAAGTGGCCGAAGTCCGTGAAGGTGAAGTACTCGGCCAGCGCCTCGGGGTCGGCGGGCACCTTGGAATCCGGGTGGTGGGCGGCCAGCTCGGCCACGATGCGCGGGGACGCCGAGCCGACGTGGTGCACGTGCAGTTCGGCCTTGGGCAGTCCCGCGATGAAGGGGCGGAGGTCGGTCATCAGGAATCTCTCCGGTGGTTCTCGGTACGCCGGTACCGAGAGCCCGCGGCGCCCGGTCGTCCGGCAGGGGCCGCCGGTGGCACCGTTCATCGTAGGCCGCGGCGGAGGGGCGCGGCCCGGGCCGTAGCATGACGGCATCACTAGGGGGGAGTCACATGTCAGAGAACACCGAGCCGCTCAGCGGCGGGGAGGCACCCCGCGATCCCTGGGCCGCGCCGGAGAACAAGGTCGACCTGGGCAAACAGGGCGGGGACGTCCGTCCGCCCGCGGTGCACGACCAGCCGACCGTCACGTCCGTACCGGGCGTCGAGGAGCCGCGGCAGGACGCCTGGGCGGCCCCGGTCGCCGGAGGGTTCGGACCTCCGCCCGTACAGGGAGGCCCCGGCCCCGGGCCTTCCGCGATGCCCCCGCCGCCGGTCTCGCCGAACGGCCCGGGACAGCAGCCGGTGGGCCAGTACGGCTACCCGGCGGCCCCGCCGCAGCCGTACCCCAACTACACCGGGTACGACGCCTACGGCGGCCAGGCGGTCTGGGCGCCCACCCCGTCCAACGGGATGGGCATCGCGGCGATGGTGCTGGGCATCCTGTCCATCTGCCTGTTCTGCATGTACGGGGTCCTGAGCCTCATCCTGGGCGCGCTGGCCCTGATCTTCGGCATCCTGGGCCGTAAGCGCGCACAGCGGGGCGAGGCCACCAACGGCGGTCAGGCGCTCGCCGGGATCATCACCGGGTCCATCGGGATTCTCATCGGCGCGGTGATCATCGGGTTCCTGATCTGGTTGTTCGCCACGCACGCGGAGGATTTCGAGGACAGCGGGTCCACGGACGACCCGTTCGCCACGTCGCTCGTCGTCGAACGGTCCTGACGTCCGGGAAGCACCGCGTCGTCCGTCCCACGCCGTCCGTCCGACCGGGGCCGAGCCCGGAGGCCGGGCGGCGCGTGGTTTCCGGGACAAGGCTCAGGCGGACGCGGGGGACGGCTCCGGTGCCTCGGCCCGGAGCCGCTCCCGCGCCTCCATCAGCGCGAAACCCAGCAGGTTCAGCCCGCGCCACCGCCCGGGGTCCTCGGCCCGCTCGTCGTCCTTCGCCAGCCCGATGCCCCAGACGCGGTCCACCGGACTCGCCTCCACCAGGACGCGGTCCCCGGTGGAGAGCAGGTAAGCGCGCAGTGCCGGGTCCTGGCCGAACTTGTGGACGCTGCCCGCCACCACGAGGCCGAAGCGCTCCCGCGCCCACACCTCCTCGTCGAAGCCCCGGACCAGGCGCCCCGCCTTCTTCGCCGCAGCCGGACTGCGGGCCTCCAAGGCCGCCCGCTCCGCGTCGGAGTCCCCGAAGAGCCTCGCCTTCCCGGCCATCATCCAGTGCTCGGCGGAGGGGTACCCCACGCCGTCGACGACGAACGGCGACGGCCACCACTGGCTCAGGCAGGAGGCGCCCAGCGTGCCGTCCGGAAGGGGCCGGTGCCCCCAGAACAGCAGGTACTTGACCCGCTTGCCGCTCCTGGTCCGGGTGAGGAGATCGTCCATCTGTTCCATGACACGCGAGTGTGGCACCCACCACTGACAGGGACGGCGGCACGGGGCCCGGCGACTGCGTCCCCAGGGGGCGACGGACTGCTGTGCCCACCTCGACCACCGGTCACCTGCGGTGATTTGTCGAGCACTGTCGGTTCTGTGTGCGGGCGTATAGCATCGCCCGATGCATCGTGACTTGGTGGGGGCCCTGGACGAGGGCGAGTTGCAGCCGCTGCGTGACTGGCTGACGTCGATTCAGGTAGAGACCGGAACGCTCCACGAGCTGCCGCAGTGGGATTCCTCGCGCTTTCCCGAACTGCTGCCGTCGAGCCGTCGGCTGGCCGACCGGACGGAGTCCGCGAAGGCGGAGATCCTGGCCCAGCTGCCGAAGGCCGCCGCCGAACCGGGCGGGGTGCCGCTGCTGCTGCTGTTCGTCTTCCTGTCGGTCGAGGCCGAGTGGGAGATCTCCTACCACTACCAGCCGATGTGGGACACCCTGCGGGGCGCGGGGGACTGCCTGCGCGACCACGGGGCGGTGGTGCGGGGGGAGGACGCGGTGCTGACGCGGGCCGTCCTCGCGCTGATGGGGAGCCTCTCGGAGCAGATCAGCGCCGAGAACGCCATGACCACCGGGCAACTGACCGCCCACGAGGCGGCCCTCGGCACCGCGGCGGCGAAGGCGCGGGAAGCCGCAGCGCTGGCCCGGAGGGTGGCGGGCACCCACCCGGACCTCAGCGCCTACGTCGTCCGCCGCGCCGAGGAGTGCGAGGTCTACAACACCGCGGTCGGTGCCGCGGTGCGCGCGGTGCGCGACTTCCTCACCACCGGCGCGTCGCTCGACGAGGCCATCGCGGACCTGGAGAGGGCCGAAGCCTGCGACGAGATCACCGACGACGTCTACGTGAGCGAACTGCGGGCGCACCGCTTCTCCCTGATGGCGCTGAACGGCGTACGGCACGATCCCTGGCTGCGGATCGACCAGGGGAAGATCGTCTACCTCTACCCGTTCGCCACCCGCGGCGTGCCGCCCCAGGCGGTGCTGGACAGCGTCGCGGAGGGGGCCGAGGGCTGGTCCCTGGGAGAGGTGACGCCCCTGTCGGTGGACGGATCGCTCAAGCTCGACGACGTCTGGGACGGTTCGGACGCGTTCAAACGGCACTACGAGGGCTCGCTCCTGACGCTTCCCGACGTGGTCACGTTCGGCGCCGACGGCAGTGAACTCGCCCGGCTGGGCGCGCAGATCCGGTTCTCGAAGCTGGGCAACCACCACGTGCGGTTCACGACGGACATCACGGACGTCATGCCGGCCGAGCTCTACGCGATGATGCTGCGCGCCGCACCCGAGCACGGCAACGTGCGCGTCGCGTTCAAGGACGCCCCGGGCAAGGTGTGGCCGCGGCTGGCCGATCTCGCGGTGCAGCTCGCGGAGGACGCCGGAAGGCGCCTCGCCGAGCACGCGGCCACCTTCGAGGCCGGCGTCGTCGCGCGCCAGGGCATGTTCCAGCTCGTCGTCACCGTCGACGCGGCCTCCACCGCGCCGGGCCCCGCGAGTTCCCTGGTCCGCCGCGAGGTGCGGTCCGCGGGCGACCTGCTCGAAGCGGTGGGGGCGCAGCTGCTCACCAATCCGGTCACCTTCCTGATCGGGGCACTGGCCGAGTGGATCCGCTACGAGACGGAGAACGAGCTGTCCTCGACGGCGACCGGCCTCATCGGGGAGCGGACCGTACGCACCTCCAACACGACGGTCATCCTGGCGCCCGGAGTGGCCGCGTTCACCCAGGGCACCCGCGCGAGCGTGGCGGAGTTCGCCGCCTCGCTGGACGGGCTCTTCGCCGGCTGGTCCCTCGAACTCGCCGACCACTACGCGCGGGTCGACGGCATCCAGGCGCAGGTGGACGCGGCGGAGAGCGACCCCGGCGTGGGCGCGCAGGCACTGGGCACGCTCGCGCGGATGCTGGACGCGGAGAAGCTGCGGCTCAACGACTACGCCACCGGGGTCAGATCCACGGTCGCGCTCATCCGGTCACCGTCCCTGATGGCGTCACCGGTCGTGGCGGACAGCCTCCGGCTGCTGCTGGAGCGCTGCGGTTTCGAAGAGCGGGTCGCGGAGCTCAACGCCATGATCGAAGAGGTGACGCAGGAGCAACTCGGCGTGACCATAGAGAAGCTGGCCCACCAGCGCGAGGAGCAGGAAGCCCGGGAGGAGGAGCGGCGCGAGAGCAGGCAGCGCGCCAAACTGGAGGTGTTCCTCGCGGTGATCGCCGCCGCGGGCGTCTCGGGAGTCGTCCAGGTGCTGCAGGCCGGTTTCTTCGAGAGCGACAACGCCGCGAAGTGGGCGGTCGTGGGCGTGGTCGGCATCGTCTCCCTGGCGTTCCTCCTGGGCCTCGTGCTCTGGCCCCGGTCCCGCAGGAACCCCTGACGGCGCCGTCCGCGCCGCCGGCCCGCTCGCCCTCCGCCCAGGCGCCGATTCCCCTGTGATCCACTTCACAGGGAATTGGTGGTCCCGACTCGCGTAACGAATGTGCCCCTCCGCTCTCTCTCCGTGTGTGAACGCACCGTCCACACACGGGAGAGGGAGGCCAGGCGTGACTGGCACGAGGGTAGGAGCGGCGGTCCGGTGGCTGGCATCGGCGGCACCCGATCCGGGCGCCTGCCGGCGGGAGTGGGAGCGCGATCCGCGGGGGATCGCGCTCCTGCCCACCGGCAGGCGCTGGGACGTACTGGTCCTGACCGCGCGGCTCGGGTATCCGACGCTCGACGTGCTCACCCGTCTGATCGACCGGCCCGGTCCCGTCCTGGCCGACTTCGGCGACGCCCGGATGGGTTTCTTCGTGCCGCCGGGCACCGCCTCGCGGTGGCTCGGCACGGGGGTGCGGGGGCTGGGGGCCGGTACGTGGATCGTGGTTCCGTGCCCGGGGCGGGTGGCCGGCGGTGTGCGCTGGCTGGTGCCGCCGGACGGATCGGGGACGCTCACCGACCCCGTACTGCTGGAGTTCGCGATGCACGAGGCGGCGGCGGTCGTGGCGGCCGGTGAACGGGACGCGGACGGCGGTGACCTGGGCCGATGAGCCGGTGACGCACCCCGGAAGGAGCCGCTCCGCGCCGGGGCGGGAGGAGGCGTGGGTGCCAGTGGTCTTGACAACTCGATTGGTCTGGACCATGTTGTGCGCGCCGCCCCATTCCCCCTCGTACGGAGGCAGTTGTGGAACGCACGCGATGTCCTGCCCGATTCACCAGAGTTCTGGCCGCCCTTTCCGTGACCCTGCTGGCGGCCGGCACCCTCGCCGCCGTCGCCCCGGCGGCGAGCGCCGCCGACACCGACCTGGCGCGCAACGGCGGATTCGAGTCGGGCCTGGCCGACTGGACCTGCTCGGCCGGGAGCGGAGCCGTCGTCAGCACGCCCGTCCACGGCGGCGCGTCCGCGCTGAAGGCGACCCCGGCCGGCAGCGACTACGCCAACTGCGCCCAGACCGTCACGGTGAAGCCCGGCTCCACGTACACGCTGAGCGCCTGGGTCCAGGGCGACTACGTCTACCTCGGCGCGACCGGCACCGGCACCACCGACGTCTCCACCTGGACGCAGTCCTCCGGCGCCTGGAAGCAGCTCACCACCACCTTCACCACCGGCTCCGCCACCACGTCCGTCAACATCTGGACCCACGGCTGGTACGGCACCTCCGCCTACTACGTGGACGACCTCAGCCTGGTCGGCCCCGGCGGCGCCCCGGTCACCGTGCCCGCAGCCCCCACCGGGCTGACGGCCGGGACCCCCACCGCCACCTCCGTACCGCTCTCCTGGACGGCCTCCTCCGGCGCCACCGGCTACCAGGTCTACCGCGGCGGTACGAAGGTCGCCTCGGTCACCGGGACCTCCACCACCGTGACCGGCCTCACCGCCTCCACGGCGTACAGCTTCCAGGTCACCGCCACCAACTCGGCCGGTGAGTCCGCGAAGTCCGCCGCCGTCGCAGCGACGACCGCCGCCACCGGCTCCACCGGCGGCGGGAACAACGCCGGACTGCCCGACCATGCGCTCGTCGGCTATCTCCACTCCAGCTTCGCCAACGGCTCCGGCTACACCCGGATGGCCGACGTACCCGCCTCCTGGGACGTCATCAACCTCGCCTTCGGCGAGCCGACCTCCGTCACCTCCGGTGACATCCGCTTCTCGCTCTGCCCGGTCACCGAGTGCCCGAACGTCGAGTCGGAGGCCGAGTTCAAGGCGGCCATCGCCGCCAAGCAGGCGGCCGGCAAGAAGGTGCTGATCTCGATCGGCGGCCAGAACGGCCAGGTCCAGCTCTCCACCACCGCCGCCCGGGACGCCTTCGTCACCTCGGTGTCCAAGATCATCGACACCTACGGGCTGAACGGCCTGGACATCGACTTCGAGGGGCACTCCCTCTCGCTGAACACCGGTGACACCGACTTCCGCTCGCCCACCACGCCCGCCATCGTCAACCTGATCGCGGCGGTGAAGACCCTCAAGGCCAAGTACGGTTCCGGCTTCGTGCTCACCATGGCGCCGGAGACCTTCTTCGTCCAGCTCGGCTACCAGTACTACGGATCGGGCCCCTGGGGCGGCCAGGACCCGCGCGCCGGCGCCTACCTGCCGGTGATCCACGCCCTGCGCGACGACCTCACCCTGCTGCACGTCCAGGACTACAACTCGGGTTCCATCATGGGTCTGGACAACCAGTACCACTCGATGGGCGGTGCCGACTTCCACATCGCCATGACCGACATGCTGCTCACCGGCTTCCCGGTCGCCGGCGACCAGACGAAGTTCTTCCCGGCGCTCCGGCCCGACCAGATCGCCGTCGGCCTCCCCGCCTCCACCCAGGCCGGCAATGGGTACACCACCCCCGCCGAGGTCACCAAGACGCTGAACTGCCTGACGAAGAAGACCGACTGCGGGACCTACCAGACCCACGGCACCTGGCCGGGGCTGCGCGGCCTGATGACCTGGTCGATCAACTGGGACCGCTTCAACAACGGCGAGTTCGCCCGGAACTTCGACGCCTACTTCGGCTGATCCTGACCCCGGTCCCCGGCCGAGGGCCCTTCCCCGGCCGGGGACCCACCGGCACCGGGCCGCCCGGTCCGGTGCCGGGCGCACCACAGCGGGACGAGCAGCAGACCGCTCAGCCACAGGCTGCCGAGCACGTCGAGCGGCCAGTGGTAGCCCCGCAGCATCAGACCGGCGCCCGTCGCCGCCGTCAGCAGGGCGGCGG
>NZ_JBHWYX010000084.1:0-12925 GCF_042728795.1 Streptomyces sp. NPDC060184
TAGGGGTGGAAGGTGCCGGGGGGTGTGATGCCGATGGCGTGGAGGTAGGCGGATTCGTAGTCGCCTTCGGCGAGGGCGGCGGTGGTGCCGATGGCATCGGCGATCTGGGTGAGGAAGCCGACCCCGCGGGGACGGGCCCAGGTGTCGACGGCCGCCTGCAACTCACGCGCCCGCTCGACCTGTCCCCGCAACGCCGCCAACAACCCCAGATAGGCACGGTTGTGGTAGGCGAGCAGCATGTATCCGTGCGACGAGGTCAGTTCCAGATTGCGCAACCCGGTGCGCTCCGCCTCGGCCCACTCACCGACCGCGATCTGGTCCAGCATGATCAGGTGCAGCATCGTCATGCTGTTGCGTACGAAGCCGGTCTCCGCCTCGCGATCCACGGTCCGCTGGAGCAGCGGCCGGTACTGGCTGAGCGTGTCGACGTGATAGGCCGCGACCCCCAGGCGGGTCACGTCCCACGGCTCCATCTCCGGAAGACGGGCGAACTCCTCGTCCACCCGTCCTCGCACGCCCGCACCGTGGCGGACCACGTCGCCCCACGCGTCGCCGTAGACCAGTGACCGGGACGGGACCAGCCTGCCCAGCGCCCCCAGCCGGGCGCGGGTCTCCTCCCACTGCGCCGGGTCGGCGGCGTACTGGTCGATGGCCAGCAGAAGGTTCACCAGCCGGGTGAGCGTCTCGGACGCCCGGCCCGGTTCGCGGGCGCACAGCTCCGCCAGGGCGTCCGACACCCGGCGGTGCGTGTGCCGCACCTCTCCGTCCTCCCAGAGCGCCATGTACGCGGAGGTGACCACCGACGCCGGTGACTCGGCCGCGTTCGTGGCGGAGTCGGAACGCACGAGCCGCCGCGCCTGGTCGAACAGCCCCGCGTGACCGGCGGCGAACGCCGCGTCGCCGATCCTGCGGGAACGCTCCTCCCTCTTCTCGCTCAGCTCGGCGGCCCGGGTCAGCCAGGCCACGGCGGCTGCCGCGCCGCCACGCCGGGTCGCGGACCGGGCCGCCGCCTCCAGCGCGACCGCCACCTCCTCGTCGGGATCGACCGTCGCGCCCGCGAGGTGCGCGGCCCGTCTCTCGACGTCGTCGTGATGCATCCGGGACAGGACGGCGTGGGCCGCTCGGCGCTGGTTGGGGGTGGCCGCCTGCACCACGGTGGAGAGGATGACGGGGTGGTGGAAGACGAGGCCTCCGCCGGCCGGGTCGACCCGCAGCAGACCTGCCGCCACCGCTTCGTCGACGTCGCGCATTCGGTACTGCCCCGTGCCGGGGACGGGCGCGATCCCCGGCGTCGCCCCGACGCCGTCGAGAGCTCCGAGCAGCAGTTCCTCCCGGACCCGTGCGCTGAGCCCGTCCAGGCGTTCGCCGTACACCCGCTGCAGACGCCGGGGCAACGGCAGTGACACACCGAGGAGTTCGGCCGCGGTGACCCGCGACCCGACTCCGGTCAGAGGCGTGGGAAGTTCGAGCAGGGCCAACGGGTTGCCCCCTGCCTGCTCCAGCACCACCTGCCTCACGGCGGCGTCCAGTCGCGGATGGCGCAGGTCCAGCAGTCGGGCCGCCTCCTCCCGTGCGAGCGCGCCGACCGGATGTTCCGGCAGGGCGGCGGTGTCGAAACCCGAGGGCACGCCGGAGCGCAGGGCGAGGACGAGCTTCACCGAGTTGCCGATGAGGCGGCGCCCCACGAATCCGATCACCGCGACGCTCGAGGCGTCCAGCCACTGACCGTCGTCGAGGATCAACAGCAGTGGCACGGAGGAGGCGGCCAGGGAGAGCAGGTCCAGCACGGCGATGCCGAGCGACATGACCGACGGCGGCTGTCCCTCGCCGCGTCCGAAAACGGTGTGGAACACCGCACGGTGCACGTGGTCCAGGTCGGTGACGGCGGGAAGCAGGGGGTGGAGGAGCTGGTGCAGTCCGGCGAACGGAAGCCCTGCCTCGGCCTCCACTCCCGCGGCCCGGACCACCTGGTGGCCCGCTCGCTCCGCGGATTGCCCGACATGGTCCAGCAGCGCGGTCTTGCCCACGCCCGCCTCCCCCCGCAGGACGAGCGCCCGCCCTTCGCGGGCCGCCACGAGGGCGGACAGCAGCGCCTTCTCCTCGTCCCGGCCGACCATCGTCGTGAGCGACTCCACGGTGCCCCACTTCCCCTCGTCACCGGATCAGCCAGGTGTGTGTTCGCTCGGGAGTATGTGTGCGGAGTGTCCCTCGGGCGACATGCCGTACACCGAGACACGTCCGCTTCGTCGAGGTCGCGCCATCCTCCGCATGCCACCCGTCTCCTGGCACCCCGCAGAAGAATATAGGGGGATGTAATGATTCGTCATCGCCGACGAGAAACACGCCCCGGAGTGCGACTTCGAACTGCGGTCCGCCGGGCGGCATCGATCCCGGAGCTGCCCGCGTGTGACCGGGCACAACAGGCATCACCGCAGACTTCGGACTTCCTGACTTCTGCCGGGATGAACACCTGCCACAACAGGTCAGAAACACACACGGATACAAGATCACGTGTGACAGGGTGCACGGTGGCGAGCCCGCCGTATCCCTCGCGGGTGCCACGGCGGGGTGCCTCGCCTTCCCGTTCCGTCCGACACCCGTGACGGACGGAGGCCGACTCATCCTCCTCACCCTGGAGAGACAGCATGCAAGGTCCGAGACGCCGACGCGACGGCCGAAGGGCGACCACGGTCGCCATCGCCGTAGCCCTCGGTCTGACTCTGGCTTCCCCGTACGCCTGGGCATCCGCCCCATCGCCACAGGCCGCGCAGGGGGAGGTCGCCGCCGCGGCCACCCCCGTGTACCAGGACACCAGTTACTCCTTCGAGGAACGGGCGGCCGATCTCGTCGCCCGGATGACGCTGGAGCAGAAGGTCCGCCAGCTCATCACCAACGACGCCCCGGCCATTCCGGGCCTGGGCGTGCAGGGGTACACGTACTGGAGCGAGGCCCTGCACGGCATCCAGTCGCTGGGCAACTCCAAGAACGCCGGCAGCGACACCTCGTGGCCGGTCAAGGCCACCGGGTTCCCGACCAGCCTCGCCACCTCGATGGCCTGGGACCCCGCCCTCCAGTACGAGGAGGGCTCGGCCGTCTCCGACGAGGCCCGCGGCTTCCTCGACCCGTCACTTTTCGGCGTCGGCCGCAACAACCTCGGCTCGTCGGCCGACAACTACGGCTCGCTGACCTACTTCGCCCCGACCGTCAACAACGACCGCGACCCCCTCTGGGGCCGCCACGACGAGTCCTACGGCGAGGACCCCTACCTCCAGGCGCAGCTCGGCGTCCAGTTCGTCAACGGCTTCCAGGGCCAGAACACCGACGGTTCGTCGGTCAACGGCTATCTGAAGGCCGCGGCCACGGCGAAGCACTACGCCCTCAACAACGTCGAGGACTCACGCACCGCCATCAGTTCCGACGTCAACGACTCCCAGTTGCGCGACTACTACACCAAGCAGTTCGCCGCCCTCATCGGACAGGCACACGTCGCCGGCCTGATGACCTCGTACAACGCGATCAACGGCACCCCCGCGGTCGCCAACACCTACACCAACAACAGGCTGGCCAAGCGCACCTACGGGTTCGCGGGCCTCACCACCTCGGACTGCGGCGGGGTCGGCACCACCTACAAGCTGCCGAACGACGGCCACGACTGGGCGCCCGCGCCCTGGTCCACCAACGGCTCGAAGACCGACCCGCAGTGGATCGACGACGGGACCGGCGACACCGTCGACGCCCGCGCGGCCGGCCAGGCCTTCGCGCTGCGCTCGGGCAACGACCTCAACTGCAGCGGCGACGAGATGACCACCGCCAACGTGATGGAGGCCGTACGCGCGGGCCTGCTGAGCGAGGACGTGCTGGACACGGCGCTGGTGCGGGTCTTCACCGTCCGGATGAGAACAGGGGAGTTCGACCCCGCCGGCAGTGTCCCCTACACCTCCATCGACAAGTCGGTCATCCAGAGCGCGGCCCACGTGGACCTGGCGACCAGGGCCGCCGACGCGTCCATGGTGCTGCTGAAGAACAGCGCCCTCGCCGCGACCGGCAAGCCTCTGCTGCCGCTGAAGGCGTCCGCGGTGAACAAGGTCGTCGTCCTCGGCGGCCTCGCCGACACGGTCAGCCTCGGCAGCTACGGCAACGCCCCCGACAAGCAGATATCGATGCGGCAGGGCATCACCGACGCGCTCAGGGCCGCCAATCCGAGCGCGACCGTCACCTACGACGCGGCGGGCACCAGCACCACCAGCACCGCCGCCGTCACCCTCACCTCCGCGACCCAGGCGGCGATCAAGGCCGCCGACGCGGTCGTCGTGGTGGCCGGTACCGACCAGAACACCGCGAGCGAGGGCAAGGACCGCTCCGGTCTGGCCCTGCCCGGCAACTACGGCTCCCTGATCGACCAGGTCGCGGCGGTCGGAAACCCCAACGTGGTCCTCGACCTCCAGACGGTCGGCGCGGTCGACATCTCCGCCCGGCAGTCCAAGGCCGCGTCCATCGTCTACAGCGCGTACAACGGCCAGAGCCAGGGCACCGCCCTCGCCGACGTGCTGTTCGGCAAGCAGAACCCGCAGGGGCACCTGACCTTCACCTGGTACAAGGACGACTCCCAGCTCGCCGGGAAGAACTCCTACGGGCTGACCCCCGCCGAGACCGACGGCAAGGGCCAGACGTACCAGTACTTCACCGGCACCCCGTCCTACCCCTTCGGCTACGGCCTGAGCTACACGACGTTCTCCTACTCGGCGGCCCAGACCGACAAGAGCGGCGTCACCGCCGACGGCACGGTGAACGTCTCCTTCGACGTGACCAACACCGGCAACGTGCCCGGCGCCACCGTCGCCCAGCTCTACGCCGCGAACTCCTTCTCCGTCTCCGGTACGACTCTGCCCAAGCAGCGTCTGGTCGGCTTCAAGAACACCGGTGTCCTCGCGCCGGGCGAGAAGCTGCACATCACCCTGCCCGTCAAGGCCGCCGACCTGAGCGTGTGGAACCCGACGACCTCCAGGCAGACGGTCTTCCCCGGCACCTGGGCGCTGAAGGTCGCCTCCGACTCGGCCACCGTGCAGAGCACCGCCACGGTGACCGTCTCCGGCACTCTCACCCCGAAGGTCTCCACCGTCACCGTGCAGCCGGGCCGCCTGGTCTACCGGGCCGGGGAGACGCTGGACCTGACGGAGAAGAACCCCTGGATCAAGGACGACACCGATCCGGCGAAGGAGCAGCGGGACACGTCCCTCACGGCCGACGGCATCGTGGAGGCGGTCAACAACGACCAGTCCTTCGTGGACCTGCAGAACACGACGGTGACCTACTCCAGCAGCGACCCGGCCGTGGCCACCGTCGACTCCTCCGGAATCGTCACCGCGGGCGCCGACGGAGTGGCCACCATCAAGGTGACCGTGGGCGGGGTGTCCGGCTCCATGGTGATGGTGGTCAAGGGCTCCCTCGCCGTGCACACCCCGCAGTTCGTGCAGGCCGGACAGTCGGCCACGGTGACCACCACGCTCACCAACGGCACCGGCTCCGCGCTCGGCGGCGTGACCGTCGCCATGCCCGCGCCGGCCGGCTGGACCGTCAAGGCCACCACCGCGACCTCCTTCGCCTCCGTCGCGGCCGGCGCCTCGGCCACCACCACCTGGCTGGCCACCCCGCCCTCCGGCGTCTCCCCGGGTACCTATCCGCTGAACGCCACCGCCACCTACGACGGCGGTTCCCACACCGCCGACGGCACGCTTCTGGTGCCGTTCGCCTCGCAGAAGGCGGCCTACACCAACATCGGCGTCACGGACGACGCCGATCCCGCACCCGGCAAGTACGACGGCGGTGGGTTCAGCTTCTCCGCACAGGCGCTGGCCGCCCAGGGTCTCGCCCCGGGCACGTCCTTCACCGCCGACGGTCTGACCTACCAGTGGCCGGACGCCGCCGCGGGCACCCCCGACGCCATCGACACGAAGGGGCAGGCAGTCCTGATCTCCGGGACCGGGAGTGAACTGGGCTTCGTGGGCAGCGGCACCAGCGGCCCCCACCAGGGCATCGGCACCATCGTCTACACCGACGGCAGCACCCAGAGCTACGGCCTGAGCTTCTCCGACTGGTGGGACAACACCAGCGTCGCCCAGGGCGGCGGCCGTCTGGGGACCTACGACCACATCAACTCCCACGACGGCCGGGTGGACCAGAAGGTCAGCCTCTTCACGACCAAGGTGCAGCTGGCCGCGGGCAAGACGGTGCGGGCGGTGATCCTGCCCACGTCCGAGGACGGGGCGGGCGGCTCTCCGCAGGGCCACGTCTTCGCCATGGCCATCGGCGGTACCCCGCACACCCCGGCACCCAAGCCGGAGGGCCCGACGGGGCACGTGACCGGACAGGGCGACAAGTGCGTCGACCTGGCCGCCGGTCCGGCTGCCGGAGTCCAGGCGGTCCTCGCCTCCTGCGACGACGACGCGTCCCAGCAGTGGACCCTCGGCACCGACAAGACGCTGTGGAACCAGGGCAAGTGCCTGGCCACCGCCGAAGGCGGCACCACCAACGGCACCGACGTCGTCCTCGACTACTGCGACGGTTCGCAGGGGCAGCGGTGGGGGGTGGACGCGGTCAACGGTTATCTGGTGAACGCGGCGTCGGGGCTGTGTCTGGAGAACGGCAACGGGAGCACGGCGGACGGCAACCCGCTGATCATCTGGGCGTGCAACAGCGGTGACGCCGGTCAGAAGTGGAAGGTACCGTCGGCCGCGGTGTCGGGTCCCACGGGCCGGATCGCGGGCTACAACGGCAAGTGCGCCGAAGTCACGGGCGGTACGACAACCGACGGCACGTCGATCCAGCTGAACACCTGCTCGACGGGGAGCGGCCAGTCCTGGACGGCCGCCACGGACGGCACGCTGCGCGCGCTGGGCAAATGCCTCACGGCCGCGGCCGGCGGAACGGCGGACGGCACCGCCGTCCAGCTCTCCACCTGCACCGGCACCACCGGCCAGAAATGGACCACCGACACCAAGGGCCAGCTCGTGGGTTCGCAGTCCGGCAAATGCCTCGACGCCACCGGCCCCAGCTCCGCCAACGGCACCAAACTCCAACTCTGGGCGTGCGCGGCCTCCGACAACCAGCTCTGGAACGTGCCCTCGTCCCGGCCCACCGGGGTGATCAGCGGTTACGGCGGCAAGTGCGCCGAGGTCACCGGATCGCTCTCGGCCAACGGCACCGCGATCCAGCTGAACACCTGCTCGACGGGGAGCGGCCAGTCCTGGACGGCCGCCACGGACGGCACCCTGCGCGCACTGGGCAAATGCCTCACGGCCGCGGCCGGCGGCACCGCGGACGGCACCGCCGTCCAGCTCTCCACCTGCACCGGCACCACCGGCCAGAAATGGACCACCGACACCAAGGGCCAGCTCGTGGGTTCGCAGTCCGGCAAATGCCTCGACGCCACCGGCCCCAGCTCCGCCAACGGCACCAAACTCCAACTCTGGACCTGCGCCGCCACCGACAACCAACTCTGGAAACTCCCCACCTGACCCACCGGATCCACCGGAACCACCGGAACCACCGGAACCACCGGACACCGCATCGCGAAGAACAGTCCGGTGACGACTACCCCCTCAGAGGAACACACGTGTTGCGAAGACACAGAAGCTCCGCCGCGGCGCTCGGCCTGGCGGTCCTGACGACGCTGGGTCCGGTCGCCCTGGGTGCCGCCCCACAGGCCTCGGCCGCCCCGCAGGTCTCGGCGGCCGACACCCCGGTCGTGGTGGCCGGCGGCACCGTCCTGCCGGGAAGGGTCGCGGGCAAGACCGGCGCCCTCGGCGTCACTTTCGGCTTCTCCGACATCACCATGGCGGGTGGTCCCTACGACCAGCCCGTCAACAAGAACTACAACCAGCCGATGTTCCGGCCGAAGGCCGACGACCCCGCTTCCTTCTGGGACAACTACGTGGAGGAACTGGTCACCGCCGGAGTCGACTTCGTCGCCGTTGACCTGCGCGGCTTCGGCCCGGACAACGCCGTCCCGGACGGTGCCGGCGACCCCCGAGCCCTGACACCGCTGGTCGAGGCGATCGAGCGGCGCGGCGTCGCCGACCAGCTCAAGATCGCGGCGCTCGACGACACCCCGGCGACCCTGACCGACAAGAAGAACCGCGCCGTCCATCACACCGGCGGCTACGAACCCCCCTTCGACATCGGCGACGCGGACGGCACGGGGGAGGGCGGCTACCAGTACTTCTGGGACTACAACCAGCGGGAGTACTTCGACCGCGTCCCCGACGACATGCTCTACAAGGTCGACGGCCGCCCGCTCGTCTACGAGTGGTCGGTCAACGACTTCGCCTTCAGCAACCAGGGCGACGGCAACCTTTCCAAGCTCCTGCAGTACGCCCGCTCGCGCGCGAAGACCGAGTTCGGCATCGACCCGTACTACGTCGTCGACAGCAGTTGGCCGGACCGGGATCCCACCGTGGTCTCGCAGATCGACGGCATCAACAACTGGTTCACCCTGCCCACTGGCTGGACCAATGCCACGCACCAGCCCGTGGTGGACAACGGGCAGCTGAAGTTCGGCGACGGCTGGGAGTACCGGACCTCGGACGGCGCCGGTGACTACAAGAACACGTACCAGAGCAGCTCCCAGGCAGGAGCGTCGGTCACGTACTCCTTCATCGGCACGGGCGTGCAGTACCTCGCCCGCACCGACTTGGGCCAGGGCAGCGTCGACGTCTCCGTCGACGGGCAGACGCCGGTCACCGTCGCGCTGTCGAGCAGCGTGCTCAAGACCCAGCAAACCGTCTTCGAGAAGAAGGGCCTGACCGAGGGCACCCACACCATCAAGGTGACCAACAAGGCGGCCACGCCGGTCACCGTCGACGGGTTCAAGGTCCTCTCCAGCCGCCCGGCCACCGTCAACGGCCGCACCTTCGGCGTCGCCACCCCGGGGTTCCGGGTGGTCAACGACTCCGTCGACATGGTGATGGACGCGGATCACGGCAACCATCTCAACCGGACGCTGGACGCCACGGTCAACGGCGGCGCCGACATCACCCTGGTCGAGGGCTTCACCGACTGGGAGGAGAACGCGATGCTCGCGCGTACGGCCGAGGGCTCGTACGCGGAGCGGCTGACCGACTTCCCCAACCAGATGATCGACATCGTGCGGCAGTACTCCACCGACCCGTTCCCCACGAGCCTCAAGATCGAGGCGGAGACCGCGGACGCGTACAGCGGAGCCACCACTGGCAACTCGGGTGTCTACCGGAGCGGTGATCTCGATGTCGAGCCCACCGGTGACACCGGCGGGGGCTGGGACGTCGGCGACATCGCCGCCGGTCAGAGCCTGACGTGGAAGAGCGAGCCGATGCAGGGGACGGTCAAGCTCTCCGCGCGGGTCGCCACGCCGAACGACGGCGCTCAGGTCCGCTTCGTCGTGGACGGCGTGGCCGGGCCGACCGTCGCGGTGCCCAACACCGGGGACTGGCAGAAGTACACCAGCGTGGACGCGGGTACGTTCCAGTTCGCGGCCGGGACGCACCACGAGGTCCGGCTGGAGTTCCCGACCGGTTCGCTGAACGCCAACCACTGGACGGCCACCACCATCAGCCTGCCGGCCACACCGGCTCCGGCCGGTCCGACGGGGCACGTGACCGGGCAGGGCGACAAGTGTGTCGACCTGGCCGGCGGCAGCGTCGCCAACGGCACCCAGGTGGTGCTCAACACCTGCGGCACCTCCACCACCCAGCAGTGGACGGTCGCTTCCGACACGTCGCTCCAGGTGCTGGGCAAGTGCCTGACCACCCAGGACAGGGGCACGTCCAACGGCACCCGTGTCCAGATCGCTGCCTGCGACGGTTCGCAGGGGCAGCAGTGGGGGGTGGACGCGGTCAACGGTTATGTGGTGAACGCGGCGTCGGGGCTGTGTCTGGAGAACGGCAACGGGAGCACGGCGGACGGCAACCCGCTGATCATCTGGGCATGCAACAGCGGTGACGCCGGTCAGAAGTGGAAGGTACCGTCGGCCGCGGTGTCGGGCCCCACGGGCCGGATCGCGGGCTACAACGGCAAGTGCGCCGAAGTCACGGGCGGTACGACAACCGACGGCACGTCGATCCAGCTGAACACCTGCTCGACGGGGAGCGGCCAGTCCTGGACGGCCGCCACGGACGGCACCCTGCGCGCGCTGGGCAAATGCCTCACGGCCGCGGCCGGCGGAACGGCGGACGGCACCGCCGTCCAGCTCTCCACCTGCACCGGCACCACCGGCCAGAAATGGACCACCGACACCAAGGGCCAACTCGTCGGCACACAGTCCGGCAAATGCCTGGACGCCACCGGCCCCAGCTCCGCCAACGGCACCAAACTCCAACTCTGGGCGTGCGCGGCCTCCGACAACCAGCTCTGGAACGTGCCCTCGTCCCGGCCCACCGGGGTGATCAGCGGCTACGGCGGCAAGTGCGCCGAGGTCACCGGATCGCTCTCGGCCAACGGCACGACGATCCAGCTGAACACCTGCTCGACGGGGAGCGGCCAGTCCTGGACGGCCGCCACGGACGGCACCTTGCGCGCACTGGGCAAATGCCTCACGGCCGCGGCCGGCGGCACCGCGGACGGCACCGCCGTCCAGCTCTCCACCTGCACCGGCACCACCGGCCAGAAATGGACCACCGACACCAAGGGCCAACTCCTCGGCACACAGTCCGGCAAATGCCTCGACGCCACCGGCCCCAGCTCCGCCAACGGCACCAAACTCCAACTCTGGACCTGCGCCGCCACCGACAACCAACTCTGGAAACTCCCCACCTGACCCACCGGAACACCTGAACCACCGGATCCACCGGAACCACCGGAACCACCGGATCCACCGGATCCACCGGATCCACCGGAACAGAACGGATCATCCCGGGAGATGTGTATGCCGGGCCGGGCGGGAACATCCCCGCCCGGCTCGGCTTTCCTTTTCGTGCGCCTTGCGGAAGGCAGACCCGGTACGGTCACGCGGCTGAATCCCCTGGATCCGGCGGGCGGCCGTCGTCCCGGGGCGGGGACTCGGGCGACGGGCCTCCCGACGCGCCGACTCCCCGCAGAAAGGTGTCGACCACCAGATCGGCCGCTCGTCCGGGGTCCAGGTGTGCCTGCTCGTGCGAGGCCAGGTTCACCAGCTCGGGCAGCAGTGTGCCCGCCCAGCCCTCCGGCCGGTTCCCGCGGAGCAGGCCCTCGTCGGTGGCCCGGCACAGGAAGGTGTCGACCTCGGCGATACACGCGTCACGGCGTCGGCTGATGGTGTCGTCGGCGAGCATGCGGGCGAGGTCGACCGGCCATGTCCGGTTGACGACGATGATCCGCTCGACGTACCGGTGCAGGGCCACGGCGACAGGAGCCTCGCGCAGGCGGGCGCCCTCGATGGCCCGCTCGATGGCCGAGACCCGCGATTCGTGGATCGCGGCGAGGAGTTCCTCCCGACAGGCGAAGCGCCGGTAGACGGTGCGCCGGTCCACACCCGCCTCGGCCGCGATGCTCGCGACACTCGCGCCGGGATCGGCGGCGAGCATGCGCGCTCCGGTGGTCAGAACGGCTACCACGTTGCGTGCTGCATCGGCTCTCATCGGTCAACCGTACCTCCGATGAGGATTATCAATCCTCTATCCACACTCTTACGTGGCGCTAACAAATATAAGTGCTACATTGAAGTGGCAGTTGAACACCAGGCTCCACGCCCCGCAGGCACGGAAAGACCCGCAGGCACGGAAAGAAGAGAGAAACGCACATGATCACCTACGACAGGCTCTTCATCGGTGGCTCCTGGATCGAGCCCAGCAACCCGGAGCTGCTCGACATCGCCTCGCCGCACGACCAGTCGGTGATCGCCCGCGCCGCCCAGGCGCGGCCGGCGGACATCGACCGCGCGGTCGATGCCGCCCGGAAGTCCTTCGACAAGGGTGAGTGGCGACTGACTCCTCCGGCGGAACGCATTGCCGTACTGCGGCGGTTCAACGCGCTGCGTGAGCAGAACGCGGAGAAGATCGCGCACCTCATCTCGCTGGAGAACGGTTCGGCAGGCTGGTTCACCCGCGCCGGGCAGCCCGGTCTGACCCGGCAGGCGAACGCCTACCTGAAGGCGGCGGAGGAGTTCGGCTGGGAGGAGACGCTGGCTCCCTCCGACCCCATGTCCCCGACCCGCAGCGTGGTCCGCCGCGAGGCGATCGGTGTGGTGGCGGCGGTGATCCCGTGGAACTCGCCGTTCTCCTCGGCGACCTCGAAGATCATCCCCGCGCTGGTCGCCGGCAACTCCGTGGTTCTCAAGGTCTCTCCGGAGAACTCACCGAGCATGGGCTTCCTGGCGGAACTGCTGGAGCAGGTGGGCCTGCCCGAGGGTGTCATCAGTGTCCTGCCCGCGGACCGCGAGACGAGCGAGTACCTGGTCTCGCACCGGGACGTCGACAAGATCGCTTTCACCGGATCCACCCGCGCGGGCCGCCGTATCGCCTCCATCGCCGGGGAGCAGCTCAAGCGGGTCAGCCTGGAGCTGGGCGGCAAGTCGGCCGCCATCATCCTGCCCGACGCGGACGTCCAGAAGGCCGTCGGTGGCTTGAAGTTCGGATCGCTGCTCAACAACGGAGAGTCGTGCATCGCGCAGACCAGGATCCTGGCCCCGCGCGACCGGTACGAGGAGGTCGTCGCCGCGCTGAAGGAGCTGGTGGAGTCGCTCAAGGTCGGTGACCCGAACGACCCCGACACCTTCATCGGCCCGATGATCCGCCCCGATCAGCAGGAGCGGGTACGCAGCTACATCCAGCTCGGTATCGAGGAGGGTGCCCGTCTGGTCGCCGGCGGCCCGCAGATCCCCGAGGGCCTGGAGAAGGGCAACTACGTGACGCCCACCGTCTTCGCCGACGTCGACAACTCCATGCGCATCGCGCAGGAGGAGATCTTCGGCCCCGTC
>NZ_JBHWYX010000085.1:0-12875 GCF_042728795.1 Streptomyces sp. NPDC060184
CCGTTCACCCCGGCCATCGAGACCCTGCGCGGACTCCTGCTCGGCACCGGGATCGGCAACAACGGCCTCATCGCCGTCGCCTGGTGCCTCGGGCTCTCGGTTCTCGGCTACCTGTGGTCGACCTCGACCTTCAACGCCGACCCGAAGTAACCGTCGTGACCACGCGGGCCATGACCCGCAACCCGATCCGCCCCAGGGCGGCGTGACCCGGCACCGAGCCGGAGAGCGCCGCCCCTCGGCGTTTTCGCCCCGGTCCGCACGCGCCCGGGGGCCACGTGACGCGCGTCTCCGGCCCCGGCCCGTACCGGCCCTGGCGCGCAAAAACTAACAGCGCTAGTTTGGGGTCCGGACGGCTGCCGAGCCGCGCGGGAGACACCGGACGCTCCGGTCCGGCGACGCCCGTGGGCGGCCCGCACGCAGGAACCGCAAGCCCGGGAGGAACAGCCATGAAGGCCCATGACGGGATGTACATCGGCGGCGCGTGGCGACCCGCCGAGGGACGCGACACCATCGCGGTCGTGAACCCGGCCGACGAGCAGGTCATCGCCCACGTGCCCGCCGGTACCGCCGCCGACGTGGACGCCGCCGTACGCGCCGCGCGTGCCGCGTTCCCCGGCTGGGCGGCCACCCCACCCGCCGAACGGGCCGCACGGCTCGCCGCCCTGCGCGACGTCCTCGCCGCCCGCGCCGAGGAGATCGCCGCCACGGTCACCGCCGAACTCGGCTCCCCGCTCCGGCTCTCGGAGACCGTGCACGCGGGGCTCCCGGTGCTGGTCGCCGGTTCGTACGCCGAACTCGCCGCCACGTACGCCTTCGAGGAGAAGCTCGGCAACTCCACCGTGCTGCACGAGCCGGTCGGGGTCGTCGGGGCCATCACCCCCTGGAACTACCCGCTCCACCAGATCGTCGCCAAGGCCGCCCCCGCGCTGGCCGCCGGGTGCACGGTCGTCCTCAAGCCCGCCGAGGACACCCCGCTGACCGCCCAGCTCTTCGCCGAGGCGACCGAACAGGCCGGGATTCCGGCCGGAGTCTTCAACCTGGTCACCGGCCTCGGCCCGGTCGCGGGCCAGGCGCTCGCCGAGCACCCCGGGGTCGACCTCGTCTCCTTCACCGGCTCCACCGCCGTGGGCCGGTCGATCGGCGCCACCGCGAGCGGGGCCGTCAAACGCGTCGCGCTGGAGCTGGGCGGCAAGTCCGCCAACGTCATCCTGCCGGGCGCCGACCTCGCCAAGGCGGTCAAGGTCGGGGTCGCGAACGTGATGTCCAACTCCGGCCAGACGTGCAGCGCGTGGACCCGGATGCTGGTGGACGCGGAGCGGTACGAGGAGGCCGTGACGCTCGCCGCGGCGGCCGTCGCCGGTTACGTGCCCGGGGAGCGGATCGGCCCCGTCGTCAACGCCAAGCAGCGGGCGCGGGTGCTCGGTTACATCGCCAAGGGCGTGGCGGAGGGGGCCCGGCTCGTCGCCGGAGGCCCCGACTCCCCACGCGAGAAGGGCTATTACGTCAGTCCCACCGTGTTCGCCGACGTCACCCCGGACATGGTCGTCGCCCAGGAGGAGATCTTCGGCCCGGTCCTCACCATCCTCCGGTACGAGGACGAGGAGGACGCCCTCCGGATCGCCAACGCCACCGTCTACGGCCTGGCCGGCGCCGTCTGGGCGGGGGACGACGAGCGGGCCGTGGCCTTCGCCCGCCGGATGGAGACCGGCCAGGTCGACATCAACGGCGGCCGGTTCAACCCGCTGGCCCCCTTCGGCGGTTACAAGCAGTCCGGCGTCGGCCGCGAGCTCGGCCCGCACGGTCTCGCCGAGTACCTCCAGACGAAGTCGCTCCAGTTCTGACACCCGCCCCGCCCGCAGCCGGGTCCCGCAGGGCCCGGCCGACCACACGAGGAGCCGTCCGTGGTTCGCGCCGCCGTACTGCCCGCCGTCCAGGCGCCGTTGGAGATCACCGACATCGAACTGCCGGAGACCGGACCGGGCCAGGTGAGGGTGGGCCTGGCCGCCGCCGGGGTCTGCCACTCCGATCTGTCCCTGAGCAACGGCACCATGCGCCTGCCGGTGCCCTGCGTCCTCGGACACGAGGGGGCGGGCACCGTCCTGGAGGTCGGCGAGGGCGTCGAGCACGTCGCCCCCGGTGACGGAGTCGTCCTCAACTGGGCTCCCTCCTGCGGGACGTGTCACCCCTGCCGGATCGGTGAGGTCTGGCTCTGCGCCGACGCCCTGAAGGGCGCCGCGAACGTCCACGCCCGTCTCGCCGACGGCACCCGGCTCCACCCCGGCCTGAACGTCGCCGCGTTCGCGCAGGAGACCGTCGTCGCCGCGAACTGCGTGCTGCCCGCGCCGGCCGGGATCCCGCTCACCGACGCCGCCCTCCTCGGCTGCGCGGTGCTCACCGGCTACGGCGCGGTCCACCACTCCGCCCGGGTGCGCGCCGGGGAGACCGTGGCCGTGTTCGGGATCGGCGGGGTCGGCCTCGCCGTGCTCCAGGCGGCGCGCATCGCCGGGGCGTCCCGGATCGTCGCCGTGGACGTCACACCGGAGAAGGAGGAGCTGGCCCGGCTCGCCGGCGCCACCGACTACGTCGTCGCCTCCGCCACCACCCCGCGCGCGATCCGGGGGCTCACCGACGGGGTGGGCGTGGACGTGGCCGTGGAGTGCGTGGGCCGCGCGCAGACGATCCGCACCGCCTGGGAGTCCACCCGCCGGGGCGGTCGCACCACCGTCGTCGGCATCGGCGCCAAGGACCAGGACGTCACCTTCAACGCCCTGGAGATCTTCCACTGGGGCCGCTCCCTGACCGGCTGCGTGTACGGCAACAGCGACCCGGAACGCGACCTGCCGGTGCTCGCCGAGCACATCCGCGCGGGCCGCTTCGACGTGTCGGCCATGGTCACCGAACGGATCTCCCTCGACGGCATCCCCGCCGCCTTCGAGAACATGATCGCCGGAAAGGGCGGCCGGGCCCTGGTCACCTTCTGAAGCGCCCCGCGCGTCCCGCGCACCCGGCCGTCGACCGGCAGCCGACATGTGCCGCCGCCCGCTCCCGGCAGCCGACGTGCGCCGACGCCCGCCCGTACCGGACTCTCCGGCACGGGCGGGCGACGGCTGCGGCAGGCGGCCCCGCCGCGCCCCCGCCCCGCCCCGCCCGGTCAGCGCACCGGGGCGTCCGCCCGTTCGACCTTCTGGGTGCCGTTGAGGGTGCGGTACGAGCGGACCCAGGCAGCCGTGGCGTCCTGGCGGGTCTTGTCGGAGACCGCGTAGTAGTCCATTTGCGCGCGCTCGGCGGTCACGTCGAGGACCCCGTAACCGTGCCCGTCCATGTCCACCCACTTCACGTGGCGGTTGGCCGCCTTCACCGCGAGGGCGGCGACCTCGGAGACCGTGTGCGCGGGGACCTTCAGGATGTCGTCCAGGTTGTCCGAGGTCACGGACGTCACCACGAACTCGGTGGCGGCCGAGGCCGACAGCGGGTAGGTCGCCGCCTTGACGGGCACGTCGTTGGCCCAGGCCATGTGGATGTCGCCGGTCAGGAAGACCGTGTTGGCCACCGACTTGTCCCGCAGATGGCCGATCAGCTCCTTGCGGTCGTCGGTGTAGCCGTCCCACTGGTCGACGTTGACGGCGAGGCCGCCACCGGGCAGGCCGAGCAGCTCGGCGAGGGGCGCGAGCACATCGGCGGGGACGGAGCCGAAGGCGACCGGGGAGATCATCACCGACGTCCCGACCAGCTTCCACGTGGCCGCCGACCCGGCGAGACCGGCCTTCAGCCAGTCCAGTTGGGCCCGGCCGGTGATCGTGCGCTCCGGGTCGTCGACCGAGCCGCTGCCGATCGACGCCTGCGCGGAACGGAAACTGCGCAGGTCGAGCAGGTGCAGTTCGGCGAGGCTGCCGAAGGAGAGGCGGCGGTAGACGGTGCCCTCGGTGGAGGCGCGGACCGGCATCCACTCGAAGTACGCCTGCTTGGCCGCCGCGACCCGGTCCGCCCAGGCGCCCTCGGTCGCCGGGGTGTGGTTCTCCGCCCCGCCCGACCACGCGTCGTTGGCGAACTCGTGGTCGTCCCAGATCGCGATCACCGGGTGCGCCGCGTGCAGGGCCTGGAGGTCGGCGTCCGTCTTGTAGGTGGCGTGCCGGGTGCGGTAGTCGGCCGGCGTGACGATCTCGTTCAGCGGCGAGTGCGGGCGCACCACGGTGTCCCCGTGGGCGTAACCGCCGGACGCGTACTCGTAGATGTAGTCCCCGAGGTGCAGCACGGCGTCCAGGTCGGCGCGGGCCGCGAGGTGCCGGTACGGGGAGAAGAAGCCGGCCTCCCAGTTGGCGCAGGAGACCACGCCGAAGCGGACACCGGGCGCCGCCGCACCGGCGGCGGGCGCGGTGCGGGTGCGGCCGACGGGGGAGAGGACCTGCCCGTCGGCCGCCGAGAAGCGGAACCAGTAGGAGGTGGCCGGGCGCAGCCCCCGGACGTCCGCCTTGACGGTGTGGTCGGACGCGGCACGGGCCAGGGCCGTACCGGCGGCGACCGTCCGGGAGAAGGCCTTGTCCTCGGCGATCTCCCAGCCGATCTCGGTGTCCGCGCCCCGTCCGGAGCCGGGCACGGCGTCCGGGGAGGGCGTGACGCGGGTCCACAGGAGGACACCGTCGGGGAGCGGATCGCCGGAGGCGACACCGTGCAGGAAGACCGGCCCGTCGGCGGCCCGGGCGGCACTCGCGCCGAGCAGGACGGGAGCGGCGACGGCCGTCGCGGCGGCTGCCCTGACGACCGTACGACGGCTGGGTGCGGGAGCGTGGTGTGTGGTCACGGGCGCACACGCTACTGACGAGTACGGTCAACTGGCGTGCGAACGCCCAAAGTTCGCCGACCCGTCGGCATCCGGTCGCCCCGCGTTGTGCCGGTGGTGCGTGCTCGGGGCGGTGGTGCCGGCATGGGGCGGTGGTGCGCGGCGCTCCGGCTGAGGACGGGAAGCGCCCTCAGCCCTTCGGCGGCCTCGGGGCGAGCAGCCGGGCGTCCATCTCGCCCTCCTCGAAGAGCCGGGACGCCGGGCCGACGACCAGCGGGTCCGGCGTGCCGACCACGGCGGCGTCCTTGCCCGGGTAGTCGAAGCGGTCCAGCACGTGCCGCATCGCCTCCAGCCGCGCCCGCTTCTTGTCGTTGCTCTTCACCACCGTCCAGGGCGCGTCGGCCGTGTCGGTGTGGAAGAGCATCAGCTCCTTGGCCTCGGTGTACGCGTCCCACTTGTCGAGGGACGCCAGGTCGACCGGGCTCAGCTTCCAGCGGCGTACCGGGTCGATCTGCCGGATCATGAACCGGTTGCGCTGCTCGTTGCGGGAGACCGAGAACCAGAACTTCACGATGTGGATGCCGTCGCGGACCAGCATCCGCTCGAATCCCGGGGCCTGGTGCATGAACTCCAGGTACTCGCGGGTGGTGCAGAACCCCATCACCCGCTCCACCCCGGCCCGGTTGTACCAGGACCGGTCGAAGAGGACGATCTCGCCCGCCGTCGGCAGATGGACGGCGTACCGCTGGAAGTACCACTGCGACCGCTCGCGTTCGGTCGGCTTCTCCAGGGCCACCACCCGGGCCCCGCGCGGGTTGAGGTGCTCGGTGAACCGCTTGATGGTGCCGCCCTTGCCGGCCGCGTCCCGCCCCTCGAAGAGGATCACCAGCCGCTCGTCGTGCTCCTTCACCCAGTGCTGGAGCTTGATCAGCTCGATCTGGAGGGCGCGCTTCTGCTTGTCGTACGCCTTGCGGCCGAGCTTCTGCGGATAGGGGTAGTCCTCCCGCCAGGCGTCCCGGGCGCGGCCCTCCGGCGTGACCAGCTCCGGGTCGTCGTCGCCCCGGTCGCGGACCCCGAAGCCCTCCAGACGCGGTCCGCCGAACCGGGCGGCCCGGGCCGCCTCCGCTTCGGACGGTGAGCCCTCGGCCGGGGAACCCTTCGCCGGGGAGCCCGCCGCGGCGTTTCCCCGCCGGGCCCCTCCGGCCCTACCGTCGGACCCGCCCGGTTTCCTGCTGCTCGATGCCATCGGGGGTTCCCTCCACCGGCTCGGCCACGACCTTCCGCGTCCGCCCAGTCTGCGGACGGGTCCGGGAGATCGCCACCCCGGCCAGGCAGAGCAGCCCGCCGAGGACGGAGAGCGCGGCGGGTACCTCGTCGAGCACCAGCCACGACATCAGCACCACGAGAGCCGGCACCGCGTAGGTGGTGGAACCCATCCGGCCGGCCGTGGTGCGCGCCAGCGCGTACGCCCAGGTGGTGAAGGCCAGCGCGGTCGGGAAGACGCCCAGGTAGATCATGTTGAGGGTGGCGGAGAGCGGGGCGTCGGCGGCCTCGTGGACCAGCACCCCGCTGAAGGGAAGGCAGCCCGCCGCGCCGATCAGGCAGCCGAAGGCGGTGACCTGGAGGGGCGAGCCGTGCCGCAGCGCGGGCTTCTGTGCGACCACGCCCGCCGCGTACGTCATGGCGGCGACGAAGCAGAGCAGCACCCCGAGCACCGAGGAACCGCCGTGCCCCGACATGGACAGGCCGACGACGACGGCGCCCGCGAAGGACACCGCCATGCCCCCGAGCAGCCGACGCGGCAGCCCCTCGCCCAGCAGCCGGGCCCCGAGCAGCGCGATCAGGATCGGCCCGATGTTGACCACCATCGCGGCGGTCCCCGCGTCCACCTCCTGCTCGCCCCAGTTGAGCACCACCATGTAGAGCCCGAACCAGAGGAGTCCGGAGACCACGATGCCCGGCCAGGCGCCGCGCGCCGGCAGCCCCTCGCGGCGTACGAGCAGGATCGCGACGAGCACCACGGACCCCGCCAGCAGCCGGCCGAGGGCGAGCGCGCCGGGGGAGTAGGCGTCGCCCGCGCTGCGGATGGAGACGAACGCGGACGCCCAGAGCACGACGGTGGTGCAGGCGGCGACGACGGCCCGCCGGTCGGGGCCGGAGCGGGGCGGGGAGACGGCGGCGGGTGGAGTGGTCATGGACAGGACCGTACGGGGCGCGGGGTCGGGCGCCCAATGAATTGGCGGGAAGCGTCAATCGTCCCGGCTGCGGTCCCGGTCCGGGAGACCCCGGGTCCTTTTGGCCGTACGGGCGGGGTCCAGCTGCGCGTACTGGAGCGCCAGCCCGTCGAGCAGCGCCCGCAGCCCCGTCTCGAAGGCCCCCTCGTCCACCTGCTGGCGCCGGTCTGCGAGCAGGTGGGCCTGGCCGAGGTGCGGGTAGTCGGCGGGGTCGTACGCCGTCTCGTCGTCCACGAAACCCCGCGCGAAGGACCCCAGCGCGGAGCCGGTGACGAAGTAGCGCATCAGCGCCCCGATGTACGTGGCCTGGGCGCGCGGCCAGCCCGCGTCGACCATCGCGCCGAACACCGCGTCGGCCACCCGCAGCCCGGCGGGCCGCCGCCCGGGGCCCTGCGCCAGGACCGGCACGATGTGCGGGTGGGCGGAGAGCGCGGCGCGGTAGGAGACGGCCCAGTCGTGCAGGGACCGCTGCCAGTCGCGCGGATCGTCCGCGTCGAACATCGACAGGTCGACCTGGGCGGAGACCGCGTCGGCGACCGCGTCGAGGATGTCGTCCTTGTTCCGGAAGTGGTTGTACAGCGACGGCCCGCTGACCCCCAGCTCGGCGGCGAGCCGCCGGGTGGAGACCGCACCGAGGCCCTCCGCGTCCACCAGCGCGCCCGCCGCCTCGACGATCCGTTCTCTGCTCAGGAGGGGGGTACGAGGTCGGGCCATGCGGCACATAGTAGGGCGCCCGGCCTCCGGGGTCCTCGCCGGTCACGTTCTCCGGCGGCGGACGACGCCGGTCGCGGCAGTGCAATCGCTGAAGCGTGCCGCGAGAGTCCCGCCTGTCCTCCGGGCGGACGGCGCTGCTTTCGCGACACGCATCAGCCTGTCGTCGCCCAGCGGACGATCGCGCCCACCGCCATCAGCAGCGCCGGCGCCGCCCACCCCAGCCCCATGATCCTGCGAACCGGCGGGAGGAGCAGGAGCCCGGCTGTCGCCGCGCCTGCCAGGAGGGTGAGGAGGCACGACAGGACGATGCCGGCGCGGGCATCGTCGTCCCAGCTGCCGGAGGGACGGATCGTCAGCGCCGTGTACAGGAAGAAGCCCGCGACCAGGTACAGGATCACCAACGGGACCATGAGGACCTGGCGCAGACAGCCCTGATCCCCGGACGCCTGCGGGGCGCCCTCGCGGTCGGTCATCGGTCCAGCGCTCCTCTCGCGTCGTCGAGGTTGTTGGTGAAGCCGCGGCCGTACGCCTGCGCGTCGGCGCCCTCCCAGTAGGGGCCTCCGTTGTAGCGGGCCGCCAGCTCCTGGTACTGGGCGGGTGTCATCTCCGCCGCGGGCACGTCGGCGAACTCGCTCTCCGCCTTGAGCTGCGCCAGGTATCCGGAGGCGATGAATATGTTCTGCCCCGGGTCCTGGAGGGACTCCTCCACGATGGACCGCTGGTGCTCGGTGAGGCTGTCCGGATCGTAACCGAGCACTTCGGCGCCCCTGCGGATCTGGATGGCGATGGGGCCGAAGGACGTCTCGTCGGGACTCCCGCCGAGCCGCCACGGCAGATTCTCGGGCGAGACCGGGCTGAGCCCCCAGGGGGCGTCCGCCTGTTCACGGATCGTGTCCGTGATGTCGTCCAGGTAGCCCGGCTGGCCACCGATCTCCTGCCAGGCGATACCGGCGACCATGTCCGCGGGCAGTCCCGAGTTCTCGGCGGCGGCCCGGATGATCTCCTTGTTCGCCGCGATCCAGGCCGCGCGGTCCTGGCCGGAGGACGGCGGGTTCCAGTAGCTGTCGGTCGCCCCCGGGAGCCCCGCGAGCTGGGTCCGGATGTTCTGCAAGGTGGGAGAGACGGGGCTGTCCCCGGTCGGCGGGGCATACCCGTGTTTCGGGGCGCTGCCGGAAAGGTGAGTGAGGGGGTTGCCGCTCGCCTCCCGGGCCTCGCTCCGTAACGGTGCGACGGCTGAGGCGATGTCGACACGCTGGACGAACCCCAGGCGGAACTCGGGCAGCAGATCATAGGCCTGCTTCAGCCCGTGCACGCAGATGTCCCGCGCCTCCTTCTCGGTCGCGCCCGCGCGTCGGAAGTCTTCTCCGGCGGCGTCGTGCAGCCGGTTCGCCTCGTCCCTGATGTCGTCGACGTCCATGGTGAGTTCGGCGAAGAAGTCGAGGACGCCCGTGGTCGCCCGCATGTCCTCCCACTGGCGCATCGGCTCCGCGTCCTGCGCCTCCCTCGTGATCGCGACGCCCTTGGTGCCGATCAGCCGCGCCAGGGCCTGCTCGTTGGCCTTCCCGTTGGAGTAGTGGCTCTTGGCGGATTCGAGAGCCCATGCGTAGGCGCGCAGCGAACCACTGGCTTTGGCGTATCCCTCCGCGATGTTCCGCATCAGCTTGCGTGCCTCGGAGAGACGCGCTTCGTAGTGCAGGCTTCCCTCGCTGTGCCAGTGGGTGTGCCGTTCCGCCCGTTCGGCGGGTTCGTCGGTCTCCACCAGCACGTCGTGAATGCGCCGGAACTCGTCGGCGTTGCGCTCGACCAGAGCCGGATTGCACCCTTCCAGAAATTCGACGTCCTTGCGGTGGGTGAGCTCGCTCATTTCGCCTCCGGTGCCACGTACTGGCCATAGCGCAGGACTTCGTCGAGGAAGCGTCCGGCCTGGGCGTCATCCACGGTCACAAAATCCGATCCTGCCGCTCTGAGGCGGGTGGCGAGTGCCGCGAACAGAGCGACGGTGTCCTGGAATTGATCATCGGCGAATCGGCCGAAACGCTCCACCTGTGCGGCTACGTCGCCGTGTGCCCTCGGCTCCCGCGCTATGGTGCACAGGTCGCCGTCCGGTCTGGCCTCGTACAGGAGTCCCGCTATTTCGATCAACAGATTCGCATTTCCGTTGATGGAATCGGTGTTGTAGTCCAATGCTGGTCCGGCGGGTGATCCGCCCGTCTCCGCGGGTAGTTGATCTATCCGCATGGCGGCATCCGCTTTCAGCTGTGCCCATTCCTCCGCGAACGACACGCAACCCCCCGTGGTTTTCCGTTCTTCGCCGTATGAGCAGCCAGGGAATTTAGCAGGGGAGAGGAGACAGGGCCATGCCGCGCCGCATCCTCGGCCGAATCGTGCCGCCCATTGCCGGGGAGCGGTGGACGCACCTGTCCGGCCGGGCGGGGTGGACGCACCCGCCCGGCCCGGCGTCCCGGAGGGCTTGCGCGGCACGGTCCGGCGGCACATAGTGGGCTGCGACGAGAAACTAGCAGTGCTAATTAAAGCGGTCGGCGAGGTCGGCGGTCCGGCGGTCCGGTGCCCGATGCGGAGGAGTGGAGCCCGATGAACCTGGAGCTCAGCGAGGAGCAGGAAGCGGTCCGGCGACTGGCCAGGGACTTCGTGGCCCGGGAGGTGACCCCGCACGCCGCGGCCTGGGACCGCGCCGAAAGTGTCGACAAGTCGATCGTGAAGAAGCTGGGCGCCCTGGGATTCCTCGGCCTCACCGTGCCCGAGGAGTACGGCGGTTCGGGCGGCGACCACCTCGCGTACTGCCTGGTCACCGAGGAGCTGGGGCGCGGCGACTCCTCGGTGCGCGGCATCGTCTCGGTCTCCCTCGGGCTGGTCGCCAAGACCGTCGCCGCCTGGGGCGACGAGGAACAGAAGCGCCGCTGGCTCCCCGGGCTCACCGCCGGGGACCTGATCGGCTGCTTCGGGCTCACCGAGCCCGGCACCGGCTCGGACGCGGGGAACCTCACGACGAGGGCCGTGCGCGACGGCGACGGCTACGTCATCGACGGCACCAAGATGTTCATCACCAACGGCACCTGGGCCGACGTGGTGCTGCTCTTCGCCCGCACCGGCGACACCCCCGGCCACCGGGGCGTCTCCGCCTTCCTGGTCCCCACCGACACTCCGGGCCTCACCCGCAACACCGTCCACGGCAAGCTCGGCCTGCGCGGCCAGGCCACCGCCGAACTGGTCCTGGAGGGCGTCCGGGTCCCCGCGTCCGCGCTGGTGGGCCCCGAGGGCAAGGGGTTCTCGATCGCGATGTCCGCCCTGGCCAAGGGGCGCATGTCGGTGGCCGCGGGCTGCGTGGGGATCGCCCAGGCCGCGCTGGACGCGGCGGTCGGCTACGCGGGCGAGCGGCAGCAGTTCGGCAAGCCCGTCGCGGGCTACCAGCTGGTCCAGGAACTCCTCAGCGACATCGCCGTGGACGTGGACGCCGCCCGCCTCCTCACCTGGCGGGTCGCCGATCTGATCGACCGGGGCGAGCCCTTCGCCACCGCCGCCTCCCAGGCCAAGCTCTTCGCCTCCGAAGCGGCGGTCCGCTCCGCCAACAACGCCCTCCAGGTGTTCGGCGGTTACGGCTACATCGACGAGTACCCGGTGGGCAAACTGGTCCGCGACGCCCGGGTGATGACGCTCTACGAGGGCACCAGCCAGATCCAGAAGCTGATCATCGGCCGCGCGCTGACCGGGGTCTCCGCGTTCTGACCTGTCTCCGCCCGGCCTGCCTCCGCCCTCGGGCCGCCCGCACCGCGCCTGAGTACGGCCGTGAGTACGGGCGCGGATGCGGCGCCCCGCCCGGACGGCGGAAGCTCGGGGCATGAGCGACACGACACCGGTCAAGCAGCAGAGCACCGCCGCCTTCTACGGCCAGGCCGTCGCCTCCTTCGGGGTGGCGATGGGTGCGGTGGCCCTCGGGATCTTCTTCCTCGACGCGGACGGCTGGGTGCGGGGTTTCCTCGCCATCGGCGTCCTCTACCTCGTCACCTCGTGCTTCACCCTCGCCAAGGTCATCCGCGACCGCCAGGAGGAGGGCCGGATCGTCAGCCGCGTCGACCAGGCGCGACTGGAGAAGATCCTCGCCGAGCACGACCCGTTCCAGAAGCTCTGACCGCGCCCCGCCGCCCCCGGGGCCGCCGGCCCTCCGCCCCGTACCGTGACCACGCGGTGCGGGGCGGAGGGGTTTTCGGGGAGGGGCCCGTCCCACCTCCCTCTTTCGCGCGGGCGGCGCTATCCTGCGGGCACGGTCCTAAGCGCTTGCTCAGGGTCGGGGTATGGTGTTCGTCCGGCGGACTGAGAGGGGCGCGTGACCATGGGTACGGCGGAGGAGACCGACGGCCAGGAGACGCCGTGGGGCGAAGTGACCCCCGAGGCCGCCCGGCGGCTCCTCGTGGCGGCGGTCGAGGCCTTCGCCGAGCGCGGCTACCACGCGACCACCACCCGTGACATCGCCGGCCGGGCCGGCATGAGCCCGGCTGCTCTCTACATCCACTACAAGACGAAGGAAGAGCTGCTCCACCGGATCAGCCGCATCGGCCACGACCGTGCGCTCTCCCTGCTGGAGGCCGCGGCGGACGGCGACGGTGCCGCCCCGGACCGGCTCGCCGTGGCCGTACGGGCCTTCGTCCACTGGCACGCGGAGCGCTTCGCGACGGCACGGGTGGTGCAGTACGAACTCGACGCGCTGAGCGACGAACACCGCGCCGAGATCATCGAACTGCGGCGGCGCACCGACGCGGTGATGCGGCGGATCATCAAGGACGGTGTGGACACCGGGGAGTTCGACGTCCCCGACGTGCCCGGCACCGCGCTCGCCGTCCTCTCCCTCTGCATCGACGTCTCGCGCTGGTTCAACGCGCAGGGCAGCCGCACGCCCGAGGAGGTCGGCGCGCTCTACGCGGACCTGGTGCTGCGCATGGTCGGCGCCCCGAAGTAGGGCCCGCCACGCGCCCCGGCCACGCGCCCCGGCCACGCGCCCCCGGCCACGCGCCCCGGCCGCTCGGCCCCGGACGTGGCGGCGGACCCCCCCCCCCCCCCGGGCGCGGGGGGGGGCGGGGCCCGGGGGGGGGGGGGCGGCCCCGCAGGGGGGGGGGGGGGCGGGTGAGAAGTATTTT
>NZ_JBHWYX010000086.1:0-12538 GCF_042728795.1 Streptomyces sp. NPDC060184
GTGCCGGTGCGGATGCGGCGGGCGACGGCGAGGGCGTGGGCCTCGTCGGAGGACCAGACGCCGCCGGAGAGGCCGTACTCGGAGTCGTTGGCGATGCGCACGGCGTCGTCCTCGTCGTCGTAGGGGATGACGACCAGGACGGGGCCGAAGATCTCCTCCTGCGCGATGCGCATGGAGTTGTCGACGTCGGCGAAGACGGTGGGCGTCACGTAGTTGCCCTTCTCCAGGCCCTGGGGTATCTGCGGGCCGCCGGTGACCAGACGAGCGCCCTCCTCGATGCCGAGCCGGATGTAGGAGCGCACGCGCTGCTGCTGGTCGGGGCGGACCATCGGGCCGATGAAGGTGTCCGGAGCGCTGGGGTCGCCCACCGTGAGCGACTCGACCAGTTCCTTCAGCCCGGCCACGACCTCCTCGTAGCGGCTTCGCGGGGCGAGGACACGGGTGAGGGCGATGCATGCCTCTCCGTTGTTCAGCAGCGAGGCGAACCGCAGGTCCTGGACGGCCTTGTCGATGTCGGCGTCCGGCAGGATGACGGCAGCCGACTTGCCGCCCAGTTCCAGACTGACGCGCTTGAGCTGCCGGCCCGCGATCGAGGCGATGGCGCGGCCGGCGCCGGTCGAGCCGGTGAAGGCGATCTTGTCGACGTCCGGGTGGGAGACGAGGTATTCGCTGGTCTCCCGGTCGGCCGGCAGGACACTGATCACGCCCTCGGGCAGGCCTGCGAGTTCCAGCAGTTCGGCGAGGTAGCCCATGCTCAGCGAGTTCTCCGGAGAGACCTTGAGGACGACCGTGTTGCCGGTGAGCAGGGCCGGGATGATCTTTCCGTACGCGGAGGACGTGGGGGCGTTCCAGGGGATCACCGCCGCGACGACGCCGACAGGCTCACGCCGGGTGACCGTGCGAACCGGGGAGGAGGGATCGGAGGGTGCAAGCGCCGTTTCCCAGTCGAATTCTTCGGCGGCCTTCAGATAGCCGTTGAACTGGGGGGTGAGGCTGGCCTGGAGTGCGTTGGTGAACCAGGAGGCCGAGCCGTTCTCGGCGGTGATGAGGGCGGCGAGTTCATCGTTGTGGGTGGCGCGCAGTTCGTCGAAGCGGCGGAGCAGGGCGATTCGTTCGGCGGGCGCGGTGCGAGGCCAGGGGCCGTTGTCGAAGGCGTTGCGGGCCGCGGCGACGGCGCGGTCGATGTCGGCGGGCTGGGCCTGGGCGGCGCGGCCGACGACGGATTGGTCGTGGGGGGAGTTGATGTCGAGCAAGTCGGTCTTGCTCGGCTCGGCCCAGGTTCCGCCGATGAAGAGCCGGTCGTATGTGCGCATGTGCTGTTCCTGTTCTGCGGGCTGTCGGGTGAGTGATGTCCGTCCGCCCTCGTGGCTGGCGGAGGGAGCGCGTGTGGCGCGAGCCGGTGTCGGTGGTGCGGATCGGAGGGTGTGACTGGTGCGTGATCCACATCTAATACAACACCGTTGCGTTAATAAGTCAACAGCGGTTCGTAAGGACTGCGGGAGGTGGCCGCCAGGGCACCCGGCCACCCGGACCGGGGAAGAAGGTCACGTGCGACCGCTCGCACTCACTTAAGAGAACGGCGTATCGCTAAGTGTTCTATGCTGGGCCCATGAGCGAGGTCGTCCAGCGCGCCCGGAGCGCCGAAGCCAAACAGGCCCGTGAGTCGATGATCCTGAGCGCCGCCCGCGCTCTCGCCGTGCAGCGTGGGGTACGGGGCGTCAGCCTCACCGACATCGCCGCGACCATCGGCATGCACAAGTCGGCCCTGCTGCGCTACTTCGAGACCCGGGAGCAGATCTTCCTGAGACTGTCGGCGGTGGAGTGGCGGGAATGGACCGACGAGGTCTGTTCGGCAACCGCGGACGCCGAACACGGCACACCCGCACAAACTGCCCAGATTCTCGCAGCCACGCTGGCCGCCCGTCCCCTGTTCTGCGATCTGCTGGCCCACACCCCTCTGAACCTCGAACGGAACGTCTCCGTGGACTCGGTCAGGGCGTTCAAGACGGCCACGCTCCAGCAGGTCGACCTGCTCGCCGGCGAACTGCACCGCACCCTCGGACTCACGCGGCAACAGGCCCTCGACACGGTTGCCACGGCGACCGGCATGGCGGGCGCACTGTGGCACATGGCCACGCCCGGTGACGCGGTGCGCACACTCTACGCGTGCGAACTCCAGGGGGCCGTCGTCGAGTTGGAACCCCAGCTCACAAGGATTCTGGAAGCTCTACTGACCGGTTCCGGCGCACACCCCACCACCTGACCAAACCGCGCGCGAAGCGCCCCCCCTCGCCCGCCGGCGCACGGCCCGTAACGGTTCGTACCGGCGCCACGGCTGGCGTACCGGCCTTCGGGAACAGTCTCCAGCAGGCCCGCAGGGATGCTGGATTGCTGGACCGACGGCGTCGGCGAGCGGCCGGGGCGGGTGCGAAGGACAAGCTGGTCTTCATCGACCGGCTGCTGGCCCTCTCGTGAATCTCAGACACGGCGTCACCCACGACGTGCCGGCCTGCTGGATCCAGATGGGCCGGTCGACCATCACCCGTGCGGTCGGCGAGATCCGGCCCCTGCTCGCCGACCGGGGCTGTCGTGTCGAGGGCGGTCTGCGACTTCGCACGTTGGCCGATGTCATCGCCGATCTCGGCGCCAGCGGCCAGACCGAGTTGATGGACGCCACCGAGATCCCAGACCGTCGCACGGGCGCACACCGTGGTGGACGCAGCCGCTTCATCTCGGGCAAGAGTCGCATCAACGCCATGAAGGCTGAACTGCTGGAGGCCATGGTCCCCTTCGCCGGGTACGCCGCCGGGATCTCCCAGACCCTCTACAAAGCCCTCTACCGACTCCAGTCCGCGACCCGCCACGACCCGCCCGACCCCCCAGGCCCTGGACCACACCCTGACCCGCCTCGCGTCCATGAACCCCGCCCGCCTCAAGATCCCCGCCACCCCCGACGGACACCGCCTGCGCGCCGCACTCCACCGCCTCCACGACCAGCACGCACACCCGTAACACCAGGGCGCGCGCCGCCCGCCGCCCGTCCCGCACCGTCGGCGCGGTCCCCGCCGCGCACCGCTCTCCGGCCGCCGTCCCGGGTCTGCCCGCCCTCCGAGGCAGTCGGCGCCGGGCCCGCCCTCTCGCGGGCGAGCCCGCACGAGCGTGGACACCGGCGCCCAGCACGCCCGCCGAACAGCATCGTGTCAAGCGGCGCCCCGCCTCTGACCTGCGGTGGTGACGCACGCGGTGTGTCCGGGCGGCTGCTCCTGGCCGCGTTGGCCACGGGCGACAACAACCATCGGTGGTCCTGCGGCAGGGCTGACGCGTGCTGCGGGCGGAACCCGTCGAGCTGGCGGTCGCCCGCACCGTGATCCCCGTTCTCCCGCCCGGCAGCCGGCAGGAGGGACCGACCGCCCCGGCCCGCGCCCCGCACGGTTGGCGAAGTTCTGGTCAAGGGGATGTTGTCAGGGCCTGGTGTGACTGTGGACTCCTTTCCCCGGTCGGCGTTCAGGACCGGGGAAAGGCATGATCCGACTGCTGCTGACCCGTCGCCACTGCATGTGCGATCGCTGCGTGGCTGTGGCAACCGGTCTCGGCGGGGTCAGCCCATGGCGATGAAGTGGAACGCGCGGTCCGCCCGGGCGCCGTTCGAGTTGCTCGTGAGGACCGTCACCTTCTCGGTGGTGGCGTCGCTGACGTGCGCATCGTCCAGCCCGCTCCAGACCTCGCCGTCCAAGTTGGCGACGACCGAAGGCTTCTCGAGAAAGTCGTTGTTGAAGGTGATGAGGTACTTGCCGGTGCCGACCTTCGTCGCCTTGAAGCCGTGGCCGGCGATCCGGGTGCCGTCTTCCGCGACGGTCCCACGGACGATCTGGAGATTCTCGTAGGCATCGATGGCCATGTGCATGCTCCGCTCTCAGGGGGATTTTCCCTCCGGGGCATGTCCAGGGTCTGCTGGGCCCATACTCCGACCAAGCGAAAGGCACCCGCACGGATGGAGCCCCCTCCCCGCAGTTGACCTCCCGCCACACGGCCGGCCCGTCGGCCTTCAGCTTCCCCGACGCATTGGCGGTGCGGACGATCCGCCGCCGCCCGGCCCGCCGTGCACGGCCCGACGAGTGCCCGGCCCGTACGCCCGCAGCAGCTCTTCCAGACGAGCCCGGTGCTCCACCGAGAACGCCTCCAGGTGCTCGACGTATCCGTCGCGTTCCTCGGGGCGCACCGCGTGCAGCGCGACGTTCGGGAACTCGCCGTCCGGCCAGTGACGTTCGCCGGGCGCGGCCACGGCCCAGGGGAAGCGTTCCGTGGCCGCCAGGACGTCCTGCGCGAACGCGTCCACGTCGCACTGCTCGGTACTCATGCCGCCACTCCAGTCCGAGGTCGGCGAGCTTGTCGTCGGTGAGCTTGCCCCGCCGGCTCTGGTCTGCCGCCGACGCCACCTGGGACATCGGCCAGAGTTCCCCATCCACGCCGTCCAGGTCGTCATGCGGCAACATGAATGATCTGATCATTTAGCTCGATCGTGGGTGATCGGCCCAGTTCGCGGAACGGCTGATTCCGCAGCATGGATGATCTTGGGCGTTGCCTTCGCCCCGGGGCCACCTGCCGCCCCGGGGCGTCTCCTGCCGACTCTGGAGCATCCATGCGAAACCCTGTCTCCCGCCCGCGCTTGCGCGCCCTGACCGTGGGACTCGCGCTGGCCGCGTCCGCCCTCCTTCCCTCCGGTTCGGCCGGTGCGGCCGACCAGTACGAATGGGCCGCGCTGGGCGACTCGTACACCGCCGGTGTCTTCGTGGGCGACCCGCTGCCCGCGCTGGGCGACGCGTCCCGTGACGGCTGCGACCGCACCAGCGGCGCCTACCCCAGCCTGGTCCAAACGGAGCTGGACGAGTTCCCGCCGGGTAAGCCCGTCCACCTGGCCAATGTCAGCTGCGGCGCAGCCGTCATCACGGACATCGCGACCACCAAGCAGAAGCCGGTCAGCCCGGTCCAGCAGCCCGAGGCCGGCTGGCCGGCGGTGGACACCCAGATCAAGCGGGCCGGTCTGAACGACCAGACCGACGTCGTCACCATCGGCGTCGGCGGCAACAGCCTGCCCTTCGGCGGCATGCTCCTCAAGTGCCTCGAAGAGGGCGCCCAGGTCACCGGCTCCTGCCGCGAGCACTACACCAACCCCCCGGAGGGCGAGGAGAGCATCGAGGACAAGCTCGCCCGCGTCCAGGACGAGTACATCCAGATGCTGGCCGAGGTGCACACGGCCGCGCCCAACGCCAAGGTGGTCACCGTCGGCTACCCGGCTGTCCTGCCGGAAGACGGCAGCGCCTGCAATCGCCTCGCCCTGACCGAACTCAGCCTCATCAAGCACGCCGACATCGACTGGCTCCGCGACCACGTGCTGAAGCAACTGAACAGCACGATCCAGCGCGTCTCCAGCTTCTTCGGCGACCAGTACGTCGACATCTACTCCTCCAGCGTCGGCCACGACGCCTGCCAGCCCGCCGACGAGAAGTGGGTCGAGGGCCTCTGCGGCGACGCCGGGACCTACTGGCCCGCCGCGATCGGCAAGCTGAACTGCGGCATCGTCGGCAAGCGCGCCACCCTGGTCCACCCCAACGCGGCGGGCCACCAGAACGTCGCGAACCACGTCGAGCGAGCCATCCGCATCGCCCTCCTCGAACGCTGACCTGACACCGACACCGGAGCCCCAGGAGCGCGGAAGCGCGGCCCGGGGCTCTGCCGTCTCTCCGGTGGCTGAGGGCTGCGCAAGAGCCGGCCCTGGCCGCGGTGCCTGCCTGTTCGTCAGCGCCCGCCCCTGGCTCCTGCTGGCCCTGCGCATGAAGACCGTCGTCGAGGGCCCGGACGGCGAGCGGGGCCTGCGGGCGCGCCTGGCAGGGCTCAAGGACGTGCTCGGCCGCCCGGGCCCGCCGGCCCAGCTCGTCGAGCGCCTGGTCGCCGCGACCCTCCACACCCTGACCGCCCCGCTCGGCACCCCGGTCCCCGACCGATCCCGCGTCTCCCCGGCCGCCGCCCGCGCCCGCTCCACCACCGCCACCACCGCACCCGGCCCCGGCCCCGGGGCCGCGGAGCCCGCCGTCCCCGCCCACCGCCGCCCCACCGCCCCCGCCCGCCGCCCGTCCCGCAGCCGGTAACCCGCACCCCCGCCCCGCACCCCGCACCCCGGGCCCCGCACCCCGCACCCCGGGCCCTGGGCCCCGCGCCCCGGGCCCGCGTGCTGGGCCCGCGCCCCGCACCCCGGGCCCGCGCCCCGCACCCCGGGCCCGCACCCCGGGCCCTGGGCCCGCGTGCTGGGCCCGCGCCCTGGGACCCTGGGACCGCGTGGCGGGCCCGCGCCCTTACGACTGGCACGCGCAGCCGTAACACCGGGCGCACCCGGACGCCGACCGCCCCCGTGCCACCGGTGCCCCGTCCGGGCGGCGGGGACACGGCGGGCGGGCTGGTGGCCGGTCGGGCCCGGGCCGGTGCCCGTCCGCCTCAGCGCCGCGAGCGGCGGCCGCCGCCCACCGCGCGCACCTGTTCCCAGCCGATCTCGGGGTGGGCGGGAACAACGACGACGACGGTGCCGACGTCGGCGGTGGTGTGGAGCGCGACGTCGACGGCTCCGGCCCGGCTGGTACCGAAGCGGACCTCGACCAACCGCGGGGAGCGGAGCCGGCCGAGCCGCACGATCCAGTCGAACTCCGCCCTGCCCAACCGGAGCCGGGCGACACCCTGCTCGGGCCCGAGCAGGGTGTCGGCGGCGACCAGGTCCGCGAAGTCCTCGCGGCGCCAGACCTCGGCGACCTGACCGGGGTGGTGCAGCGTCCCGTCCGGGGGCGCGCCCGGGCCGGCGAGCAGCCCGCGGTCGACGAACCGCCGCACACGCGGTCACGTGCGCCTTCTCGCCGTACGCGGCCGCGTACGGCGTGCCGAGCGCGTCAGCAGTTCGCCCGTAAGGTCGCCATACAGCGGTCGTGGACATTCGTCAGCGATCACTCTGGTGCGTGATGAGGGAGAAAGCTACAATCACCGTCATATGACGGTTACGCCCGCAGGAAGGCCACCAGCCCGATCCGGGCGGTGGCCTTCGGTGTAGCTGGGGCCAGCCGAACGCGCGGCGGGTTTCGAGCCGTAGCCGAATCAGGCGTTCTGGTCCCTGCGTACCGATCAGAGCGCATCCCAGTCGCCCCGGGCCCCAGGTCCGGGGCATTGCTGTTTGGCCGTCAGATCGCCATGCGGCGAACCGGGTTCTGCGGTGTTTCACCCCTGGATCCTCACCCCCGGGCCGTCAACTGCCGGACTCGGCGGGGCGCAGGCCAGGGGCGGTCCCGATCGTGACCACCGCCCCACAACTAAGCGGAGAGCACCGCGGCTCGGACAGGTCGCCCCCCCCGACTGCACCCAACGGGCTTGCGGGGCTTACCCCGTCGCGCCGCAAAGTGCTGCCCGTCGCCCCGGGAGTCCACTGCGCGACGCACGCACCCGGCCCGTACTCCACTCCCCGCCGCACCACCCCGGGCGGCAGGCCGTGCCCGCCGCCCGGCACTCGGCACCTTCACCGACGTACGTCTCACCAACGAGAGGAACCCGCCATGTCCACCGCTCCCCAGACCCCGCAGCAGCCCGTCGACCCGGCCGCTCCCGTCCCGCTCCCCGCCCCGCCGGCCCCGGCCCCGGCGTCGGCCCCTGCGCCCGATCCGGCGCCCGCTCCGGCCGCCGCCATGCTCCCGCCGAGGGCCGTCGAGGCTGCCCTTGCTGGCCTCGCCATCGTGCTCGGCGGGATGGCGAGCTTGTTCGCCGGGTTCGTCGTCATGGTCCGCCCCGGTGCCGCGGGCCCAATCAACACGGCGATCGGCGTGGGCGGCTTCATGCTCACCGCGGCCGCCCTGGTCATCGCCTGCCGCAAGCGGCCGTGACCCGGTTGGCTCGGGACGCGACCAGGGCGCCGCCGATGCCCCACCGCGCCGTTGCGGCCGGGCCGGTGAGCCAGAGCCGGAGCGGCCGACGGTCGGCGGTGAGGGCCCGGACCAGGCGCCCGGCCGCGTGTTCCGGGGGCGATCCCGGCCCGGCCCGCGGGTCCGCCGACGCAGTACACGCCAGCCCGGCACTCCCCGGCCGCCCGGGCCCAGCTCGCCGAGCGCCCGGCCGCCCGTGCCCGCTCCACCACCACCGCCGCCGCCCCGGGCACCGGGCCCGCACCCCGCGCCGTCCGGCGAAGTCCCCGCCGCGCCCACCCTCCGGCCACCAACCGGGTCTGCCCACCCGCCGGGGCCGTCGGCCCGGGCCGGCCGTCTCGCGGACGAGCGCGGACGAGCGCGGACTCCGGCGCCCAGCACGCCAGCCGAACCGGGAAGACGCCGCGTCAGCGGCCCGCTGACACGGCGATGTCCGCGTCGCGTTGCCCCCGGGGCCGCGCGGCGAGCGAGCGCGCTACGGCCTCTCGACGCTCAGGCGTACGGCGTCGCGTTCGGCGAGCAGATCCACCACGGCCACCATGGCCGCGACGGCGGCCTCGGTGTACCGTGCGCCTCGTCCACGACCGCGAGGTCGAAGCCGTCCAGCCGCTGCCCGTCCAGCCGTTCCCCGCCCACGAGCGCAGCCTCCAGCGGCCCGCGCACCTTCCCGGTCGGATCGGTGGCGTCCTCGCGGTCGACGAGCGAGGCGTACGTGGCGAGCACGACGACCGGCCCGTGGCCGGCCCACAGGGCGAGCTGGATCGGGTTCGTGGTCGTACGCACCCCGAGCCGCTCCAGGACTTCGTCGTTCTCCAGCGAGCACACCGCGACCATCGGCGCCCGGTGGCCCACCATAAGCCACGCCTCAGCGGTCTGCGCGAGGAGGTCCAGCGTCGGCACGGTGACGAGGATCCGGCCGCCCGGGAAGCACTCCAGCGCGGACGCGGCGACCATAATCCTCTTCCCCGACCCGGTCGCGGACACGATTGTGCCCCGCACCCCCTGCGGGGGCACGAATGATCTTGCAGGGAATCCCACCCATTTACGGAAACTCGCTTTCTGGGTGAGCTGATGTTCCTTGAGCGGAATAGCGGAAATTTATTTCCCTTCGGCCGGTTGAATTCTCGCAGCTTTTCAGGCGGGCTGATGCGGAGCCGGTGTCGGCGTCGTAAGTGGCCCGTTGGCTTGGCCGAGCGCCTCCAGCGCCCGGCGCCGCACCGGGTATGCGGGTGCGTGCAAGGCAGCACGGTTTCCCGTACATACGCCGCCAGCCGGTCCAGCTCCGCCCGCTCCGTCTGCCGCGCGTACGCGAGATGTACGGCGAGTCACCGGCCGCCCGCCCGCCGCGCTGCGCCCAGTCGCGGTCCGTGTTGAGCAAGGCCTCGGCGGCGGCGCTCACACCGCCGTCCCAGCAGGCAACGGACCGCGCCCACCGGGATCACCGGACCTCCCCCCACGCGCGCCGGGCCGGGGCCGGTACGGCCCGAGGGGGCTCTCCTGACCGCCGACCAGGTTGCCGCGCTCACCCCGGAGCAGCGGGCCCGGCTCGACCGGTCGGGATAGCCCGGACCGAACCAGGGCATTCTGATCCCCTGAACGCCCTCCTGAGCGTTCGTCAGTCGCCCCAGACCTCCCCAGGTCCGGGGCGTGGCTGTGGGGCTGTCAGATCGCCGTACAGGGCGCCACGCTCGCCGTGCCGGGCTGTACGGCTGTGAGGTGAGCCCCGGATTTCGCCTGATGGGCGGGTTTCGGCTGTGAGGCTGTGAGCTGTGAGGTTCGGGTATTTGTGCTGGTGGGGACCGGCAGCCGGTCCGGCGGCCACCGGCTGGCGCGACCCGTGTACCGGCGCGCGATCGAGGCGGCTGCCGGTCACCAACCGGTGCCCTGCCGGTCCTGATGCCGGTCCGGATCCCCGGCGGCCGGCGGCGGGTGCCGGGCGGTGTTTCAGTCCGGTACGGGGGCGCTGTCGCGCTGCCGGAGATCTCGTGCCGCCAGGACCGCGCCCCTGGCCTCGCTGAGGATTGCCCAGAGCCCGAAGGGGACAGCGAGCCACCGCCACGCAGTGTGGAAGTTCGTGGTCACGCTGATCACCCATACGGCCTGGAACGCGCAGAGCCCGAGGTTGCCCAGCAGACGTAGCACCGGATGCGGTTTCCGGCCGAACGCTTGCTCGAACATGGTCTTCCCCATGGCCCCACCCCTCGTTCGGCCCGGGACCGCCCCGGACGACGACAGGCACACCATAGGGTCGGGCCGCCGTCCCGCGTCCGCGGGTCAGGGGCCGGAGGTGCGCTGTTTACCGTCACCGGCCACCGGTTCGGGAAGCACCACCAGGAGCAGCGGCCCGACCCCGCGCCGGCAGGCCCCTCGCCTCGGACCAGTCCTGCGTCTGCCCGGCCGGTGCGACCCGGAGCGCGACCAGAGGCGCCACCTGCCGGTGGTGCCCCGGCGGCGTCCTCGACCTGGAGGCCGCCCCGCTCCGCGCCCGGCCCGGCCGGGCCGGCGGGAGGACGGAGCACCATCCGGTGCGCCATCGGTTGCACCACCTGCTGCACCACCTGCTGCACCACCGGGTGCGATACCTGTTGCACCAGCCCGGCCTACTCACCACGCCCCACCGCAGACCAGGCACCGGATCGGGCGTGGTGAGCGGCCCGGACTTCCCCTCGTTCCCCGGGCCTGCCGCTGGTGGTGGGCGGGGCGGGGCGGGGCGGGGCGGGTGACGGGGAGTCGGGGAAGGCGCACGGCGCTGCGCTGGCCTCTCTCGCGACCCGTCGCGGAGCGCGCCGGGCCGGGGCCGGTACGCCCCAGAGGGCTCTCCTGGGAAGTAGTCGGCGTTCGCCGGAGCCCGGAAAACGCCCGCTGACCTGGCATCGGCCCGACCGGAGGACGCACGCCCGATGCGACCGAGGACGCGACCCGGGGCACGACTCAAGGCGGGACCTCCGGTGACCCGGCGGCCGGCCCGCTCCGGCCAGCTTCCATGGGTCCTGCCATGCGTGCTGCCCTGCGGACTGTTGCCATGCGTGGTGACCTGCGCGAACCTACCCCGAACACCCGCTCCTCACCTGGGCATGGCAGGACCCGTGGTAACAGCGGCGCGCATCCCCGGACTTCGACGGGCGTTGAACGTGTCATGACCTCTGCTCCCGACCGTTCAGACACCCGCGATCAGCAGATCGCCGAACTGCGCACCGCTCTTCAGCGGACGGTCCAGTGGCTCTCGTTCTCCGCCGGCCGAGCCGCGTCCGACGACCCGGCGCACGCGGAGACCGTGATGGCCGTCGTGGCGGACCTCGACGCCACCCTCGCCCGGACCGTTCCCCGGTAGCGAAGAACCCCCGTGGCCCAGAGGCCGCGCAGGGTCCGCGGCCCGCCGAACCCCGGCCTCGTCCGCGGGCCTGCGGGCGAGCGTCGGCCCGCAGTACACGCCCAGCACCACCCCGTACGCGAGCGTCACCGTGGGCCACACCCCCAGCAGTTCCCGGCCGATCAGCACCCCGCCGATCCCAGACTCACCGCCAGTCAGGCGGGATGTTGGCGAGCTGCTTCAGCAGATCCCAGTCGGCCGGCCGCAGTTTCGGCTCGAACCACTGGGCGCCGTTGGCAACCCAGTAGCCACGCAGCTCACGAACCTGTGACACGTTGTCATCACCGATGCCGGACTCGTTGTAGCAGCACGGGCAGATGACGTACTGAGGGACGCCGTACGCGTCGAATACCGGCTCGCCGTCGTCATGCCCGCAGATCCGGCAGGCGGTCTCGGTCTTGTCTTCTCTGTTTTCTATGCTCATCGTGGCGGCAGTCTATCGGTCACTGCCGGAGTACCTATCCTTGGATCTATCATGGACACTGTGGTGACGCCCGAAAGCCCGAAATAAGTGCCCGCCCCGAAGTGTTTCCCTGTGGCCGCCGTTGATGAATTAGTTCGTGTTTCTACCCGCACATCAAAAGGCGCTCAAGATGGGTTCCGGTAATGGTTCAGATTCCCAATCGCTACACGGCTCATCAAACTGATGCATCGGGAGTGGTGGGCTGTCAGGGGGTGTGGCCCGGTTTCGCTAAAGGCACATGCTGCTTCACCTGATGCAGTGGGGGAGCGGGGCGAGCCAGAGTTCATCCCGACGTCCGGTCTGAAGTGCCCTCACCCTCGTTCTCCGGGCCCGCTGCCCGGGGCCTGGCCCCCGCCCGCGTTCTCCTGGCGGGCCGTCACCGGAGTGGCCCCGCCCCCTGGGGTGACGGGCCAGAACCCCAAGCCCTACACAGGACCGCGCGTGATGCACTCTCCCCGCCCGTAGCCAGCCCGGCGGAGCCGGAGGGCGGGAGCGCAGCGGACGCCCGGGTGCGGAGCGCAGCGGAGGAGCCCTCACTCAATTACCGCGCAGCGGTAATTGAAATTCCCGCTTGCGGGAATTTCACATAAACCGCGCAGCGGTTTATCAAAAGGCGCGCAGCGCCTTTCAGAATGCGCGCAGCGCCTTTCAGAATGCGCGCAGCGCATTCCCGCTCTATGCAGCGCGCCAGCGCTGCATTACCCCTTGCTTCGAGCGCACTCGAAGGCGTTGGGTGGGGAGTCATGAAGTACACGC
>NZ_JBHWYX010000087.1:0-11882 GCF_042728795.1 Streptomyces sp. NPDC060184
CCCCGGTCCGGCCCGGGCGGCCCCCGTGGCTCCCCCCCTACCGGGGGTCCTCCCCCCCCCAGTTCGGGGGGGGGCCCCGCCGACCGGCGGGCCCCTCCTCGTACGTCCGGGGAAGTCAGTCGGCGAAGGCGGAGACGCCGTCCTCGGTGGCGTGCCGGGGCTGGACCTCCTCGGCCTCGTGGGTGAGCGCGGAGCGGCGCACCCGGACGATCAGCGCGCCGGCCACGGCCGCGACGGCGGCGACCACGAACGGGACGCGCGCATCGCTCCACTCCTCGATCTTCGGGGCGAGGTAGGGGGCGGCAGCCGCGGCGAACCAACGGACGAAGTTGTAGCCGGCGCTCGCCACCGGGCGGGGCGCGTCGGAGACGCCGAGGGCGAGCTCGGTGTAGACGGTGTTGTTCATGCCGATGAAGGCGCCCGAGACGATGGTGCAGACGATCGCGGTGACATGGTTCCCGTACCCGAGGACGAGCAGGTCGGCGGCGAAGAGCACGAGCGAGACGCCCAGCACCTTCAGCGAGCCGAAGCGCGCCTGGAGCCGGGGGGCGACGAAGACCGAGAAGACGGCGAGCAGCAGGCCCCAGGCGAAGAAGACCGCGCCGGACTTGTACGGGGTCATGTCCAGCACGAACGGGGTGAACGCGAGGATGGTGAAGAAGGCGTAGTTGTAGAAGAACGCCGAGCCCGCGACCGAGGCCAGGCCGCCGTGGCCGAGTGCCCTGACCGGGTCGAGCAGCGAGGTCTTCCTGGCCGGCTTCGGCTGTTCCCTGAGGAACGCGGCGATGCAGACGAACCCGATCGCCATCAAGGCGGCGGTGCCGAAGAACGGGTAACGCCAGCTGGCGTTGCCGAGCAGGGCCCCCACCAGCGGGCCGCACGCCATGCCGAGGCCGAGCGCCGCCTCGTACAGCAGGATCGCCGCCGCGCTGCCACCTGCGGCGGCGCCGACGATCACGGCCAGCGCGGTGGACACGAAGAGCGCGTTGCCGAGCCCCCAGCCGGCCCGGAAGCCGACCAGCTCGCCCACCGAGGAGGAGGTGCCGGAGAGCGCGGCGAACACCACGACCAGCGCCAGGCCGGTCAGCAGGGTCTTCTTCCCGCCGACGCGACTGGAGACGAAGCCGGTGACGAGCATCGCGAACGCGGTGATCAGGAAGTACGAGGTGAACAGCAGCGACACCTGGCTCGGCGTCGCGTCCAGCCCCTTGGCGATGGACGGCAGAATCGGGTCGACCAGGCCGATGCCCATGAACGCCACCACCGAGGCGCCGGCGGTCGCCCAGACCGCCTTGGGCTGGCGAAGGATGCTGGTGGCCCCTTCGTCGAACGGGTCCTCTCCCTGCATGGTGTTCCCACTCTCCTCATGGACGCGGTCCTGACGGCCGCGAGCCCGGACGCACGGCCCGGGGCGCACGGCCCGGGGCCAGATGCCTGTGCGGTACACAGAATAAGTTAGCTCCGCTAATAGATGCAAACTACATCTATCTTCGCTGGTGGGAGCCACGCTGCGGACGGGTGACCGTCCTTGACGTGGCGACGCGGGAGGGGGACCGTGGGTCGCTATGAGGGGCGAACCCAGTTGCCCGAAGTGCGGTGGCCGGGTCAGGGCGCCCGGTCTCTTCGCCGACTCCTGGCAGTGCCCCGCGCACGGTCCGGTCCATCCGATGCAACCGGTGGTCCCGCCCAGCGTCGAGGCCCTCGGAGTGGTGGTCCACCGCGCACAGGTGCCGGTGTGGATGCCGTGGCCGCTGCCGGTCGGCTGGCTGTTCACGGGCGTGGCACACGCGGGCGACGACCGCAGCGGCGGCCGAGCCACCGCGCTGGCCTGCTCGGGACCGGGACCGCTCGGCGGGATGGGCGAACTGCTGCTGGTCGCCGAGGAACTCGGCGTCGGGCTCGGCGCCCGCTACGCCGGAATCGAAGGACCCGACCCCGGCCCCCGGATGCGCGTCGACGGTCCCCCCGTGGCCAAGGTGCTCGCCGCCGGCCGCCCGACCCCGCTCTGGCAGGTGCACGGCGTCCCCGAGGACCGGGCCGTCTTCGCGGGCGAAGCGCGCGGGCTATGGCTCTGGGCGATCGTCTGGCCCCAGCAGTCGGCGCTGCTCATGTACGACGAACTGGTCCTCACCGACCTCCGCGACGCCGGTGCCGAGACGGACCTCGTGCCCTGCGGCGCCCTCACCCCGCGCCTGCTCGGCATGCCCGAGGGCCCGCCCCGGCAAGGCCCCGCACCGCGCTGAGGGCGGTGCGGCACCCGCTCGCGGGAGGGCGGCCCGGTGCGGCCGTCCGGGTGATGCCCGGGCGGTGGTTATCCTGGAGCGTCCCCACCGTCACCCGCGAGCACAGGAGTCACCGTCGTGCGTATCGACCTGCACACGCACTCCACCGCGTCCGACGGTACGGACACCCCGGCCCGGCTCGTCGCCAACGCGGCGGCGGCCGGACTCGACGTCGTCGCCCTCACCGACCACGACACCGTGCGGGGCCACACCGAGGCGCTGGCCGCCCTCCCCGAGGGCCTCACCCTCGTCACCGGCGCCGAACTCTCCTGCCGCCTCGACGGGGTGAGCCTGCACATGCTGGCGTACCTCTTCGACCCCGAGGAGCCCGCGTTCGCCCGCGAGCGCGAGCTGGTCCGGGACGACCGGGTGCCGCGCGCCCAGGCCATGGTGGGCAAGCTCCAGGCGCTCGGCGTGCCGGTGACCTGGGACCAGGTCGCCCGCATCGCCGGGGACGGATCGGTGGGCCGCCCGCACGTCGCCGCCGCCCTCGTCGAACTGGGCGTCGTCCCCACCGTCTCCGACGCGTTCACCCCCGAGTGGCTCGCCGACGGCGGCCGGGCGCACGCGGGCAAGCACGAACTCGACCCGTTCGAGGCCGTCCGGCTCGTCAAGGCGGCGGGCGGGGTCACCGTCTTCGCCCACCCGGCGGCCGTCAAGCGCGGCGCCGTCGTCCCCGAATCGGCCATCGCCCGGCTCGCCGCCGCGGGACTCGACGGCATCGAGGTCGACCACATGGACCACGACGCCGCCACCCGCGCCCGGCTGCGCGGCCTCGCCGCCGAACTGGGACTGCTCACCACCGGCTCCAGCGACTACCACGGCAGCCGCAAGACCGTCGCGCTCGGCGATTACACCACCGACCCCGAGATCTACGGCGAGATCACCCGGCGCGCCACGGGAGCCTTCCCGGTGCCGGGCGCCGGTGGAGCCCTCCGCCGCTGAGGGCCTTCGCCGACAGCCCGGTAGCCGACAGTCCGGCAGTCCGGAAGCCCGCAGTCGGCGCCCGGTGGCGGACGTCGGCAGCCGGACCTCCGGCCGTCGCAGCCGCACCCGGCAGCACCCCCCTGCGCAGCACCCCGTGCCGCACTCCCGTGCCGCACTTTGGTACCGCGCGCCCTCCGCACCTCTCCCGCGCCACCGCCGCACCCCGGCCCGTCCCGTTCCCCCCGCTCCGGAGGGCCGGGGCCGCCCGCGCGCGGTCGCCCCCCGACCGTCTCGTTCTCTTCTCCCGCAAGGCTCACCGTGTTCGACGTCGCTGTCTTTGGTTCCCTCTTCCTCACCCTCTTCGTGATCATGGACCCGCCGGGGATCACGCCGATCTTCCTCGCCCTCACCGCGGGCCGCCCCGCGAAGACCCAGCGCAGGATGGCGCTCCAGGCGGTCGCCGTCGCGTTCGGGGTGATCGCCGTCTTCGGTGTCCTCGGCCAGCAGATCCTGGACTACCTGCACGTCTCCGTACCGGCGCTGATGATCTCCGGCGGCCTGCTCCTGCTGCTCATCGCGCTGGACCTGCTCACCGGCAAGACGGACGAGCCGACGCAGACGAAGGACGTCAACGTGGCGCTCGTACCCCTCGGCATGCCCCTGCTCGCCGGACCCGGCGCGATCGTCTCGGTGATCCTGGCCGTGCAGCACGCGCACACCGTGAGCAGCCAGATCTCGGTCTGGGCGGCGATCGTCGCCATGCACGTGGTGCTCTGGCTGACCATGCGCTACTCGCTGCTGATCATCCGGGTCATCAAGGACGGCGGCGTGGTGCTGGTGACCCGGCTCGCCGGAATGATGCTCTCCGCCATCGCCGTGCAGCAGATCATCAACGGCGTCACCCAGGTCATCCAGAACAGCTGACCCGGCCCCGGCCGCCCGGGACCCGGCCCCGGACGCACTGCGCCCCCGTACGGAGATCCGTACGGGGGCGACTCGTCATCTCATCAAGGCGTACTGCCGGAAGGTGTTACGAGGCCGGGCTTTCAGCCGGCCGAATGTAGATGCGCTGGCCCATTGCCGCGGCCTGCTGCACGATCCGGTTGACGGAGGCGGCGTCTACGACGGTGCTGTCCACGGCGGTACCGTCGACATCGTCGAGTCGCATGATCTCGAAGCGCACAGGGCTTCCCTTCGTCCGATCCTCCTGCTGGAGAACTACTGGTCGGACGGGGATTCCCGTCCGCAAGGATAAGGAAGCGAGGCCGCACGGTCCCGCTCCCTACGAGGGGTACAACGGCACACCCCCCGGAAAACATTCCCTACGCTAAGGAAATTTTTTGGATGTCTAAGTACCCGCAGGTAGTCGCCCCGACACGGACGTCGAGTCGCCCATGACCGAAGCCGGTTTCCCCACCACCCCGGACGACATCCGCGACCGCCTGGACCTGACGAACCAACTCCTCCAGCGCGTCCTTTCCGAGGTCTCGAAGACCCCCTCCACCCACGCGATCTTCGTCGACGCAGGCTACGTCTACGCCGCCGCCGGACTCCTCGTCACCGGTACCGAGGACCGCCGCTCCTTCGACCTCGACTCCGGAGGGCTGATCGAGGCGTTCATCGAACAGGCCCGCACGATCTTCGCGGACAGCCGGCTGCTCCGCGTCTACTGGTACGACGGCGCCCGGCGCCGCATCCACACCACCGAGCAGCAGTCCATCGCCGAACTGCCCGACGTCAAGGTGCGCCTCGGCAACCTCAACGCCAACAACCAGCAGAAGGGTGTCGACTCCCTCATCCGCACCGACCTCGAATCGCTCGCCCGCCACCGCGCCATCAGCGACGCCGCGCTCGTCGGCGGCGACGAGGACCTCGTCTCGGCCGTGGAAGCCGCGCAGGGCTACGGCGCCCGCGTCCACCTCTGGGGCATCGAGGCGGGCGAAGGCCGCAACCAGGCCGAGCCGCTGCTCTGGGAGGTCGACAGTCAGCGCACCTTCGACCTGGACTTCTGCCGCCCCTACGTCACCCGCCGCCCGGTCACCACGTACGAGGACGAGGGCCCGGCGCCCTCCCGCGAGGACGTCCGCTTCGTCGGGGCGCAGGTCGCCGCCGCCTGGCTCGCCGCCAAGGGCCGGGAGTCCCTGGCCGACCTGATGCCGGGCCACCCGTACCTGCCGGGCTCCGTCGACCAGGACCTCCTGGTGGAGGCGGAACGCCTGCTCCAGCACTCCCTGCGCGGGCACGCCCCGCTGCGCCGGGCGCTGCGGGACGGCTTCTGGCAGCACCTCCAGGCGCAGTTCTAGGCCGTGTGCCGGCAGTCCCGCCCGTCCTGCGACGCCCGGGACGCGCCCGGCCCCGCAGACTTCGGAGAAGGTCGGAGGCTCTCCCAGAACGCCACCAGCGCCGCCGCCGTCTCCTCGGGGCGCGCGGTGTTGGGGGAGTGCTCCGCGCCCGCGACCGTGGTGCGGAGGGCGCCCAGCCGACCGGCCATCGCGGTGAGCAGCCCGACCGGCCAGACGTCGTCGCGCTCCCCGGAGACGACGTGGACGGGCAGGCCGGTCGCGGCCAGCTCGTCCACCCGGTCCGGTTCCACGGACAACTGGCGTCCGGTGGCGATCAGCTGGGCGGGATCGTTCCTCAGCCACCGGCGGCGCAGATCCTCGCCGCCGCCGGTGGCCGCGTCCTCCGGCGGGTCCAACGCCCGCATCGCGTCCCACACCTGATCCATCGTCAACGCGGCCAGCGCGTCGCCGAGCAGCTTCACCTTGTCCCGCTGCCCTGCGGAGACCTCGGCCGGCCCGGACGACATCAGCGTCAGCGAGCGGAAGGGCGCGGCGTCCAGGAGCACGGCCGCACGGGCGATCTGGCCGCCCAGCGAATGGCCGAGCAGGTGCGTCGGCGTGCCGTCACCGGCGTCCAGCGCCATCGCCTGCGCGAGGACGTCCCGCGCCAACTCGCCCTGCGCGTAATCCTCCTGACGGCCCGTACCCCGGCTCTCGTACTGCCCCCTGCCGTCCACGGCGACGGCACGGAACCCGGCGGCGGTCAGCGGTTCGAGGAGGGCGACGAAGTCCTCCTTGCTCCCGGTGTAGCCGGGGAGCAGCAGGACCGTGCCGCGCGGGTCGGTACGCGGTACGGCGTCCAGTGCGGCGAAGTCGCCGCGCGGGGTGCGCAGCGCGCGGGCACGGGCACAGGGGGGCGGGGTGAAGGTCGGCGGCCGGCTCATGGGACGAGGTTAGGCCGTGTGGCGAAAGCCCCGCCCGTCGGGCGGGCGCGCACCGGGGCGGTCGCGTGCCGGGCTGGGTTGTGCCGGGCGGGGGTGTGCCGGGCGGCGCCCCGGACGGCGGGGCGCGCACCGGAAACGCCGGACGGCCCCGTCCCCGGTGTTCGGGGAGCGGGGCCGTCCGGCGTTCACCTGCTGCCGGGAGCGTCAGCTCTCGGTCGACGCGGCCTCGGCGGTCGCCGGGCGGGTACGCCGACGGCGGGTCCGGGCCGGAGCCTCGGCCGCCTCGCTCGCCACGGCCTCCGCCTCGGCGACCACCGCGGTCTCCGGCTTGGCGACCGTACGGCGACGGCGCTTCGGCTTCTCCTCCGCGGCGTCGGCGGCCGGCGCGGCCACGGCCGCCTCGGGCTCGGCCCGCACGACCGTCTTCGGCGCGGCGGCCTTGCGGGTACGGGGCTTCGCCTCGGCCTTCGCCTCCGTGGCCGGCTTCGCGGCCGTGCGGGGACGGCGGCGCGCGCGGCTCTCGGACTCGGGTTCCGAGGGCGGGGCGATCTGGAAGTCGACCTCGTCCTCGACGGGCTTCACGACCCGGGGGCGGCGGCGCGGCTTCGTCTCCGCCTTGACCTCCGCGGCGGGCTCGGTGAAGCCCACGGCGACGGCCACCGTCTGGAACTCCGGCTCGGCCGGAGCGGCGGCACGGGTGCGGCGGCGACGGACCGGCTTGGTGGCCTCGACGGCCACGGGGGCCTCCACGACGGTCTCGGGCGCCGTCGCGACCGGCGCGGGCGCCTCGGCCACCGCGACGGCTGCCGCCTCGGCGGCGACGGCCTCCGCGACACCGACCCGGCCACGACGACGGCGGCGCGGGGTGCGCGGCTCCGTCGCCTCGGCGGCCTGGCCGCTCTCCGGGGCGACCACGGCCTCGGCGGCGGGCGCGGGCACCGTGGCGGCGCCCTCCTGCTGGCCGGCTCCGCCACGGGTGCGGCGGCGCTGACGCGGGGTGCGCGCGGGGCGCTCCTCGCGGGCCTCACGGGCGGGACCCGAGGACGCGGGAGCCTTGCGGCCCCGGCCACCGGTCTCGCCGAGGTCTTCGAGCTCCTCCGCGCGCAGGCCCGCCCGGGTCCGCTCGGCCCGCGGCAGTATGCCCTTGGTGCCCTCGGGGATGCCGAGGTCCGAGAACAGGTGCGGCGACGTGGAGTACGTCTCCTGCGGGTCCGGGAACTTCAGGTCCAGCGCCTTGTTGATCAGCTGCCAGCGCGGGATGTCGTCCCAGTCCACCAGCGTGACGGCGGTGCCCTTGGCGCCCGCGCGGCCGGTGCGGCCGATGCGGTGCAGGTAGGTCTTCTCGTCCTCGGGGGACTGGTAGTTGATGACGTGGGTCACACCCTCGACATCGATACCGCGCGCCGCGACGTCGGTGCAGACGAGGACGTCGACCTTGCCGTTGCGGAACGCGCGCAGCGCCTGCTCACGGGCGCCCTGGCCGAGGTCGCCGTGGACCGCGCCGGAGGCGAAACCGCGCTTCTCCAGCTGCTCCGCGATGTCGGCCGCGGTGCGCTTGGTGCGGCAGAAGATCATCGCCAGTCCCCGGCCTTCGGCCTGGAGGATGCGCGAGACCATCTCGGGCTTGTCCATGTTGTGCGCCCGGTACACGAACTGGGTCGTGTTCTTGACCGTCGAGCCCTCGTCGTCGGGCGACGTGGCGTTGATGTGCGTGGGCTGCGACATGTACCGGCGGGCGAGGCTGATCACGGCGCCGGGCATCGTCGCCGAGAAGAGCATCGTCTGGCGCTTCGGCGGCAGCATCGTGATGATGCGCTCGACGTCGGGCAGGAAGCCCAGGTCCAGCATCTCGTCGGCCTCGTCGAGGACGAGCGCGCGGATGTGGGACAGGTCCAGCTTGCGCTGGCCCGCCAGGTCGAGCAGCCGGCCGGGGGTGCCGACGACCACGTCGACGCCCTTCTTGAGGGCCTCGACCTGGGGCTCGTACGCCCGGCCGCCGTAGATGGCCTGGACGCGGACGTTACGGACCTTGCCGGCGGTGAGGAGGTCGTTGGTGACCTGCTGGCAGAGCTCGCGGGTGGGGACGACGACCAGCGCCTGCGGCGCGTCCGTCAGCTTCTCGGGCGCGGCCCGGCCCGCCTCGACGTCGGCGGGGACGGTGACGCGCTCCAGCAGCGGCAGGCCGAAGCCCAGCGTCTTGCCGGTGCCGGTCTTCGCCTGGCCGATGACGTCGCTGCCGGAGAGCGCGACGGGGAGCGTCATCTCCTGGATCGGGAAGGGGGACATGATGCCGACGGCTTCGAGGGCCTCGGCCGTCTCGGGGAGAATCCCGAGGTCGCGGAAGGTAGTCAGGGTGCTGCCTCTTCTGTGAGACGCGGACCGAGGCGAACGCTGGGGGTCGTACCGTGCCGGGGTTGGTCATCCGGCCCTGGGGGAGGGCGCGGGTGGCGCGGGACCACTGCCGTCGCTCGAGCGCTCGTGCCGCTGAGGGGGCCCCTCATCTGCGGTCGTACGGTGTGTACGACCCGCGTGGAGGGCTGTCGGGTCGGAGCCGATCGGGCCACCGACCGGGCATCCTCATTCAGGGTCGCGCCCCTGGCATACGAAAATGCTCAGTAGGCGCAATACCACTGTACCCCGGATTCGCGCATGTGTGTTGGGCGAATTCATCGGAACGGTGTGATCTCGGTCGTGGACCAGGCCCTTACCACCTGGGCCGTGCGGGCTATTGTGCGCTCCATGGAGACGCCTGACAACGCCGCTCGCACGCCCGACGAAGCCCCCGCACCCACCGGCACCGCCGCCGGAAGCTGGTCCACGGCATCGGTCGACCCGCAGTACCGCGCCGCCGTGGTGGACCTGCTGGGCGCCCTCGCGTACGGGGAACTGGCCGCTTTCGAGCGGCTCGCCGAGGACGCCAAACTCGCGCCGACCCTCGGCGACAAGGCGGAACTGGCGAAGATGGCCTCCGCGGAATTCCATCATTTCGAGCAGCTCACCGACCGGCTCTCGACGATCGGTGAGGACCCGACCGGGGCCATGGAACCGTTCGCCAAGGCGCTCGACGACTTCCACCGCCAGACCGCCCCCTCCGACTGGCTGGAGGGCCTGGTCAAGGCGTACGTCGGCGACTCGATCGCCAGCGACTTCTACCGCGAGGTCGCCATCCGGCTCGACTCGGACACCCGGGACCTGGTGCTCGCCGTCCTGGACGACACCGGCCACGGGAACTTCGCGGTGGAGAAGGTACGGGCCGCGATCGAGGCCGACCCCCGCGTCGGCGGCCGGCTCGCCCTCTGGGCCCGGCGGCTGATGGGCGAGGCGCTCTCGCAGGCCCAGCGGGTGGTCGCCGACCGCGACGCGCTCTCCACGATGCTGGTGGGCGGCGTGGCGGACGGCTTCGACCTCGCCGAGGTCGGCCGGATGTTCTCCCGGATCACCGAGGCGCACACCAAGCGGATGGCCGCCCTGGGCCTCGCGGCGTAAGGCGTGGGGTGGAAGTGGCGCCGTCCGCCCGGAGGGCACCCCCTGGTGCCCGGCCTGTCCGGCAGCCTTCAGCGCGCGGTCGCCGAGCCGGTGATCCGGCCCCGGCGGCCCGGCCGGATCAGCAGCGACAGCGTCACCGCTCCGACCACCAGCGCACCGGCCACCGTGGCCGCGGCGTGTCCGGAGTAGAGCACACCGTCCGTCAGATACGCCCCGAACAGGGCTCCCAGGGCGCCGGTGGGGTACACCGCACGGGCCGACGGGAGCCGGCCGGGCAGGACGCGGAGGGCGGCCCAGGACAGGGCGAGACCGACCACGACGGAGCCGAAGGATTCCCAGATCACGGAGCATCACCTCGCGGAGGTTCGTCGGTACGTCCCCGCAGGTGCGGGGGTCGGGGAGGGCTCTGCGGCCCCGGGGCTCCCGTCAGGACGATCCGAGCGGAAGACCTTCCGCCGTCCTACCCGTGACCTGCGTCACGCAACCCTTCCGCGGCCCGGGGAAACCTTTCGGCGGAGCGCCGCCCTCCGCCGGAACGGCGCTCGGGTCGGGCGCTCGGACCGGCGCTCGCGTCGAGGTGCTTCCGGAACGCGCGGAGCGGCCCGGCGGGAGATCCCGCCGGGCCGCTCCGTCGTGCCGCGCGTGGTGCCGCTTACAGCGCGCCGAACCCGACACGCCGGGCCGCCGGCTCGCCGATCTCGACGTACGCGATCCGGTCGGCCGGCACGAGGACCTTGCGGCCCTTGTCGTCCGTGAGGCTGAGCAGCTGCGCCTTGCCGCCGAGCGCCTCGGTGACCGCGCTCTCGACGTCCTCGGCGGAAAGCCCGCTCTCCAGAACGATCTCGCGGGGCGTGTGCTGCACCCCGATCTTGACCTCCACGGCTATGTCCCTCCGACGGTCAGTCCCTGCGCGGTAGCCGCGCCGTACGCAGCCACATTAGCCCGGTGGGCCGAGCGCTCAGGGCCCGACCGGCCACGCCCGCAGCGAACACGCCGGGTGCCGCTATTCGGCCCCGTGCAGCGGGAAGCCCGCGATGCCGCGCCAGGCGAGCGAGGTGAGCAGCTGCACCGCCGTGTCGCGCGGGATGCCGGAGGGGCTGGAGAGCCAGTAGCGGGCCACCACCTGCGCGACCCCGCCCAGCCCGACGGCCAGCAGCATCGATTCGTCTTTGGACTGGCCGGTGTCGCCCGCGATGACGTCCGAGATCGCCTCGGCGCACTGGAGGGACACCCGGTCCACCCGCTCGCGCACCGCGGGCTCGTTGGTCAGGTCCGACTCGAAGACCAGGCGGAAGGCGCCGCCCTCGTCCTCCACGTACGCGAAATAGGCGTCCATGGTGGCCTCGACGCGCTGCTTGTTCTCCGTCGTCGACGCGAGGGCGGTGCGCACCGCCTGGAGCAGCGACTCGCAGTGCTGGTCGAGGAGGGCCAGGTAGAGCTCCAGCTTCCCGGGGAAGTGCTGGTAGAGGACGGGCTTGCTGACACCGGCCCGCTCGGCGATGTCGTCCATCGCGGCGGCGTGGTACCCCTGTGCGACGAAGACCTCCTGGGCGGCGCCCAGAAGCTGGTTGCGTCGGGCGCGGCGGGGCAGGCGAGTGCCCCGCGGGCGCGCTGCCTCTGTCTGCTCGATGGCGCTCACGCCGCCTCCCAAATGTGTGTTCCGATACGGTGTCCACTGCTGACCGCGCCGCATGGCCATCGTACTTTTGGGTAACCCGGGTGCGCGCGGCGCGGACGCAGAATTTCACGGACCGGACAACTCCGGTAGCCATGGACCGGGGCCGTCGCCCCGTCCCGGCCCGGACGAAGCGGTCCTGACATGCACGTTTCGTCGCTAATCATCCAGGGCGGGGCGACTTTCGGTCATTTCCCCGCCCTCCCGGCGGACCATCGGGTCCACCGGCGGGGCCCGGCCCCGGGGGGGGGCGGGGGGGCCGGGGGGGGGGCGCCGCCGGGGTGGG
>NZ_JBHWYX010000088.1:0-10399 GCF_042728795.1 Streptomyces sp. NPDC060184
ACGCTCTGCGCTTTGTTTGTGGGGTGTTGTTTTTTTTTTATTGCTGTTGGCGGGGGCCACCTCCGGAACACCGGAGGGGCCACGGCGTTCCGCGTACGCTCCCCCGGCCCTCGCGCACCGACGAGAATGGGGGTATGCGCGCGGCCCGACTGATCACCATGGTGCTGCTCCTCCAGTCCCGTCCCGGGATGACCGCCGCCGAGCTGGCGGCGGAGCTGGAGGTGTCGGAGCGGACCGTCGCGCGGGACGCCGCCGCGCTCTCCGAGGCGGGCGTCCCGGTGTACGCGGAGCGCGGCCGTACGGGCGGCTACCACCTGGTCGACGGCTACCGCACCCGTCTCACCGGTCTCGCCCGGGGCGAGGCCGAGGCGCTCTTCCTCTCCGGGCTGCCCACCGCCCTGCGGGACCTGGGTCTCCAGGACGCCGCGTCCGCCGCCCGCCTCAAGGTGGCCGCCGCCCTGACGCCCTCGCTGCGGGACACCCCGGACACGGTGGCCCGGCGCTTCCATCTGGACGCCCCGGGCTGGTTCCAGGAGCCGGTCGCCCCGGCGCTGCTGCCCGTCGTGGCGGAGGCCGTCCGCGACGACCTCACGGTCCGGGCGCGCTACCTCCGGGACGGCGCCGAGGTGGACCGGGCCCTCCTGCCCTACGGGCTCGTGCTGAAGGCGGGCGTCTGGTACCTCTGCGCCCGGGTCGCGCAGCCGGGCGACGCACCGGCCGCCCCGAGCGGCTTCCGGGTGTACCGGGTCGACCGGTTCGTCTCGGTCGAGCCGGACGGCGGGCGGTTCGAGCGGGACGCCGGATTCGACCTGGTCTCCTTCTGGGCCGCCCGCTCCGCGCGGTTCGCCCGCTCCCTGCTCCGTACCGAGGTGACCGTACGGATCTCCGGTGCGGGCGCGCGGCGGCTCCCGCACCTGGTGGACCGGGCCGCCGCCGAGGAGGCGCTGGCCGCCGCCGGACCGCCGGACGGCGAGGGGCGGCGGACGGTCACCCTGCCGGTGGAGTCGCAGGAGGTGGCGTACGAGCAGTTGCTGGCGCTGGGCGCCGAGGTGGAGGTGCTGGCACCGGCCGCGCTGCGCGCGCGCTTCCGCGAGGCGGCGGGCAGGATGCACGGCCTCTACCGGTAGGGGGCTCCGCGTGCGGGGGCCGCCGCCTCGGCCGATGCTGGACCCGTGATGGACGAGACGGAGTTCTGGGAGCTCATCGACACCACCCGCGAGGCCGCCGAGGGCGACCCCGAGGAGCACGCCGAGCTGCTCGTGGAACGGCTGGTGCGGCTGGACCCCGAGACCGTGCTCGACTTCGCCCGGCACTTCGAGGCCCGCTACCACCGCGCCTACCGCTGGGACCTGTGGGGCGCCGCCGCCCTTCTGCTCGGCGGCGCGAGCGACGACGCCTTCGACTACTTCCGCTGCTGGCTGATCGGCCAGGGCCGGGAGGTGTTCGAGGGCGCGCTCCAGGACCCCGACGATCTCGCGGAGCTCCTGGACGACTTCGACGAGGAGGCCGACGGGGACGGCGAGGAGCTGGGCTACGCCGCCGACGAGGCGTACGAGCAGCTCACCGGTGTCGTCTCGCCGGACCTGGGGCTGCCCCCGCAAGCCCGCGAACCGGCCGGGGTCCCGTTCTCGTTCGAGAACGACGAGGTGCTGGCCGCGCGGCTGCCCGCGCTGTGGGAGCGGTTCGGCGCGGACTGAGCCGCCTCGCGCACCGCTCAAGCGCCGCCGCGGGCCCTCAGAGCGCGCGCCCCATCAGCACGTCGTCGACGTACCCGCCGTTCAGGAAGAACTCGCCCGGCAGTACGCCCTCCACGGCGAACCCCTCGGCGGCGTAGAGCGCGCGGGCCGGGGTGTTGTGGCCGAGGACGCGCAGGGTGATCCGGTTGGCGCCCTGGCGCCGCGCCTCGGCGAACGCGGCGCGCAGCAGCGCCCGCCCGATGCCCAGGCCGCGCGCCCGTCCGTCGACGGCGAGGCCCTGGATCTGCCGGACGTGCTGGTGGCAGGCGAGCGGGGTGGGCGCGACCAGGCGGAGGTATCCGGCCACGCGCGGGACCGCCTCCCGCACGACGCGCCCGCCCTCCGGCGCCGTCCCCGGCGCCGTCTCCGGCGCCGTCTCCGGCGCCGTCTCCGGCGCCATCTCCGGCACAGCCTCCGGCACCGTCTCGGCGACGAGGATGTCGCGGGGCGAGTGGCGCTCGTCGAAGAACGGCGGGTACGGCGGCTGCGGGCGGGGCTGCACGGCGTGCAGGGTGGACCAGGTTTCCCGGTCGAGCGCGGCGAGCGCGGCCTCGTCGGAGAGCAGCGCCGGGCGTATGGCGTGAAGGCGGAGCGAGGACATGGGCGTCACTGTGCCATGACCGTCTCCGGCACGGTCCATGGGGCAGGATGGGCGCATGGAGCGCTCCCGCATCGCCGTCACCGGATCGACCGGACTCATCGGAGCGGCGCTCGTGCGCTCGCTGCGGTCCGACGGGCACGAGGTCGTCCGCCTGGTGCGCAGGCCCGCGAAGGCCGGTGACGAGGTCCGGTGGGACCCGCACCGGGGGTACGTCGACGTGGCCGGGCTGGTCGGCTGCGACGCGGTGGTCCACCTGGCGGGTGCCGGGGTCGGCGACCACCGGTGGACCGAGGCGTACAAGAAGGAGATCCGGGACAGCCGGGTGCTGGGCACCGCGGCGGTCGCGGAGGCCCTCGCCTCCCTGGACACCCCGCCGAAGGTCCTGGTCTCGGGTTCCGCGATCGGCTACTACGGCGACACCGGTGACCGCGCGGTCGACGAGAGCGCCCCGCCCGGCGAGGGGTTCCTGCCCTCGGTGTGCGAGGAGTGGGAGGCCGCCACGGCGCCCGCCGAGGAGGCCGGCGTCCGGACCGCGCACGCGCGCACCGGGCTGGTCGTCGCCTCGGGCGGCGGCGCCTGGGGCAGGCTCTTCCCGCTGTTCAAGGCGGGGCTGGGCGGGCGGCTCGGCAACGGCCGCCAGTACTGGAGCTTCATCGCCCTGCACGACCACGTCGCCGCCCTGCGCCATCTGCTCGACACCGAGGCCCTGTCCGGGCCGGTGAACCTCACCGCGCCCGATCCGGTCACCAACGCGGAGGTGACGGCGGCGATGGGGCGGGTGCTGCACCGGCCCACCTTCTTCACGGCCCCCGCCCCGGCGCTCCGCCTCGCGCTGGGCGACTTCGCCGAGGACGTGCTGGGCAGTCAGCGGGTGGTCCCGCGCAAGCTGCTGGACTCGGGCTTCGCCTTCGCCTTCCCCGGCGTCGACAGCGCGATCCGCGCGGCCCTGGACTGAGGTACCCGTCGCCCCGAGCGCCTGCCCCGCCGGGCCGGTGCGCAGGGCCGTGCCCGGGGCACGTGCGCTCGGCACGTGCGCGGATCGCGCGGGCGGGCCCGTGCGACCCCGTGCACCGGTGCCTTCGCGCGGGCGACTGTCCAGGTATCGGCCATCCTCCTAGCCTCTTTGGCGAACTCGGGCATTCCGGGAGGCAGTCGGGGGCATGAGCCTCCCACCGCTCGCACGACTCGGGGAGGGCATGTGCGCAAGCCTGCACACCACGCGGACGTGGTCATCATCGGAGCCGGTACAGCCGGCCTGTCAGCCGCCCACCTTCTCGTACGGGCGGGGGTGAGCGTCAGCGTCCTGGAGGCGACACCGCGCATCGGCGGCAGACTGGCCACGGACGAGGTGGACGGGTTCCGGCTCGACCGGCTCGGTCCGCTGCTCGGCAGCGTGCCGGAGGAGTTCGGGGACATCCCGGGGCTGGCGCCCCTGGCGCTCCGCGCGTTCGATCCGGCGGTCGTGGTCCACAACGCCGGGCGCCGCTATCGCGCCGGTGGCATACGAAGCACCAGGGGCGCGTTCAAACCGGCGCGCGCCCGTTCGAGCGCCCCCGTGGGCGGCGACCGTGCCGCTCCCGCCGGCCGGGGCGGGGCGGTCGGCGAAGCCCTCGACCGCGCCCGGCTCGGGGCGTCGCTGGCGCGGCTGGCCTCCACCTCCACGGCCCGCATCATGGCCAAGCCCGACCGGGCGGCGGAGGCGGCCCTCGCGGCGCGCGGGCTGCCTGCCCGCACCGTCGACGGCTTCCTCCGGCCGCTGCTCGCCGCCCTGCTGAGCGATCCCGAGCTGCGGGTATCGAGCCGGGTCGCGGAACTGGTCCTGCGCGACTGGGCACGCGGTCGCCTCCGGGTTCCCGAGGGCGGTTCGGCGGCGCTGCCCGAGCTGCTGGCGTCCGCGCTGCCGCCGGAGACCGTACGTACGAACGTCCAGGTGACGGCCGCCGACACCACGTCCGTGCGCACCAAGGAGCACGGCGAGCTGAGCTGCCGCGCACTTCTGGTGGCCACCGGCGCGGGGGCCGCCGCCGAGCTGCTGCCGGGTCTGCGGGTGCCCGGCTTCCACCCGGTGACGGTGGTTCACCACTCGGCTCCGGAGGCTCCCCGGACGGGCGCCTCGCTGGTGCTGGAGGCGGGCGGGGCGGGGCCGGTCGCGTACTCGGCGGTGATGAGCGAGATCGACCCCACCCGGGCGCCGCGGGGGCGCGCGCTGATCACCTCCGCGGTGCTCGGCACCCCGCCGCCCGGTCTGGAGCGCGCGGTGCGCGGTCACCTGGCGGCGCTGTACGGGACGCCCACGGACGACTGGGAGCTGCTGGCCACCCATCACACCGCCGAGGCGGTCCCGGTGATGACGCCGCCGCACGATCCGAGCCGCCCGGTGCGGGTGCTCGCCGGGCTGTACGTGTGCGGCGACCACCGGGACACCAGCACCCTGCGGGGTGCACTGCACTCGGGCCGCCGCGCGGCGGAGGCGATCCTGACCGACCTCCGGGCGGGTTCCGGGTACCTGCCGGAGCCGGGGACGACGCTGTCGGGGGCCGCCTGAGCACCTTCCCCGTCCGGGTGGGGCCGGTCGCGTCCCTCAGCCGAGGGCCGCGATCTGCTCGCGGTACCCGCGTACCGCCGCCGCGTCGCGGTAGGGCTCCAGCCTGCGCTCGAACTCGCGTACGTACTCCGTCGCCCGGACGGACCGCATCTCCCGTGCCTGCTGGGCCGCCTCGGCGCCCAGCAGGCACGCCTGGTCGAGTTCGCCGAGCCCGAGCCGGGCGGAGGCGAGGACGACCCGGCAGAAGAGCCTGCTCCGGGCGTACGCGGGTGCGCGCAGCTGGAGCGAGCGCTCCGCGTGCAGGGCGGCGGCCCGGTACTGCTGGAGGTCCCGGTGGCAGTGCGCGAGCTCGTCGGCGAGCTGGGCCTCGTCGAAGTTCCGGGCCCAGTGGGGCGCCTCGTCGCCGGGGCGGGCGGCCTCCAGGGCGCGTTCCGCGCGCGCCAGCGAGACGGCGCACGCCCGCGCGTCCCCGAGCACGCCGTGCCCGCGCGCCTCCACCGCGTGCAGCAACGCCTGGACGGCCGGGGGCGCGGCGGAGCCCACCCCCTGCTGGGCCACCCGGGCGAGCTGGACGGCCTCGCGGCCGTGCCCGAGGTAGACCGCCTGCCGGCTCATGGTGATCAGCACGTAGCTGCCGTACGCCCGGTCCCCGGCGGCCTGGGCGAGCCGCAGGGCCTGGACGAAGTACCGCTGGGCCAGCCCGTGCGCGGCGATGTCGTACGAGGTCCAGCCCGCCAGCCGGGTCAGGTCCGCCGCCGCCGCGAAGAGCCGGCGGCCGGTCGTCTCGGTGTAGTGGCCCCGGAGCATCGGCTCGGTCTCGTGCTCCAGGTACCGGATCAGGGCCTGGCGGGCGTGTCCGCCGCCGTAGGCGTGGTCGAGCGAGCGGAAGAGCTCACCGACCGAGCGCAGGGCCGCCACGTCGCCGTTGCCGACGCGCTGGCCGGACGCCCGCTCGGTCTGCCGCTGGCGGGGCACCGCGGGGCGCGGGGTTCCGGGGCCCGTGGCCGCGCTCCCGTCGACGGCCCCGCCCTGCGCGTGGCCGGGCGCGTGGCCCGGGGCGGGGCGCTGACCGCCGATCCGGGCGCCCACGACGGGGGTCCCGGGGCCGTGGGCTCCGGGCACACCCCCTCCGGGGCCGGCGGCGCCTCCCGGTCCGGGGAGGGTGCCCGTCCGGGTGCCCGCGGCCCGCGCGTCCCGGAGCGGGCCGGCGGCGGGGGCGGTACCGGGCCGTCCCGGCCGGGCGCTCTCACCGTGGGGCCCCTGGCCTCCCGCGGCGCCGGCGGCCGGGACCGGGTGGTCGCCCCGGGAGACGGACTCGTCGGCCTGCCCGATCAGCCAGTCCCGGCTGGGGACCACCAGCCCGGCCGGGGTGAAGGCGATCTTCCGGAGGTCCGCCTGGTTGCCCGAGTCCTTGCGCCAGAGTCCGCTGACGATGTCGACGGCCTCGGCCGGGGTCGAGGCGAACTCCAGGCCCGCGTAGACGGGCGCGCAGGCGTCCAGGCCGAGGTCCTGGGCGGTGAGCCGGCGGCCGAGGCGCCGGGTGAAGACCTCGGCGATCAGAGCGGGGGTGGTTCCGCGCGGCTGCTGGCCGCGCAGCCAGCGGGTCACCGAGGTCTTGTCGTACCGCAGGTCGAGGCCGTGCTCCAGCCCCAGCTGGTCCACCCGTCGGGCCAGGCCCGCGTGGGAGAAGCCGGCCTCCGCGATGAGCGCGGCGAGTCTGCGGTTCGGGGGATGCGGGGTGCGCTGCGGGGGTCGTTCCGACATCTGCGGTGCGGTCTCCTGCCTTGCCTGGGCCGGGCGTGGCAGCCCTTGGGGAACGGCGCGAATTTAGCGGCCCCAGGAGCGGCCCCGGCGGCGTTCGCTCCACGTTCATCCGATCGTGTGAGGAGTACCGATCACGCTGACGAAACGACCTGCCGGACCGTCCGGTCCCGGACGGTCGTACAGTGATTCGGGCGCGATCAGTGTGCACGGTGACCGCGTTCCGCGCACGGTGACGACGGGCGGGAGGCACCCCTCCGGGCTCCCCGTCACCACGAGTAGGGAGGCATCGCCGTGAGCGAGCTGCGATTTGTCCGGCTGGGTTTCGGCCCGGAGGCCGTCGAGTACACGGAGGCCTGGCAGAAGCAGCGCGAGCTGCACGCCGCGCGGTTCGAGGACACCGTCCCCGACACCTGCCTGCTGCTGGAGCACCAGTCCGTCTACACGGCGGGGCGGCGCACCACCGACAGCGAACGGCCGCTGGACGGCACCCCCGTCATCGACGTGGACCGCGGCGGCAAGATCACCTGGCACGGTCCGGGCCAGCTCGTCGGTTACCCGATCCAGAAGCTGCCGCGCCCGGTCGACGTCGTGGCGCACGTGCGCCGGCTGGAGGAGGCGCTGATCCGCGTCGCCGCCGAGTTCGGCGTCGCGACCAGCCGGGTCGAGGGACGCAGCGGGGTCTGGGTGCTCGGCGACCCGGTCGAGCAGCGGCCGTCGCTCGGCGGCCTGTCGCTGGACTTCGACCCCCGGCTGACCGACGAGGAGTTCGACCCGCGGCTCAACGGCCCCGAGTACGCCCCCTCCAACGCCGGGCAGCGCCGCGAGGACCGCAAGCTGGCCGCCATCGGCATCCGGGTCGCCAAGGGCGTCACCATGCACGGCTTCTCGCTGAACGTGAACCCCGACAACACCTCCTTCGACCGGATCGTGCCGTGCGGCATCCGCGACGCGGGTGTGACCTCGCTCGCGTACGAGCTGGGGCACGACCTCACGATCGCGGAGGTCCTCCCGGTCGTCGAGAAGCACCTGCGCGACATCCTGGAGAACGCCGAGCTCGCCCCTCGCGAGGTGGCGACCGCTCCCGCCACCGCCTGACCGGCGGCGGTCCGGGGGCCGTCGCAGGAGCCCCCGGACACCGCCGCGGGCGTACGCCGTCCGCGCGGTTCGGCCGTACGGGGAATAGCCCCCGTCGGCCACAGGTTGGCCGGACGTAGGGCCGTGCGAATGACGGGCGTACCCTGGTGTTCGCCGAAGAATCCAATGCAGTGAAAGCAAAGGGGAGTGCCGGAGTGTCCGCTGTCGCACCCGACGGGCGCAAGATGCTGCGCCTGGAGGTCCGGAACAGCCAGACCCCCATCGAGCGCAAGCCCGAGTGGATCAAAACCCGGGCGAAGATGGGCCCCGAGTACAACCAGCTGCAGAAGCTCGTCAAGAGCGAGGGGCTGCACACGGTCTGCCAGGAGGCGGGCTGTCCCAACATCTTCGAATGCTGGGAGGACCGCGAGGCCACCTTCCTCATCGGCGGTGACCAGTGCACCCGGCGCTGCGACTTCTGCCAGATCGACACGGGCAAGCCGCAGGCGCTCGACCGCGACGAGCCCCGCAGGGTCGGCGAGTCCGTCGTCACGATGGACCTGAACTACGCCACGATCACCGGCGTGGCCCGCGACGACCTGGAGGACGGCGGTGCGTGGCTGTACGCGGAGACCGTCCGCCAGATCCACGCGCTGACGGACGGCCGCGAGGCCGGCCGCACCAAGGTCGAGCTGCTGATCCCCGACTTCAACGCCGAGCCCGCGCAGCTGGCCGAGGTCTTCTCCTCGCGCCCCGAGGTGCTGGCGCACAACGTCGAGACGGTCCCCAGGATCTTCAAGCGCATCCGCCCCGGCTTCCGGTACGAGCGTTCGCTCGACGTCATCACGCGGGCCCGCGAGGCCGGCCTGGTGACCAAGTCGAACCTGATCCTCGGCATGGGCGAGACCCGCGAGGAGGTCAGCGAGGCGCTCCAGGACCTGCACGACGCCGGGTGCGAGCTGATCACGATCACGCAGTACCTGCGCCCCTCCGTCCGGCACCACCCCGTCGAGCGCTGGGTGAAGCCGCAGGAGTTCGTGGAGCTGAAGGACGAGGCCGACGCGATCGGGTACTCCGGTGTGATGTCGGGCCCGCTGGTCCGCTCCTCGTACCGCGCCGGGCGCCTCTTCCAGCAGGCGATGGCGGCCCGCGACGCGGCCGGCGCCGGAACGGCCGCGCACACCGCGTCCGTGTGAATCCGGGCACAGGGCATTACCGGGCGGCAGCCGCCCGGCGGAGGCGGCCCGTACGCTCCCCGCAGGTGGAGGACGCGTATGGGCCGCCTCGACGTGCGCACGGCCCGCATCAAGGTTTCATTGGTGTTTGACCGACCGGTCATGCCCTGGTAACACCGGGATGTGACTCTGGTCCCAGAGCAGTGACCCCGGGTCCCGGAGCCGGTGATACCGGCCCCGGAGCAGTTCCAGAGCAGCGATCCCGGGTTCCGCGGGCCCCAGTGGCCGAACCCGCTGTCGCGCCCGTTTCCCGCACCCCGTTCCGCGCCGCGCGCGGACCGCCCCGAGAGGGAACACACGATGCAGGCCGCGCCGGTACGTGCCCACACCCTTCCGACCGTCACCCACGCGCTGCGCGCCGTGGAGTCGCTGCTGCTGAGCGGCGGCCAGCGCACCGCCCGCCGCAACGCCTGGACCGCCGTCCTGGAGGACCGCCGCCGCGCCAGGGACCGGGTCGAGGCCCAGCACGTACTGGAGGCCGTTGCGGAGCACCGTTCCTCGGCCACGTAAACTTCTTTGCATGGCGAGGAAGGCAAACACTGAAGGCGCGGACAGCGCCGAGAACGCGGGGCGGCTCAAGCAGATCGCCCTGACCTACAAGATGACCCGGCGGTCGGACCCGAAGATCGGCCTCGTGCTCGCGGGGCTGGGAATCGTCGTCTTCGGCGTGATCCTCGCGATCGGCTTCGCGATCGGTCACCCGCTCTACCTGGGCATCCTGGGCTTCGTCCTGGCCGTCCTCGCGATGATGATCGTCTTCGGACGGCGTGCGGAGGCGGCGGCCTTCGGTCAGATGGAGGGCCAGCCCGGTGCCGCGGCGGCGGTGCTGGACCGGATCGGACGCGGCTGGACCACCACTCCGGCGGTCGCGATGAACCGCAGCCAGGACGTCGTCCACCGCGCGGTCGGCAAGGCCGGCATCGTGCTGGTGGCCGAGGGCAACCCGAACCGGGTGAAGAGCCTGCTGGCCGCCGAGAAGAAGCGGATGGCGCGCATCGTCTTCGACGTCCCCGTGCACGACATCATCGTGGGCGACGGCGAGGGCCAGGTGCCGCTGAAGAAGGTGCGCACCAAGATGCTGAAGTACCCGCGCGTCCTCAGCGGACCGCAGGTCACGGCGGCCAACGACCGCCTGCGGGCGATGGGCGACCTGATGAGCAACATGCCGCTGCCGAAGGGCCCCATGCCCAAGGGGACGCGGATGCCGCGCGGCGGAAAGATGCGCTGACCCGCGCTTCGGGGGACACCACCTCGTAGGACGACCGCTCGTAGGGCGCTTCCCTCGTGGGACGACCCTCCTGGGGCGCTTCCCTCGTAGGACGCTTTCCTTCGTAGGACGCTCTGCTCCACTTTTCTCGCCGCGCGGGCGCGGCACACCGCATCGCGCGGACCGCGCCCAGACGTCACACCTCACATCAGAGGGGCGGCCCGACCCGACCGGTCG
>NZ_JBHWYX010000089.1:0-9626 GCF_042728795.1 Streptomyces sp. NPDC060184
GCCCGCACGCGCGTGCGGGCCCCTCTCCGTCGTAGCGCGGTCAGAGCAGCGTGCGGAGCTTCTCGGCGAGCAGGTCCCAGCGCCACTTCTCCTCGACCCACTCGCGTCCCCGCTCCCCCATGCGGCGGCGCAGTTCCGCGTCGCCGAGCAGGGTGACGATCCGGTCGGCGGTGTCCCCGGCGTCGCCGCCGCGCACCACCCAGCCCGTCTCGCCGTCCAGGACGGCGTCGGGCGCCCCGCCGGAGTCGCCGGCCACCACCGGCAGCCCGGTCGCCGAGGCTTCCAGGTAGACGATGCCGAGGCCCTCCACGTCGAGGCCGCCGCGCCGGGTCCGGCAGGGCATGGCGAAGACGTCTCCGGCGCCGTAGTGCGCGGGCAGTTCCTCCCACGGCACCGGGCCGGTGAAGCGCACGGAACGGCTCACGCCGGTCTCGGCGGCGAGCTTCTCCAGGTCCTTGGCGTACGGGCCGCCGCCGACGATCAGGAGCACGGTGTCGGGGTGGCGGGCCAGGATCGCGGGCATGGCGAGGATCAGCGTGTCCTGGCCCTTGCGCGGCACCAGCCGGGAGACGCAGACGACGACGGGCCGGTCGGTGAGCCCCAGCCGGGCCCTGACCCGGTCGCCGCCGGACGCCGGGTGGAAGGTCTTCTCGTCGACGCCGGGCGGGAGTTGCACCATGCGTCCGGCCGCCTCGGGGGTGAGCGCGGCGGCGATCCGGGACCGGGTGTACTCACCGAGGTACGTGATCGTGTCGGTGCCCTCCCCGATGCGGCGCAGCAGGTGACGGGAGGCGGGGAGCTGGGCCCATCCGGCCTCGTGGCCGTGGGTGGTGGCGACGAGCCTGCGGGCGCCGGCCCGGCGCAGCGCGGGGGCCATCAGGCCGAGCGGGGCGGCGGCGCCGAACCAGACGGAGGTGCAGCCGTGCTCCCGCAGCAGCCCGGCCGCGCGCCGGGTGACCCGGGGGGTGGGCAGCAGCATCGTCGTGCGGTCGCGGACGACGGTGAAGGGCTGGTCGGCGTCGAAGTCGGCGGTGGCCCGCACCCCTTCCTCGCTCCGCTTCCAGGTGGAGGCGTAGACGACGAGCTGTCCGGGGTCCAGCCTCAGCGCCATGTTGTGCAGGAAGGCCTGGATGCCACCGGGGCGGGGCGGGAAGTCGTTGGTCACGATCAAGGTCTTGTCCATCGCCGCCGACAGTAACGGACCCGCCCCGCGCGCCGGACCTCCCCGTGTCAGGTCAGCCCGGCGACCCGCCGGAGTCCCGCCGTCAACCGGCCCCGGCGCCCTGCCGGAGTCCCGTCGGCGACCGGCCTCCCCGCCACCGGCCGCGCCTGAGTCCCGCGCGCGGCGGGGCCCGGCATCATGGCTGACCGGACGTACGGCACGAGGGGCGGAAGAGCCATGACGGGACGGGCCGGCACGCGCGGGGTCCTCGCGGTGTGGACGCCGACCAGGGCGGTGCTGCTGCTCTGCGTGCTGAAGGTGGTGACGGTTCCGGGCCCCGACGTCACCGTGGACGTCTCGGTGATCTACCACGGCTGGTACGAGGTGCTGCGCACCGGCGCCTTCCCCGCGGGCGACGTCACCTGGCAGTACCCTCCGGCGGCGGCGCTGCCGGTGCTGGCCCCCGCGCTGCTGCCGTTCCTGGCGTACCCGACGGCGTTCGCCGTGCTCGTGCTGGTCTGCGACGCGCTGGTGCTGGGGCTGCTGCTGCGGGCGGGCGCCCGGCCCGGTGCGCGGCGCACGGGCGCCTGGCTCTGGGTGGCGGGCGTACCGCTGCTGGGCCCGACCGTCTACGCCCGGTACGACCTGATGGTGACGGCGGTCGCGGTGGCGGGGCTGCTGGCCGGGGTGCGCCGGCCGCGGGTGCTGGGGGCGCTGGCGGCGTTCGGGGCGCTGCTGAAGGTGTGGCCGGTGCTGGTGCTGGTGGGGACGGCACCCGGGCGGGCGACCCGCCGCGCGTGGTCGGCGGCGGTGGTGGTGGCCGGGGCGATGGCGGCGGCGTTCTGGCTGGCGATGCCGGGGGCGTTCGCGTTCCTGACGTACCAGCGGGACCGGGGCACCGAGATCGAGTCGCTGGGCGGGGTGGTGCTCCAACTGGCGCGGTGGTCGGGCTGGCCGGGTTGGATCGAGCTGCGCTACGGCTCGATGGAGTTCCTCGGCCCCCGGGTGGAGCTGGTGTCGGCGCTGGCGCTCGGGCTGGGCGGGGCGGCGTTCGGCTGGCTGCTGGTGTGGCGGCTGCGGGCCCGTACCTTCGCGGCGCACACCGCGGCGGACGCGGCGTTCACGGCGGTGCTGGTGTTCACGACGACGAGCCGGGTGATCAGCCCGCAGTACCTGGTGTGGCTGGTCGGTCTGGCGGCGGTCTGCCTGGTCCTCCCGGGCAGCCGGTCGGGCCTGCCCGCGTGCCTGGTCCTGGCGGCCTGTCCGGTGACCTTCCTGGAGTTCCCGCTGGGCTTCGGGCACGTGGTGGCGGGCGACGGCACGGGCGTGGCGCTGCTCCTGGTACGGAACGGCCTGCTGGTCGCGGCGACGGTGATCGCTGCGGCGCGGCTGTGGCGCGGGACGCGGCCGGTGGCCGCACCGGACGGGGCCCCGGACGAAGCCCCGGAAACGGCCCTGGACGAGGCCTCGGCCGGGACCGGCGGGGAGGCCGGGGCGCCGGTGCCTCAGCCGAGCCGTTCGGTGAGGTAGTCGCGCCAGCGGGTGGTGAACTCCCGCTCGCCGATGCCGAGCACCTTCTCCATCGCGGTGTCCACCGCCCCCTCGCGCCCGTCGTGCGCCCCCACCGCCCGGTACAGGTCGGTGAGCGCGTCCTCGCCCCACTCCTCGGCGACGAGGACGCAGGCGAGCCAGCCGCCCTCGTACGCCCGCGCCAGCGCGTCCGCGTCCCGGTCGAAGGCGAAGTCGTCGTCCGCGGGGAGCGCGGCGGGCAGGTCCCGGGCGCGGACGGCGGTGGCGAGTTCGGGCGCGATCTCGCCGGCCGTACGGTCCTCCTGCCGGTACGCGGCCCAGTCGGCGAACCCCTCGGAGAGCCAGAGCGGGGTGGCGGCGGTGGTGGACGTCCGGGTCGCCACGTGCGTGGTCTCGTGGGTGAGGACGACCCGGCGGCCGAAGGTGCCGAGGCCGGCGTACGCCTCCGGGTTGACGACGACCCGGTCGGCGAGGCCCGGCCGGCCGTTCCCGCTGGACACCGCGCCGGTGGTGACGGCCGCTATCCCCCGGTAGCTCCCGTCCGGCGAGCCGAGGAGCTCCGCCATGGCCGCGGTGGAGGCGGGGACGAGGTAGACCACCCGCGCCGCCCAGGAGTCCGGCCAGGCGGCGGAGACCGCCGGGACCGCGAGGTCGGCGGTCTCCGCGATCTCGCGCAGCTCCTTGGCCGGGCGGCCGACGCCGAGGACGAGGCTGTGGGTGCCGTGCACCGCGGTGACCGGGCCTTGGTCCCAGAGGGGTACGGCCGCGTCCTTCGCGGGCCGGTCGGCCGTGAGGTACCAGGACCCGCCGGAGCCGTCCCGGGCGAGCTCCAGGGTGCGGCGGGCGGTCGCGGGGGCGGTGTCGAAGCCCGCGACGCGGTAGTCCAGCTCCACGTCGGCGGTGACCCGGCCGGCGCCCCGGGCGGTCACCGACTTCACCGTGTACGTCCAGGACCGCAGCGGCACCTGCGCCAGGTCGGCCAGCGAGGTGCGCTGGGCGGCGCGCAGCGCGGTGGCGTCCGGGTCGACCACGGCCAGGTATCCGGCGGTGTCGTGGTCGAGCACGGCGGCGGCCCGCCGGTCCAGGACCGCGCCGATCTCCCCGGCGGTGGCGGAGTCCGCCGAGCGGTCGGGGGCGGCGCACCCCCCGGCGGCCATCAGCCCGGCCAGCAGCAGCGCGACGAGCGGGACGCCCGCCGCACGCCGGATCCGGCCGCGGGGGCGGTCCCGCCGCGCGTCGGGCGCCGCCCGGCCCGCGCTCGGGACGGACGGCGCCGCGTTCGGAGCGTGCCCTGGTTCTGCCATTCAGCCGATCGTACGGTCAGACCCGGGTGACCGAGGAGACGGGCATCATGCCGACGGGGTCGTAGCGGACCGCGGCGCCGGGGTACGGGGCGTGGATGACCTGGCCGTTCCCGGCGTACATGGCGATGTGGCTGGCGTCCGCCCGGTAGGCGACGAGGTCGCCGGGGAGCGCCTGGGAGAGCGGCACCATGCGGCCCGCGTACCGCTGGGCCTGGGAGGTACGCGGCAGGCTGACGCCCGCGCGGGCGTAGGCCCACTGCATGAGCCCGGAGCAGTCGAAGCCGCTGGGGCCGTTGGCTCCCCAGACGTACGGGCGGCCGAGCGCCTGCTGGGCGGCGGCCAGGGCGGCGAGGGCCCTCGCCGAGCCGGGGAGACCGGCGGCGCCGGCCCGCAGGGCGTCCAGGTCCCCGGTGCCGCCGGGGCCCGGGGGGCGGCCGGAGCGGGACGCGCGGTCGTCGTAGGCGGCGCGCTGCTCGGGCGGAAGGGCGGCCAGCAGGCGGCGGGCCTCGGCGAGCTTGGACTCGACGGTGCGCTTGTGACGGGCCACGGCGGCACGGCTGCGCTCCAGGTCCCGCAGGTCGTCGGCGGCCTCGGCGCGGATCTGGTCGAGCTTCTGGCGGGTGCGGCGGAGCTTGTCGAGCGCGAGCGCCTGGCGGGCGCCGAGCCGGTCGAGGGTGGCGGCCCGGTCGAGGAAGGTGTCCGGGTCCGAGGAGAAGAGCAGGGCCAGGGCGGGGTCGAGGGCGCCCTCGCGGTACTGCGCCCCGGCGATGGCGCCGAGGCCCCCGCGCATCCTGTTGAGGGCTTCCCGGGTGCGGGCGGCGGCCTCCTGGGCCCTGGCGACCTCGTCGCGGAGCCGGCCGGTCTCCTCCCCGGCACGGTTGAACCGCTCGGTGGCCCGCTCCGCCTCGCGGTACAGCTGGTCGACGCGGGCCCGGGTGGCGTCCCGGTCGTGCGGGGCCGCGCTCGCCGGGGCCCCGGTGAGGCCCGCGGCGGCGCTCGCCGCGGCGGCCGTGAGGACCGTGGCGCGGACGCCCCGGTTGAGGCCGGACTGGGTGGGACGGCGATGGGAGACCACGGGAGCCGCACTCCTTCCGCTGCGCGCGTACGCACGCGGCCCCCTGCCACCCGGGACAGGTGGGACGACGGACGGGAGCCGCACAGCAGACAGACAGTAATCGTCCGGTTACACGACGACCAAGGACCGGCCGGGGCGCGCGAGGGACGAAACGGCCCCGCCCCGGCGGTGACCTGGGTCTCCGTCGGGGCGGGGCGCGGTGCGGGGGCGAACCGATTCGCCCGTTCGGGCGTCGGGCACCGGCTGCCGGGCGTCAGGTACGGGGCGTCAGATGCGGACGCCGACCTGGAAGCTGCCGATGGTGTTCATCGACTCGTAGCGGACGTACGCGCCGGGGTGCGGGGCGTGCAGCACCGTGTTGTTGCCCGCGTAGAGGGCCACGTGCTCGGTGTTGTTGAAGAACACCAGGTCACCCGGCTTCAGCTGGCTGCGGCCGATCTGGGTGCCCTGGTTGATCTGGGTGTACGTGGTGCGGGTGATCTCGACACCGGCCTGGTGGTACGCCCACTGCGTGAGGCCCGAGCAGTCGAAGGAGCTGGGGCCCGTACCGCCGGAGACGTACGGCTTGCCGATCTGCGTGGCGGCGTTGGAGAGGGCGGCGGCGCCGAGGGCGGACGCGGGGACCTCGTTGCCCAGGTCGACACGCGTGTCGGCGGACCGGCTGGCACGCTCCTCGTCGTCGGCCATCTTCTGGCGCTCGGCGGCGGTGAGGGTGTTCAGCAGGGCCTGCGCGTCGGCGAGCTTCTTCTGGTACTTCTTCTTGTTCGCACCGAGGGCGTCGCGGACGTCGGAGAGCTCGGCGAGCTTCGCCTGGGCCTCCTTGCGCTCCTGGGCGAGGGTGCGCTGCTTGGCCTGGATCTTCTCCAGCGACTCGGCCTGCTTGGCCGTGAGGCTGTCCAACGCGGAGGCCTGGTCGAGGAAGCTGTCCGGGTCCGAGGAGAAGAAGAGCTGCACGGAGGGGTCGATGCCGCCGGAGCGGTACTGCGCGGTGGCGAGCGAACCGAGTTCGCCGCGGAGGCCGTTGAGGTCGGCCTGCTCACGGGCGACCTTGTCCTGGAGGGCGTCGACCTCCTTCTTCAGCTTCTCCTGCTGCTCCTTGGCGCCGTTGTACTTCTCGGTGGCGGCCTCGGCCTCGCCGTAGAGCTTGTCGACCTCCGCCTTGACCTCGCTCTTGGTCGGCTTGGGGTCGGCGTGCGCGGCCTGGGCGGAGAGGGCCACGGCGGCTGCGGCGGTCGCGGTGAGCACGGTCACACGAGTGCGGCTCGGCTGCTTGGGTCGACGGTGGGACGCCACGAAGGCGAGCTCCTTCTTCCTCAGAGCCGCCTACCAGGACGGAGGGCAGAGCACCCGGTACGACCCGGCTCCGCGCACATCACGGACTCGGCGGTTCCTTCGCCGCCACCCCGAATGAGTGATCAACCGTGCGAAGGTTCGAGCCCTGACCCTAGTGACCTAGTTGTGATCAGTTCAAATCCTTCCCGGAGGGAATTGGTCACACTCGCCGCTTCCCCGCCGCCGACGCACGGCGCGTGGCCGGGAGTTGACGATACGTTTCCCCCGAAGCCGCACGACGGGCCGTACCGGTCGTCACGGACGAAACCCGCAGCGCGGGAGAGCTCACCGGCCGCGGCGTCACACGCGCGAAAGCCGCTTCAGGAGCAGAGCGGACGCGACGGGCCGGGCACCGGCCTTGGCCACCCCGTCCGCCACCTCCCGGTCGGTGGAGACCACCACGACGGGCCGCCCCGGCGGTTCGGCACGGGCGAGTTGACGGATCAGCTCGTCGGCGGTCACCCCCGCCTTGCTGAAGAGCACCCGCACCCCGCGCGGCGGCGCGAGCAGCACCGGCACGGCCAGCTCCGCCCCGTCGAACACGCAGGTCACCTCGGCGCCGGTCTGCGCGGCGAGCATCGACAGCCCGCCCAGGAGTCTCAACCGCTGCTTCTCCAGCGGCATCTGGGGATAGCCGGTCTTCGTGACGTTGTAGCCGTCGATGATCAGGTGTGCCTGCGGCAGCGCCAGCAGCTGGTCCAACAACGCCGGATCGGTCTCCGAAAGCGCCCGCGCGGCGATGTCCTTGGGCGACATCCGGCCCGGCTCGACCGCGTCCACCCCGTCCGCGGGACGGGAGGTCGACGGTGGCAGCGCGAGCTCGCGGCGCAGCCCCGCGGCGGCGTCGAGCACGGTGTCCAGCAGCAGCCGCAGCCGCATGTCCTCGACCGAGCGGCCCTCGCGGGCGGCTCTGCGGCTCGCCTCCACGGTCGTCTCGGCCTCCGCCAGGCGGGTCTTGAGCCGGCGGGTCTCGCTCTCCGCCTGGGAGACCTGCGCCGCCGCCTCGGCGCGTACCGCGTCCGCCTCGGCGGCGGCCCGGCGCAGCGCGGCCTCGCTGCGCTTGACCTCGCTGAGGGCGCTGCGCAGTTTGCGGTGGAGCGACTCGGACTCCTTGCGGGCGGCGTCCAGTTCGGCGCGGAGCCGCTCGGTGTCGGCCTTCGTCTGGCCGCGCGCCTGGGCCAGTTCCTCGCGCAGGCGTTCCGTCTCGCGCCGGGTCTCGTCGTCGGCGCGCTCCGCGGTGGCCCGCTGGACCTCCTCGCCGGCGGCCTGCACCAGCTTGACCCAGCCGACCGGGCGCAGCACGTACGCGGCGGCGGCGACGTCCACCGGATCGGCGGCGGCCGGCGGGGCGCCGGCCTCCAGGGCGCGGGCCAGCTCCGGCTGGGCCGCCGCGATCCGTTCCCCGATGCGCCCGCGGAAGCGCGCGTCGCCCTCCAGCGCGGCGGCCATGGCGTTCCCGGCGAACTTCGCGCGCCGGGTCGGGGTGAAGCGGGCGTACTGCCGCAGCTGCGCGGGCAGTTCGCCGACCGTCAGACCCCCGAAGGCGTCCGAGACCAGCGAGACGACCCGCCGCCGCACTCCCTCGGGCAGCGGGCGGTCGAGCGCCTCGACGGCGCCGTCGGCCCCATCGGCCGGATCAGCGCCGTTGGTCGGCTGCTCCACCATCCGTCACCCCATCATGTCCGTGGCGCGACTCCGTCAGGAGTCGGCACCTGGCCTGTCCACCAGTTCGATCTGGTCCACCGCGCTGCACCAGCGGCAGCGCACCGATTCGATCGTCTCACTGACGACCTCCCGCTCCTCGACACTGGCGTCACCGGCCAGGTCGAGGTGGACGTACTCCACCACCTTCGACGACCGCGTCACGTCGAAACGCGTGAGGTTCCCGCAGAGCGTGCAGCGCCAGCGGGTCGCGTCGGTCGGCTGGGGAACCGTCGTCATCGTGCCGTCCTCTTTCGTCGTCGGGGCTCGTGCCGTCCCGGACCGAGCCCCGTCCTGTCCTGCTTCAAGGATCTCGCGGTGCGCCGTCGAACTGCGGGTGTCCTGGGGCAACCCTACGGCCTCGCACCCGGCCGACGGCACGGCGAGGCGGCCCGTTCCGTTCCGTCCCGGTACGTCATGCTCCGTACATGATCGAACAGCGTGACGCGGGCCCGCCGGGCGCGGTACGGAGACTCCGCCTCCCGGCAGCGGCGGGCGGCGCCCCCGTCACGTACGGCCTCATGGCCGTGTGCTGCCTGGTCTTCCTCATCAGCCCGGTCTCCGGGTTCGGCCCCTCCTACGGCACCGCCGACGCGGCGCTCGCCGCCCAGGCGGGCTACTTCGAGCGGTGGGGGGTGATCCCCGCCGATCTGTGGGACGGCTCCGCGCACGCGTGGCTCACCCCGTTCACCGCGCTCTTCGTGCACGGCGGCTGGCTCCACCTGCTGGGCAACATGCTCTTCCTGCACGTGTTCGGGGCCATGGCCGAGGAGCGGATGGGCCACCTCGGCTTCGCCCTCTTCTACACGGGCTGCGGCTACCTGACCCTGGTGGTCTACGCGGCGGCGTACGCGGACTCCGAACAGACGCTGGTCGGCGCCTCGGGGGCGATCTCGGCGGTGCTGGGGGCGTTCCTCCGCCTCTTCCCCCGGGCGCGGGTCACCAGCATCTTCCCGTTCCTCCTCTTCCTGCCGCTCCGCTTCCCCGCCTGGACCGTGCTCCTCTTCTGGTTCGCGCTCCAGTGGCTGGCGGCGCGCGGCGCGGGGAGCGGTCCGGGCGTGGCCTATCTGGCCCACGTGGCCGGGTTCGCCGCCGGATTCGTCCTGGCCCGGGGGGTTCACCGGCGTGGGGCTAGAGTGAAGACACCAGCCACGGCCACCGAGGGAGAAAGCCAGCCGTGATCACCGCGATCGTGCTCATCAAAACCAGCGTCGACCGGATTCCGGAGATCGCCGAGTCCATCGCGGCGCTGGACAGCGTCAGCGAGGTCTTCTCGGTCACCGGTACGTACGACCTGATCGCCATGGTCAGGGTGGCCCGCCACGACGACCTCGCCGAGGTCATCCCCGGCCGGATCAGCAAGATCCCCGGCGTGGAGGCCACCGACACGCACGTGGCCTTCCGTACGTACTCCCAGCACGACCTGGAAGCCGCCTTCGCCATCGGCCTCGACGCGTAACCACCGCTCGCGACGCGGTCACCGGCAGCACTTCGGCCGGGTACGGGCAACCGCCCGTACCCC
>NZ_JBHWYX010000090.1:0-8254 GCF_042728795.1 Streptomyces sp. NPDC060184
GGCCGCCCCCGCCGCTCCCGCCGCCCCGGTGGCCCCCGCGAAGCCCGCCGCCCCGGCGCCGGCCGCGAAGGCGCCCGCCAAGGCCGCCCCGGCGACCGAGTCGACCGGCGGACCCGAGTACGTGACGCTGCGCGGCCCCTCGGCCGCCGTCGCGAAGAACATGAACGCCTCGCTGGAGCTGCCGACGGCCACGTCCGTCCGCGCCGTGCCGGTGAAGCTGCTCTTCGACAACCGCATCGTCATCAACAACCACCTCAAGCGCGCCCGCGGCGGGAAGATCTCCTTCACGCACCTCATCGGGTACGCGATGGTGCAGGCCCTCAAGGCCATGCCGTCGATGAACTACTCCTTCACGGAGAAGGACGGCAAGCCGACCCTGGTCAAGCCGGAGCACGTCAACCTCGGCCTGGCCATCGACCTGGTCAAGCCGAACGGCGACCGGCAGCTCGTGGTCGCGGCCATCAAGAAGGCCGAGACGCTCAACTTCTTCGAGTTCTGGCAGGCGTACGAGGACATCGTCCGCCGCGCCCGGATCGGCAAGCTGGGCATGGACGACTTCACCGGAGTCACCGCCTCGCTGACCAACCCCGGCGGCATCGGCACCGTCCACTCGGTGCCCCGCCTGATGCCCGGTCAGGGCCTCATCATGGGCGTCGGCGCGATGGACTACCCGGCGGAGTTCCAGGGCACCTCGCAGGACACCCTGAACAAGCTCGGCATCTCGAAGGTCATGACGCTGACCTCGACGTACGACCACCGGGTGATCCAGGGTGCCGCCTCCGGCGAGTTCCTGCGCGTGCTCGCGCAGCTGCTGCTCGGCGAGAACGGCTTCTACGACGAGATCTTCGAGGCGCTGCGCATCCCCTACGAGCCGGTCCGCTGGCTCAAGGACATCGACGCCTCGCACGACGACGACGTCACCAAGGCCGCGCGGGTCTTCGAGCTGATCCACTCCTACCGGGTCCGCGGCCACGTCATGGCCGACACCGACCCGCTGGAGTACCGCCAGCGCAAGCACCCCGACCTGGACATCACCGAGCACGGCCTCACCCTGTGGGACCTGGAGCGCGACTTCGCGGTCGGCGGTTTCGCCGGCAAGTCGATGATGAAGCTCCGCGACATCCTCGGTGTGCTCCGTGAGTCGTACTGCCGCACCACCGGCATCGAGTTCATGCACATCCAGGACCCGAAGCAGCGCAAGTGGCTCCAGGACCGGGTCGAGCGTCCGCGCTCGCAGCCGGAGCGCGAGGAGCAGCTGCGGATCCTGCGCCGCCTCAACGCGGCCGAGGCCTTCGAGACCTTCCTGCAGACGAAGTACGTCGGCCAGAAGCGGTTCTCCCTGGAGGGCGGCGAGTCCGTCATCCCGCTGCTCGACGCCGTCATCGACTCCGCCGCCGAGGCCCGCCTCGACGAGGTCGTCATCGGCATGGCCCACCGCGGCCGTCTGAACGTCCTGGCGAACATCGTCGGCAAGTCGTACGCGCAGATCTTCCGCGAGTTCGAGGGCAACCTCGACCCGCGTTCGATGCACGGCTCCGGCGACGTGAAGTACCACCTGGGCGCCGAGGGCACCTTCACCGGTCTGGACGGTGAGCAGATCAAGGTCTCGCTCGCCGCGAACCCCTCGCACCTGGAGGCGGTCGACCCGGTCCTGGAGGGCATCGCCCGCGCCAAGCAGGACATCATCAACAAGGGCGGCACGGACTTCACCGTCCTGCCCGTCGCCCTGCACGGTGACGCGGCCTTCGCCGGCCAGGGTGTCGTCGCCGAGACGCTCAACATGTCGCAGCTGCGCGGCTACCGCACCGGTGGCACCGTGCACGTGGTGATCAACAACCAGGTCGGCTTCACCGCCGCCCCGGAGTCCTCGCGCTCCTCGATGTACGCCACCGACGTGGCGCGCATGATCGAGGCGCCGATCATCCACGTCAACGGTGACGACCCGGAGGCCGTGGTACGCGTCGCGCGCCTCGCCTTCGAGTTCCGCCAGGCGTTCAACAAGGACGTCGTGATCGACCTCATCTGCTACCGCCGCCGCGGTCACAACGAGGGCGACAACCCGGAGTTCACCAACCCGCAGATGTACACCCTGATCGACAAGAAGCGTTCGGTGCGCAAGCTCTACACCGAGTCGCTCATCGGTCGCGGCGACATCACGCTGGAAGAGGCCGAGCAGGCGCTCCAGGACTTCCAGGGCCAGCTGGAGAAGGTCTTCGCGGAGGTCCGCGAGGCCACCTCGCAGTCGGCGGCCCCGCACGTCCGCGAGCCGCAGGCGGCCTTCCCGGTCGCCGTGGACACCTCGGTCTCCTCCGAGGTCGTCAAGCGGATCGCCGAGTCCCAGGTCAACATCCCCGAGCACATCACGGTGCACCCGCGCCTGATGCCGCAGATGCAGCGCCGTGCCGCCTCGGTGGAGAACGGCACGATCGACTGGGGCATGGGCGAGACCCTCGCCATCGGTTCGCTGCTGATGGAGGGCACCCCGGTCCGGCTCGCCGGCCAGGACACCCGCCGCGGCACGTTCGGCCAGCGCCACGCGGTGCTGGTCGACCAGGTGACCGGCGAGGACTACACCCCGCTGCTCTACCTGACCGAGGACCAGGCCCGTTACAACGTCTACGACTCGCTGCTCAGCGAGTACGCGGCGATGGGCTTCGAGTACGGCTACTCGCTGGCCCGCCCGGAGTCGCTGGTCGTCTGGGAGGCGCAGTTCGGTGACTTCGTCAACGGCGCGCAGACCGTCGTGGACGAGTTCATCTCCTCGGCCGAGCAGAAGTGGGGCCAGACGTCCGGCGTCACCCTGCTGCTCCCGCACGGCTACGAGGGCCAGGGCCCGGACCACTCGTCCGCCCGCCCGGAGCGTTTCCTCCAGATGTGCGGCCAGGACAACATGACGGTCGCCATGCCGACCCTGCCGTCGAACTACTTCCACCTCCTGCGGTGGCAGGTGCACAACCCGCACCACAAGCCGCTGATCGTCTTCACCCCGAAGTCGATGCTCCGCCTGAAGGCGGCGTCCTCGAAGGCGGAGGAGTTCACCTCCGGCGGCTTCCGCCCGGTGATCGGTGACGCGTCGGTGACGCCCGAGAACGTCCGCAAGGTCGTCTTCTGCGCCGGCAAGCTGTACTACGACCTGGACGCCGAGCGCCAGAAGCGCGGCGACACGGAGACCGCGATCATCCGCCTCGAGCGCCTGTACCCGCTGCCGGGTGCCGAGCTCCAGGCCGAGATCGCCAAGTACCCGAACGCCGAGAAGTACCTCTGGGCGCAGGAGGAGCCGGCGAACCAGGGTGCCTGGCCGTTCATCGCGCTCAACCTGATCGACCACCTGGACCTGGCCGTCGGCGCCGACGTCCCGCACAACGAGCGTCTGCGCCGCATCTCGCGGTCGCACAGCTCGTCGCCGGCCGTCGGTTCGGCCAAGCGCCACCAGGCGGAGCAGGCTCAGCTGGTCGCCGAGGTCTTCGAGGCCTGACCGGCAGTCGTACGCACCCCGGCGGTTCCGACCGTCGACGGGGACCGGCCCCCACCACAGCGTCACGGTGGGGGCCGGTCCCCGTTCCCGTGCGGGGCCCACCGCGCCCTACTCTGAGAGGGCAGAACATCCGCAGGCATCAGGAGCACGTTGTGTATTTCACCGACCGTGGCATCGAGGAACTGGAGAAGCGGCGCGGCGAGGAGGAGGTCACCTTCGAGTGGCTGGCCGAGCAGCTGCGTACCTTCGTCGACCTCAACCCCGATTTCGAGGTGCCGGTCGAGCGGCTGGCGACCTGGCTGGCGCGTCTGGACGACGAGGACGACGACGAGTAGGCCCCGAAAGTCGCCCGGAGCGGGCGTCTGCCGAGCCCTCGCCTCCGCCCAAATCGGTTGACACCCAGGGGTGGGGTGCCGGACGTTCAGCTGTGACGCACCGGTGCGTCACAGGGACGGAGAGATGGCACACGGATGACTCCCGGAGGAGAGACCCCGAAGCCGGGGCGGCGCGAGGGGGCCCCGGCGGCGCCCGCGGGGACGGACGCGACGGACGCGGGCTCGCCGTACGGGCTGAGACGACGGGACCCCGTGAAGAACGTCTCGGAGCAGGTTCACACCGCGGGGCGGGTCAAGGACCTGGGGGCCACGCTGCTGTTCAGCTGGCCCGGGGTGTACTTCGAGGGCCGCTTCCGCGGGACGGGGCTGGGGGTGGTGCTCGACTGCACGGCCGCGGACTACGACGTGCAGGTCGACGGAGTCACCGTCGCCACCCTCGTCACCCCCGGCGACACCACGTACTGGATCAGGGGCCTGCGGGACGGTGAGCACACGGTCCGGGTCGCCAAACGCAATGACACCCCGGGGGACACCAGCACGTTCGGCGGCTTCGTCGCCGCGCCCGGGGGCGCGGTACTGAGCAGGCCGGCGCCCAGGGACCGCCAGATCGAGTTCATCGGGGACTCCATCACCGTGGGCTACGGCAATGTCTCGGGCGCCCGCGCCTGCGATCCGGAGCAGGTCAAGCGGAACACCAACACCGACGTGAGCCACGGCGCCCTCACCGCCCGGCAGTTGGACGCCGATTACCAGATCAACGGACTCTCCGGCCTCGGCATGGTGCGCAACGTCGCCGGCATCTGCCCGGAGATCACGTACCGGACCTACTACGACCGTGCCCTGCTGAACGTGGACGACGACGTCTGGGAGAACCCGGGGACGTGGCGCCCTCGGATCGTGGTGGTCAACCTCGGTTCCAACGACTTCACCGACCTCACCCCCGGTGAACCGTGGACGCCCGACAGCCTCGCAGCCGCCTTCCGCACCGCCTACGCCGCGTTCCTCCGGAAACTGCGGACGCGCTACGGTCCCGGCACCAGCCTCGTGGCTGTCGGCTTCGACAGAAACGCCGAGCACGTCCGGCAGGTGGTCGAGGCGCGCAACGACGCCGGCGACAGCGGGGTCCACTACTGGTTCCTCGATCGGACGGGCCTGGACTTCCTCGGATGCGACGGGCACACCTCCGCTCGCGACGACCGCGTGATCGCCGACCGGCTCGCCCCGTTCCTCGACAGCCTGCCGACGGGGTGGTGAGAGAGGCCCGATCACCCGGGCGGAGGGCACCGCGGCAGTGGCCGCGGGGCGGCGGACCGGTGCGGCGGACCGGTGCGGCGCCCCTCACCGGCGCGGCACCCTCTCCCGTACGAACGTCCCCGCCCTGACCTCGTTGTACGCGAGTCCCAGCACCCCCTGCGCGAGCAGGAGCGTGCCGGCCGCCGTCCATCCGCCGCTGCGGCGGTACGCCCCCCAGAGGGCGAGCGGGGCGCCGACGGCCACCTGCGCGGTGGCCACCGCCCGCGCCCGGGGGCCGAGCATCCAGGGGCCGAGGCCGCTGCTCTCCACCGCGTCGAGTTCCACGCGTACGGCGTCGCGCCAGCCCGCCCACTCGACCCGCCCGGTCCCCGGCAGTGCCTCGGCCGCCTGCCGCAGCGCCTCGGTGCTGCGGCCCGGCTCCAGTCCAGGCCGCAGCTCCACCCCGGTACGGGTGAGGAGGCCGAGCAGTCTCCGCAGCCGCCCGCACCCGTCCGCGTGCGGGTCGGGGCGGGTCAGGGTCTGCAGGGCCTGTACGTCGAGTACGGGGTCGAGATCCAGCCGCGCCGCGAACGTGGTCATCGCCTCGTCCTCGCCGACCGGGGTGCCGTCCGCCAGCCAGACGTACCCGACCGGGCGGCGGAAGCCGGAGGCGAGCGTGCAGCCCGCCCGGGTGTCGTCCCACCAGAGCGCGACGACCGGCCAGGTGGAGGCGACCGCGAGGGCCGCCGCCCAGCCCGCCAGGACCCGGTCGACGGGCTCGGCGGGTTCGGCGGGCGTGTCCCGCCAGGCCCGCCCCTCCGGCACCAGCACGCTCCACTCCGCACCGGCGGGGGTGATGAGCATCCGCTCGCGCAGGAGGTGGGCCAGGGGCCGCACGGTCTCGGGGTCGGCCCGGCACAGCAGCAGCGCCCCCACGGGTGTCGCGTTCATGCGTCACACGCTAGGGCAATTCGTCTATCTATGACCCCTTTTGAGACCGGGGTTCGCGCGAGGGCCGGGCCGTTCGGCCTTGACTCCGCCCATCCGCGATATATCGTGTTGAACGAGAGACGCGATATGTTGCGTCGTGCCATGCTCTCTGGAGGTCACACCCATGCCTGTGTCGACGTGGACCGTCGCCGAGCCACTGAAACTCGCCTTCGCCGAGCAGGTGACCGCACTCAAGGTGCGGGTCGTCAACGGCACCGTCAACGTGGTCGGCTCCGACGAGCCGGAAGCCCGGCTGGAGGTCTCCGCCATCGACGGCCCGCCACTGATCGTCACCCTCCAGGACGGCGTCCTGACCGTGACCTACGAGGACCTCGCCTGGAAGAGCTTCCTCAAGTGGCTCGACCGCGACGGGCGCTCCCGCAGCGCGGCGGTCACCCTCTCGGTCCCCGCCTCCGCGTCGGTGGAGGTCGGCGTCGTCGGCGCCGGGGCGTTCGTCTCGGGCATCCGGGGCCGTACGGACGTACGCGGCGTCACCGGCGACACCACCCTCGTCGGGCTCTCCGGGGAGGTGCGCGGCGAGACGGTCTCCGGCGGCCTGGAGGCGCAGGCCGTCACGGGCGACCTGCGGTTCTCGTCGGTCTCCGGCGACCTGACGGTGATGGAGGGCGCCGGCACCTCGGTGCGCGCCGAGTCCGTCAGCGGCGACATGGTGCTGGACCTCGACGCCTCCGGAGCGCCGACCGACATCCGCCTGACCACGGTCTCCGGCGCGATCGCGATCCGGCTGCCCCACCCGGCGGACGCCCGGGTCGAGGCGAACACCGCGAGCGGCGCGGTCTCCAACGCCTTCGAGGACCTGCGGGTCGGCGGCCAGTGGGGCGCGAAGAAGATCACCGGCACGCTCGGCGCCGGCACCGGCAAGCTGAAGGCGACGACCGTGTCCGGTTCGATCGCGCTGCTGCGCCGCCCGCCGTCCGAGGACGAACCGTACGTTGCCGAGCCGACCGGAAAGGCGCTCTGACATGCCCCCCGTTTTCGCCCACGGCCGCCTCCGGCTCTACCTGCTGAAGCTGCTCGACGAGGCCCCGCGCCACGGTTACGAGGTGATCCGGCTGCTGGAGGAGCGCTTCCAGGGCCTGTACGCCCCGTCCGCCGGCACCGTCTACCCCCGGCTGGCCAAGCTGGAGGCGGAAGGGCTCGTCACCCACGCCACGGAGGGCGGCCGGAAGGTCTACTCGATCACCGACGCGGGCCGCGCCGAACTCGCCGGGCGCACCGGTGAACTCGCCGATCTGGAGCTGGAGATCCGCGAGTCGGTCTCCGAGCTGGCCGCCGAGATCCGCGACGACGTCCGGGGTGCGGCCGGCCGGCTGCGCAGCGACATGCGCGCCGCCGCCTCCGCCTCCCGCCACCGCCCGGGTTCCGGCTCGGGTTCCGGCTCGGGACCCGGCGGCGCCAGGAGCGAGTGGGAGTCGTTCCTCGGCGATCTGGGCGACCTCGGCCGGCTGGGGAACCTCGGCGACCTGACGGAGAAGGACGCCTGGCGCAAGGCGAAGGAGGAGCTGCGCCAGGCCAAGCAGGAGTGGAAGGAGCAGGCCCGCCGGGCCAAGGACGAGTCGCGGCGCGCCCGCGAGGAGGCGCAAGCGGCCCGCCGCCAGGCGAAGGAGGCCGACGAGCGGGCCCGCGAGCAGATGCGGAACGCCGCGCGCCAGGTGCAGGAGCACTTCGCGCGGGGCGACTGGCCCGCCGGGGTGCGCGACGGCCTGGCCGAGATCACCGGCCACCTCGCGGGTCTCGCCAGGACCGGCAGCTGGCCGCCCGCCGAGAGCCCCGAGCCTCCGCGTACGGACGGGACCGCCGCGGGGGCCCCGGCCTCCTCGGACGCCTCGGACACTTCAGGTACGGGGCCCGGCCCGTCGGCCGCCTCGGACACTTCCCCTGCGGAGCCCGGCCCCGCGCCCGACTGGGCGGTGGACGTGCCGGTCACCGGCGATCCGGCCCGGGACCTGGACCGGCTGCTGGACCGTTTCCGCGACGACATCCGCGACGCCGCCCGCGACCGGGGTGTCACGGCGGAGCAGCTGGCAGAGGCCCGCGCCCACCTGGCGGCGGCGGTCGCCCGCGTCGACGCGCTGCTGCGGAGGGACGCGGGCGACCGGCCGGGCGAGGACGACCCCAAGGACCTCGGCAGGGCCTGAGGGCGGCCGTACCCGGAGCGACGCGGTCAAAGCCGCCACCCCCCCCGGTGGGGGCGTTTAAC
>NZ_JBHWYX010000091.1:0-6842 GCF_042728795.1 Streptomyces sp. NPDC060184
CTCCGGGAGGGGAGCGGCCACCCGACGGGGCCGGGTTACGGCGGGCGGGAGCACCGGGTCAGGGCCCGGAGTCCTCACCCGTGAGGTAGGCGGAGACGACGACGTTGGCGGTGTAGGCGTGTGCCGCCTTGTCGTACGTACCGCCGCAGGTGATCAGCCGGAGTTCGGCCCGGCCGTCGTGGCGGGGGCCGTACGCCTTCTGCGCGTCGAAGCGTTCCCGGGTGAGGACCTGCACGTCGTCGACGGTGAACTCGGCGACCGTGCCGTCGGCCCGGGTCACCCGGACCTCGGCGCCGGGCCGGGTGGCGCTCAGCCCGTAGAAGACGGCGGGTTCGGTCTCCGTGTCGACGTGGCCGACCATGAGGGCCGCCCCGGCGGTGCCGGGTTCGGCTCCGCCGTCGTACCAGCCGACGGTCCCCGGGGTCTCGAACGGCGGCGGGTCGACGGCTCCCTCGCCGTCGAGGCCGCGTCCCACGACGGGGGCGTCGATGCCGACGGACGGGATCTCGACCCGGCGCGGCGGCGAACCGTCCAGCGGGTCGTGCGCCGGGGGCAGCGGCGCCCCGAGGGGGCGGCCGACCGCCGCGACGTCGCCGGTGGTCGGTGCGGAACTGCCGCCGGGCCCTCCGGCGCCTTCGCGGCCCCAGAGCCAGAGGCCGAGCAGGAGCACGGCCCAGACCACTCCGGTGAACAGCCGCCCGGTACCTGCCGGGCGGGCGGGGGCGGACACGTCAGTCCGCGGCCGGACGGCGGCGGCGTGCGCCGCGGAACGCGACGGTGGCCGCCGCGGCGGCGGCGAGGGCGAGCCCGGCCACCGCGTGCGGGAGGCCGGGACCGTCCGAGTCACCGCCCTGCTCGGCGAGGACGGCGGTGCCGCCGCCACCGGCCCGGACGGGGGCGACCGGGGTCGGCCGGGCGTGGTGCACCACGGTGAGGACGGCGGAGGCCCGGCCGCCCCCGCCGTCCCTGCCCTCGCAGCGCAGGGTGACGTCGTACCGGCCGGCCTCGGCGTCCGACCGGACCCGGGCCTCGGCGCTGAGGCCCTTCCCGTCGGCGGGGGTGAACCGTACGGAGGAGACGAAGGCGTCGGACGTGCCGAGGCCCTTCTCGCCCTTGCCGCAGGCGTCGGACCGGAGCGCGACCTTGCCGCCGGGGGCGATGGTGGACGGGGTCACCCGCAGGGTGCCGTCGTCGTACGGAACGGCCGAAGCGGCGGGCGCGGAGACGGATATCGCCGCGACCGCCGCGGTAGCACAGATGGTGAGGGGCAGTGAACGCATCGTGAACCTCCTGAGGGCAGGTTCACCCGTACGCGCGCTTCCCGCATCCGCTGTCGCCCGGTCGGGGGACGGGGCGGCCCGGCGTCCCGGCGCCGGACCGGTGTCGGTGCCCGGACCGGTGTCGGTGCCCGGCCCGGTGCCGGTGCCGGACCGGTGGCCTCAGACCAGGTCGACGAGGTCCGCGATGGAGTCGACCACGTTGGACGGGCGGAAGGGGTAGCGGTCGATGTCGGCGGTGGTGGTGAGCCCGGTGAGCACCAGGAACGTCTCCATCCCGGCCTCCAGCCCGGCCAGCACGTCGGTGTCCATCCGGTCACCGATCATGGCGCTGGTCTCGGAGTGGGCGCCGATGGCGTTGAGCCCGGTCCGCATCATCAGCGGGTTGGGCTTGCCCGCGAAGTAGGGCTCCTTGCCGGTGGCCTTGGTGATCAGGGCCGCGACGGAACCGGTGGCCGGCAGCGGCCCCTCGGCGGACGGGCCGGTCTCGTCCGGGTTGGTGCAGATGAAGCGGGCGCCCGCGTTGATCAGCCGGATCGCCTTGGTCAGCGCCTCGAAGCTGTACGTACGGGTCTCGCCGAGCACCACGTAGTCGGGGTCGTGGTCGGTGAGGACGTACCCGATGTCGTGCAGTGCGGTGGTGAGCCCCGCCTCGCCGATGACGTACGCCGTGCCGCCCGGACGCTGGTCGTCCAGGAACTGGGCGGTCGCCAGCGCGGAGGTCCAGATGTTCTCGACCGGAACGGCCAGGCCCATGCGGCTGAGCCGGGCGTGCAGGTCGCGGGCGGTGTAGATGGAGTTGTTGGTGAGGACGAGGAAGGGCTTCCCGGACTCCCGCAGCCGCTTGATGAACGCGTCCGCGCCGGGAATGGGGGTGCCCTCGTGGATGAGGACCCCGTCCATGTCGGTCAACCAGGACTCGATCGGCTTGCGCTCTGCCATCACACGGACTCCTGCCGTACGCACGGTGCACACGAGGTGCTGGACGCCGGCGGCACCGCGGTGTGCAGCGCCGACGCCCCGAGTTTAGGCGGTGTACGGCGTATCAAGATCGGCCAGGTCACGGGCGTTTGCGGGAGACGCCCGCGCGCGACGACCGTGCCACCGCCCACGCGTCGACTCCGCCCGCACCTCAGCCCCGCCCTCGCGCCGGCCCCGGGCGGCACCGCATCCGGCGGGCCAGCAGCAGCGCGGCCGTACCGCCGAGCAGCAGTGCGGCGGCCACCGCGCCGGTGCGCAGGGCCGCCGCGCGGCCGGGGCGGCCGGTCCGGGCGAGCTCGGGCAGCGGGTTCCCGGCCGCGTCGCGCGACGGGCCGACGCCGCCGCCCGGGGGTGCGGTGGAGGAGCCGGGAGCGGTGCGGGAGCCGGGAGCGGTGGTGGTACCGGTGCGCGGGGTGGTGCCCGGGGGCCGGGTGCCGGGTCCCGTGCCGGGGGCGGTTGCGCTCTCCGGGGCGGTCGCCGTGCCGGTCTCCGCGTCACCGCCCGTGCCACCGTCGGTGCCGGAACCGCCCTCCGCGCCGGTGGTCCCGTCCCCGACGCCCGCGTCCGCTTCCGTGTCCGCTTCGGTGTCCGTGTCCGCAGCCCCCTCGTCCGCCCCGGCGAGGAGGTCGTCGGAGGCGGTCCCGTCGGCATCGGGCTCGTCGGGGAACACCAGGTCGGCGCCGCCTTCGATGTCGCCCTCGACGATGGAGAACGGGTAGTCCTCCGACTCCCCCACCCAGTCCCCGTCGGGGGCCACGACGGAGCCGTCCGCCACCGCGTCCTTGGGGGGCGCGGCCGGGCGGCGCTGCACGATGGCGGCGTTGGCCACCACCCTTCCGGGCCGGGTGTCGGAGGTGAACGCCATCCGGACGCGGACGGTGACCGTGCGTCCGGCGGGGACGGTGAAGCCCTCGAAGTCGTCGCCCCCTTCACCGCTGCCGAAGACCCCGATCTGCTCGTTCCGGTCGGTGGTCTCCCAGCTGACCCGGTGTTCCGCGCCGGTGCCGGTGCCCGCGCCCGTCTCCGTACCGGTGCGTTCCGCGTACGCGAGCTGGATCTGGTCCGGCGTCAGCTGCCGTTCCTCGTCGGTCAGGACGAGGACGGGGTGGAGGGCACGGCAGGACTCGGTGGTGGTGTTGACGAGGTCCAGGTACCAGATCCCGTATCCCCCGCCGGAGGCGTAGGTGTCCGGGCCGCCGTGGATGCGGGTGTCGATGGGAAAGTCCTTGGCGTCGAGGTCGCCGCAGGCGGGCGGCTGATCCGCGAGGACGGTGGCGGTGGCGGAGTGTTCCGCCGCCGAGGTCGGCGGGCCGCCGAGCAGCGCGCCCGGTACGGCGATCCCGGCCGCCAGGCCGAGCGAGGTGAGCGCACGTCCGTCGCGCAGGCGCGCGGGAGGTCGCAGTCGTGCGGGAGGTCTGGGGGGCATGGGAGGCACCCTTCGCAGCTCGCGAACGAACGCCCGGTGCGGAGGAACCACCGGCGTGTCGTGACCGGTGCGCGGAACCACCGGCGTGTCGGCGGAGACGCTGCCACGCATACGTACGAACATCGCACCGACATGCCGGAGACCACCCGCCCGGCGGCACCCCGTCACTCCGCCGCCGTGGCTCCCACTGTCGTGACTCCTTCTCCCGGGAGGCCCTTTGCCGTCACGCCCCCGCCCCGGCGGGTCACTCCGCCGTCCGCCCGAAGAGCGGACCGAGGACCAGTTGGGCGGCGCCCTCGGCGACCGGGCGGTCGCCGCCGCCCGCCACCGCGACCGGCACGGGCGTCCCGACGCCTTCGCGCCGGGCGCGCTCCTCGATCACGGCGCGCACGCCGCGTACGTAGGCGTCCTCGTGCGCCGCGACCGTGCGCCCGCCCAGCACCACCCGGTCGATGTCGAGCAGCGCGACGAGGTTGGCGGCCCCGGCGCCCAGCACCCGGGCTGCTTCGGCCACGTCGCCCCGCTCCACCGCCGCCAGGCAGAGCGCCTCGACGCAGCCACGACCGCCGCAGCCGCACGGCGGACCGTCCAGTTGCAGGGTCTGGTGCCCGAACTCGCCCGCGCCGGTGCGCGCGCCCCGGTGCAGGGCGCCGCCGAGGACGAGCCCGGCGCCCAGGCCCGTACCGAGGTGGAGGTAGGCGAAGTCGCCCGCGCCCGGGTCGCGCAGGGCGAGGCCGAGGGCGGCGGCGTTGGTGTCCTTGTCCACGGAGACGGGCAGGCCGGTGCGGGCGGCGAGCGCCTCGCGGAGCGGGAACCCGTCCCACCGCGGGAAACCGGTGACCCGGTGCAGCACCCCGTCGCGGTGGTCGAGCGGGCCGGGGAGGGCCACCCCCACGCCGAGCACCGTGGGGTGCCCGGGACCGTGCGCCGCGTCGCCGGGGCCGCCCTCCGCCACCGGCGCGCTCACCTCCGCGACCGCGTCCGCCGCGCCCGCGACGACCTCGTCCGCCGGGGCGCCGAGGTCGAGGGGTGCGGTGCGGACGGCGACGGGCGTACCGGCGAGGTCGACGAGGACGGCGGTCAGCTCGTCCCGGTCCAGGTGGAGGCCGACCGCGTAACGGGCGTCGGGGACGAGTCGGAGCACGGTGCGCGGCTTGCCGCCGGTGGAGGCGCGGCGGCCGGCCTCGGCGGCGAGGCCCTCGCCGCGCAGCCGGGCGGTGATCTTGCTGACGGCCTGCGGGGTGAGCCCGGTGCGCTCGGCCAGTTCCAGCCGGCTGATGCCGTCGCCGCCCGCGCCGCGCAGCAGGTCGAGCACGAGGGCGGCGTTGTGGTGGCGCAGGGCCGGCAGGTTGACCCCGCCGCCGTTGCGCGCGCCGACGCCGGGTGCGGTGCGGGGATCGCTGGTATCGCTGGTGTTCACCACCCCATTGTGGCCACCGCTTGCACTTTGGCAACAGCGTTGCTTAAGTGGTGGGCATGACTTCCACCGATCCCCTCCGCGTCGCACTCGTCGGCTACGGCCTGGCGGGTTCCGTCTTCCACGCCCCGCTGATCGCGGCGACCGAGGGCCTGGTGCTCGACACGGTCGTCACGTCGAACGAGGAGCGCCGGGCGCAGGCCCGCGCCGAGTTCCCCGCCGTCCGCTTCGCCGACTCCCCCGAGGAGCTGTGGGCCCGCGCCGACGAGCTGGACCTCGTCGTGATCGCGACCCCGAACAAGACGCACGTCCCGGTCGCGAAGGCCGCCCTGGCGGCCGGGCTGCCGGTCGTCGTCGACAAGCCGATCGCGGGTACGGCCGCCGAGGCGCGCGAGCTGGCCGCGCTCGCCGAGGAGAGCGGACTGCTCCTCTCGGTCTTCCAGAACCGCCGCTGGGACAACGACTTCCTGACGATCGCCCGGCTGATCGCCGACGGCGAACTCGGTGCCGTACAGCGCTTCGAGTCCCGGTTCGAGCGGTGGCGCCCGCAGCTGAAGGGCGGCTGGCGCGAGTCGGGCGACCCGCAGGAGATCGGCGGGCTCCTCTACGACCTGGGCAGCCACATCGTCGACCAGGCGCTGGTCCTGTTCGGCCCCGCCGTGCGGGTGTACGCCGAGTCCGACGCCCGCCGCCCCGGCGCGGCCACCGACGACGACACCTTCATCGCGATCACCCACGAGAGCGGCGTCCGCTCCCACCTGTACGCCAGCGCCACCACCGCCCAGCTCGGCCCGCGCTTCCGGGTGCTGGGCGGGCAGGCCGGTTACGTGAAGTACGGCCTGGACCCGCAGGAGGCGGCGCTGCGCGAGGGCCGCCGCCCCGGCACGGGCCAGGAGCCGTGGGGCGAGGAGCCCGAGGGTCTGTGGGGCCGGCTCGGCTCGGGCGAGTCGCCGCTGACCGGCGGCGGTGTCCCGGTCCGCACGCTGCCCGGCGACTACCCCGCGTACTACGCGGCCGTCGCCGCCGCCCTGCGAGGCACCGGCGAGAACCCGGTCACCGCCCTGGAGGCCGCGGCGGCCCTGGACGTCCTGGAGGCGGCCCGCCGCTCCGCGCAGGAGGGCGTCTCCGTCACCCTGGTCCCGCAGCCGGGCGCCCACCCCGCCCAGCCCGCCGGCACCCCGGGTGCGAAGGAGGCGCGGGCATGAGCAGCCGCCCCGACGCGCCGACCGTCTCCGAACTGCTCGCCCAGGAGCGCCGGCTGACCCTGCCCCGCTTCGGGTACGAGGACGCGTACGCCCTCGGCACCCTGCTGGTCAGGCTGGCCCGCGAGCGCAACGCCCCGGTCGCCATCGACATCCGGCGCGGCCCGCAGCAGCTGTTCCACGTCGCGCTCCCCGGCTCCAGCGCCGACAACGACGCCTGGATCGACCGCAAGCGCAAGGTCGTGGAGCGGTACGGCGAGAGCTCCTACCTCGTGGGCACCCGCTTCCGCGCGAAGGGCACCACCTTCGAGGACTCCTCCCGCCTGCCGCTGGGCACGTACGCCGCGCACGGCGGTTCGTTCCCGATCACGGTCGACGGCGCGGGCGTCATCGGCACCGTCACCGTCTCGGGCCTCCCGCAGGCCGAGGACCACGCCCTGGTGGTCCAGGGCCTGGAGGAGTTCCTGGCCACGCAGGCGGGCTGAGCCGGTCCCGTATTCCGTACGTACGCCCCGTGGCCCCGCGCAGATGTCGTGCGC
>NZ_JBHWYX010000092.1:0-6612 GCF_042728795.1 Streptomyces sp. NPDC060184
GGGGGGGCGCCCCCCCCCGCGGGGCGCGCCCGCCCCTCTTCGTATCGCGTCGTCGCGGTGGTGCGGGTACGTCATACGGCCGGCCCCGGCCCTGTTGCGCCGGTCGCGTCCCCGCAGACCTCGGGCGTCCACATGGTGAACGCGCCGGGTCACCGTACGGATGCGGTTGTCCGAATGGCGGAACGCTCCCGGCCCCGTTCACGGGGCCGCGGGAGGGGCTCCGGGCTCCGGTTGCCCCAGGGTGCCGTCGAGGGCGTCCAGGAGGGTCAGAGGCGGACCTGGACGGACCGGGAGAGCCGGTCGTGCAGTCCGCGCCCGTCGCGGTCCCAGATGAGAGCCGGGATCACCAGGACCAGCAGCACGCTCCGTACGAGGACGCGCACCAGACCGAACCGCCCGCCGTCCTGGGAGACCACCCGCAGGCGCAGCAGGCGCTTGCCGGGAGTGAAGCCGAGGGTGCCGACGGTGAGGAAGCTCATGACCAGGAAGACGAGCAACGCCCAGTTACCGGCGGCCTGTTGGTCACCGGGAGCGATGAGCCCGTATGCGATCACCAGGCAGAGCGCCCAGTCGATGAAGATCGCGCCGAAGCGGCGGCCGAGCGGGGCCACCGATCCCGGCCCCTCCTCGGGCAGCCCGAGGCGCTTGCCCCGGTAGCCGAAGTCGACGCCCATGTCCTCGGCGGCGGCCTGGGGGCCGGAGAGCCACGATCCGATTGCTTGCCTGTTGTCCACCCGACCACGGTACTGCGAGCGGGTTTGCTTCCTGCCGCCCGGGGCACGGGATGGGGCGTTGGGGTGTCCCCCACAGCGCGCCCGGTTAACTTGGGCGAAACAAATGGGTCATGCTTGGGAAATCCCGTCTGCCTAAGGTCGCCCTCAACGTGCGCCACCGCACTGGCGACACACACGAGCTACAACCCCGTCCCCTCCGGGCCGGGAGTAGGAGGAGTTGGATGTTCCAGAACGCCGACGAAGTGCAGAAGTACGTCGCGGACAACGACGTGAAGTTCATCGACGTCCGCTTCTGCGACCTGCCCGGTGTGATGCAGCACTTCACCATCCCGGCAGCGAGCTTCGACCCGGCCGAGGAACTCGCCTTCGACGGTTCGTCGATCCGCGGCTTCCAGGCCATCCACGAGTCCGACATGGCGCTCCGCGCCGACCTGTCGACCGCTCGGGTGGACCCCTTCCGCCGCGACAAGACGGTCAACATCAACTTCTTCATCCACGACCCGATCACCGGCGAGCAGTACAGCCGTGACCCGCGGAACGTGGCCAAGAAGGCCGAGGCGTACCTCGCCTCCACCGGCTTCGCCGACACCGCCTACTTCGGTCCCGAGGCCGAGTTCTACGTCTTCGACAACGTCCGCTTCCAGACGTCGGCGAACGAGAGCTTCTACCACATCGACTCCGAGGCCGGCGCCTGGAACACCGGTGCGGTCGAGAACAACCGCGGGTACAAGGTCCGTTACAAGGGCGGCTACTTCCCGACCCCGCCGGTCGACCACTTCGCCGACCTGCGTGCCGAGATCTCCCTGGAGCTGGACAAGAACGGCCTCCAGGTCGAGCGCCAGCACCACGAGGTCGGCACCGCCGGCCAGGCCGAGATCAACTACAAGTTCAACACGCTGCTCGCCGCGGCCGACGACCTGATGCTCTTCAAGTACATCGTGAAGAACGTCGCCTGGCGCAACGGCAAGACCGCGACCTTCATGCCGAAGCCGATCTTCGGCGACAACGGCTCGGGCATGCACGTGCACCAGTCGCTGTGGCAGAACGGTTCGCCGCTCTTCTACGACGAGCAGGGTTACGCCGGCCTCTCGGACATGGCTCGCTACTACATCGGCGGCATCCTCAAGCACGCCCCGTCGCTGCTGGCCTTCACCAACCCGACGGTGAACTCGTACCACCGCCTGGTCCCCGGTTTCGAGGCCCCGGTCAACATGGTGTACTCGCAGCGCAACCGCTCCGCCGCGATGCGCATCCCGATCACCGGCTCGAACCCGAAGGCCAAGCGCGTCGAGTTCCGTGCCCCGGACCCGTCCTCGAACCCGTACCTCGCGTTCGCGGCGCTCCTGATGGCCGGCCTCGACGGCGTCAAGAACAAGATCGAGCCGGCCGAGCCGATCGACAAGGACCTGTACGAGCTGGCTCCGGAGGAGCACGCCAACGTCCAGCAGGTCCCGACCTCGCTCCCGGCCGTCCTCGACGCGCTGGAGCAGGACAACGAGTACCTCCAGGCCGGCGGTGTCTTCACCTCCGACCTGATCGAGACGTGGATCGACTACAAGCGCACCCACGAGATCGCCCCGATCCAGCTGCGTCCGCACCCGCACGAGTTCGAGCTGTACTTCGACCTCTAAGAGGCAGCTCCCGGTCTCCCGGGACGGCTTCCGTTCGTAAAGGAGCGTCGCCTCCACCCCTGGCGGGTGGCGGCGACGCTCCTTTCGTTCGTCCGCCCCCCGTCACCCCAGCTCGACGACCGGCCGGACGGAGAAGTCCTCGTACAGGTCCTCGCCGTCGGGCGAGTGCAGGAACTCAGCGATCCCCGGGGTGTGGTGGGCGGTGGCCAGGGGCAGCCAGCCGAGGAAGGTGCCGTAGCCGCCGCAGACGGCCTCACCGCCGTCGCCGCCGTGGACGCGCGCGGGGTCGCCGGTCATCTCCGCCTCGTACACGTCGTAGCCGATGCGCAGGCCGAAGGCGTTGGGCAGGCGGTGCGGGCCGGTCCCGTCGCCGTACGGGGAGTGGTCGGTGGGGTACGTGTCGCCCCAGCGGAACAGGGTTTCGGCGCCGGCGCCGCAGGCGTGCTCCCACTCGTCGGGGGTGGGCGGACGCAGGCCGCGGGCGGCGAGAAGGCCGGGTACCTCGGACGGTACGCCGGACAGCGGCTCGGCCTCCACCGCCATGAGGACGGTGGGGAGGGTGACGGTGCGGCGGGGGGTCAGGACCCGGGCCAGGTGGGTGGAGAGGTCGGTGTCGAAGCCGAAGCCGCCCGCGATGGTCTCCTCACGGTAGGAAGTGAGTTGCTCGGGGCTCGGGCGCCACGCGGCCAGGTCGAATCCGACCCGCACCCGGCCGCCGGGTACGAGGGCGAACCGCTGTCCGTCCCGCTCGATCACCGCACGGTGCGGGACCCTGCCCCGCGCCGGGTCGCTCTCCCACTCGGCCAGGGTGCCGCCCGCCTGGCGGGCGGCCTCCTCGGCGCGGTGGTGTGCGGTGGGGCCCTCCAGGGCGCACCAGTGGTCGAAGGTCAGGGTGGCGAGTGACATGCCGGGAGTCTGCCGGTCGGCACTGACAACGAGTCGGCGGCCGGACGGCCGCGCCCCGCGCCCCCGGAGAGCCGGGAACACGGGGCGCGGCTTTCTGCGGGACGGAGCCGCCTTCTGCGGACGGAGCCGTCAGCGGCCGTAGCGGATCAGGGTGCGGACCATGCGGCAGGTGGCGTCGGACGGCGGGTGGATGCCGAGGCGCTCGGCGGCGCGGCGGATGCGGTGGTTGCTGGCGCTGGAGGGCTGGTAGACGCCGGAGTCGAGCAGGGCGATCGTCAGCCGCATGGCCTTCAGGCGGCGGTTGTGGGCGATGTACCACTCGCGGGGACGGCCCGCCGGGAGCCTCTTCTTGGGCTGCGGCGCGGCGAACGGCTGCATCGGTAGGAACGGGGCGTGGAGCGTCGGGTCGAGCGGCTTGGTCGTGACTGCGGCGACGGCCATCGGCAACCTCCTGGCGCGGTGGTGGAACCCTCACGAACTGCCTCCATTTTACCGCCTCGCACTGACAATCGCCCCTGGCCAGAGGGGATTTCGGCCCGCGCTCCGGGTCTCTGCCGCCGTATCCTCGGTGCCATGGAGATCTGGATCAATCCGCGTTGCTCGAAGTGCCGAAGTGCCGTTTCGCTGCTGGACGCGGAGGGAGCTTCGTACACCGTGCGCAGGTATCTGGAGGACGTGCCGACGCCGGACGAGATCCGGGCGGTGCTGGACCGGCTCGGGCTGGAGCCGTGGGACATCACCCGGACCGGGGAGGCCGTGGCGAAGGAGCTGGGGATCGGCGACTGGCCCCACAAGGCGGCGGAACGCGACCGCTGGATCGGGGCCCTCGCCACCGAACCGGCGCTGATCCAGCGGCCGATCATCACCGCGGACGACGGCACGGCCGTGGTGGCGCGCTCGGAGGAGGCGGTACGGGAAGCGTTGGGGCGCACGGAGTGAGCGCCGCGCCCGGGCCGGGGCGGGTCGGCCCCGGCCTCCTGGCACGCCGCTCCGGGTGAGAGGGCTCAGGCCGGGTCCGCCGGGCCCATCTGCGCTTCGGCCTCCGCCAGCAGCTCGGTCAGGCGCGTCCCGAACCGTACGTCGCAGGGGTGTGGTTCTCCGGTGCGTACGGCTTCTGCCAGTGCGTCGACGGCTCCGGCGAAGGCCTCCAGGGCGCCGCCCCAGCGGGGCAGGGTGACGACGCCGTGCTCGCCGCGGAGTTCGATGTCCGTACCGGCCGCGCCGGACGGGGCGGCCAGGCCGAGGGTGGCGGTGCTGGAGGCGCCGGAGGTGTGGCGGAGCACCAGGTGCGCGGTGTCGGACGGGCCCCGGACGGCGGTCAGTCCGGTGACGTCGCCGAGGACGGGGAGGAGTACGGAGAGGACGTGCGGGCCCACGTCCCAGAGGCCGCCCTTGTCCCGGCGCCACGGGGAGGCGGCGTACTCGCTGGTGGATCCGGGGGCGTAGAGCGCGCCGAGCCACTGGCCGCGGGCGGTGAACCACCCTTCCCGTGCGGCCTGTTCGGCGATCCAGGCGGCCGTCGCGGGGGCGAAGCGCAGGGTGCAGAAGACGACGGAGGCGACGCCGGTCCGGGCGGCGGCCTCGGCGACCTCGTGGGCGCCGGCCGCCGTGGTGGCGACCGGCTTGTCGAGCAGGAGGTGGCATCCGGCGGCAGCCGCCCGGGCGGCGACCGGGGCCTGCACGTCCGGCGGCAGCGCGACGGCGACGGCGTCGCTGGCGGCGAACAGCGCGTCGAGGCCGTCGTCCCCGGTGAAGGCCGGGACTCCGTGGGCGTCGGCCAGGGTGGTCGCCGCTTCCGGGCGGCGGCCCCACACCCCGCTCAGCTCGGCGCCGGGGTGGGCGGCGAGGGCGGGGGCGTGGGTCTTGCGGGCCCACGGACCGGTGCCGAGCAGTCCGATGCGCAGGGGGGTCGCGGAAGTCGTCATGGGTACCAGTGTGCGGCCCGGCCGGTTACGGCCCGCGAGCGCGGCCCCGTATACGACGGGCTCGCCGGGGTGTGCGGGCGGAGGGGGGCGCGGCCGGCGCCGCGGCTCGTCCCCGTACGGCCGGGGGCGCCGGAGGGCGGGACGGGCCGGGGCTGTGACGCGGTTCACGCACGGAAAACGTTGGTAACACGGGGTTCACATTGGGGCAACGGATGGGAAATCGCGTCTTGCCAAGCTGCGCGCATAGACCTCGCAGCACCGCAAAGGATGGCTTCCGTGACCTTCAAGGCTGAGTACATCTGGATAGACGGCACCGAGCCGACCGCCAAGCTGCGTTCGAAGACGCGGATCCTGGCCGACGGCGCGGAGCTGCCCATCTGGGGCTTCGACGGTTCGAGCACGAACCAGGCCGAGGGCCACGCCTCCGACCGCGTGCTGAAGCCGGTCTTCAGCTGCCCGGACCCGATCCGCGGCGGTGACGACGTCCTCGTGCTGTGCGAGGTCTTCAACATCGACATGACGCCGCACGCGACCAACACCCGCGCCGCGCTGCGTCCGGTGTCCGAGCGCTTCGCCTCGCAGGAGCCGATCTTCGGCATCGAGCAGGAGTACACCTTCTTCTCGGGCCACCGTCCGCTCGGCTTCCCCGAGGGCGGCTTCCCGGCCGCGCAGGGCGGCTACTACTGCGGTGTCGGCTCGGACGAGATCTTCGGCCGCGAGATCGTCGAGAAGCACCTCGACAACTGCCTCAAGGCCGGTCTCGGCATCTCCGGCATCAACGCCGAGGTCATGCCCGGTCAGTGGGAGTTCCAGGTCGGCCCGCTCTCCCCGCTGGAGGTCTCCGACCAGCTGTGGGTCGCCCGCTGGCTGCTCTACCGCACCGCCGAGGACTTCAACGTCTCCGCCACCCTCGACCCGAAGCCGGTCAAGGGCGACTGGAACGGCGCCGGTGCGCACACCAACTTCTCCACCAAGGCGATGCGTGAGGGCTACGACCCGATCATCACCGCGTGCGAGGCGCTGGGCGAGGGCTCGAAGCCGCTCGACCACGTCAAGAACTACGGCGCCGGCATCGACGAGCGTCTGACCGGTCTGCACGAGACCGCCCCGTGGAACGAGTACAGCTACGGCGTCTCCGACCGCGGCGCCTCGGTCCGTATCCCGTGGCAGGTCGAGCAGGACCGGAAGGGCTACATCGAGGACCGTCGCCCGAACGCCAACGTCGACCCCTACGTCGTCACGCGGCTGATCGTCGACACCTGCTGCACCGCGCTGGAGAAGGCCGACCAGGGCTGATCCCCCGCACCTCCCCGTACGACGAGAGGCGGCCCCCGGGGGTGCGGGGGGGGGGCGGGCGCGGGGGGACGGGGGGGCGGGGGGGGGGGGGATTATGTAATAAGAGACCCCCGGTCGGTC
>NZ_JBHWYX010000093.1:0-3925 GCF_042728795.1 Streptomyces sp. NPDC060184
ACCCGGACTGGTCCCGGATCATGGAGAACCTGTCGACACTCGCCCGCATGGCGCGCGCCGCCGAGATCATCCTGATCTGGGCCACGCAGAAGCCGACCATGGACGCCAAGGGCGGCATCGACCCGCAGATCAGCGCCCAGATCACTTACCGCGCCGCCCTCGCCCTGAGCACGTCCGGCGAGAGCCGCGTCGTGTTCGGCGAGGACGCCACCGAGCGCGGCTGGCACGCCCACGACCTGCCGATGCCCGGCGTGGCCATGCTCCGCTCCGGACCCAAGGCGGCACCGCACCCGATCAGCACCCGGGCGTTCTCCCCGGCCGACGTCATCGCCCTCCCTGACCGCCCGGTCTGGCAGCGGTCGGCCAAGGCGCCGGCGCCTGTCCCGGCCCCGGCGTCCGAGCCGCTGCGTCTGGTGAAGGACGCCGCCCCCGCGGCTGCCGTCCCGCAGGACCTGACCGACAACCAGAAGGCCGTGCTTCAGGCCGCGATCGACGGCACGTCGACCAACGCCGCCATCGCCAAGGCGACCGGCATCAACCCCGGCTCGGTCACCCGCGCGGTCGACGCGCTGGTCAAGCGCGGGCTCCTCGCCAAGGACGGCACGACGATCCGTACGGAGGTCGCCGCATGAGCGCCAACCTCGCCCAGGCCGTGGCCGACGCCCGCGCGGCGGAGACCAACACCGAGCAGATCGCGCAGATCCTCGCCGTGGTCCAGGCCGTACAGGCGGCCACCCCCGCCCCGGCCGCGCACGCCGCCTGCAGCTGCTCGACGCAGAAGGCCAGCGGATCGTCCGCCGGGAAGGTCGCCGCGTGGATCGCGGGCGGTGCCGCCTGCGCCTGCGTCCTGGTCGGCCTGTTCCTCGCGGTCGCCCTGGTCGCCGTCGCCGTGACGGTCGGCGGCTGCGTGTCGTACCTGCTCATCCGCGAGATCCGGAAGGGGAAGTGACCATGCCCAAGCGCAACTACACCGCCGCACCGGCGGTCGCCATGACCGCCGTGTCCATGGTCCTCACCCTGGCCGTGGTCGTGATGTGGCTCGGGGACTCGATGCCGTGGCCCGTCGCCCTGGTCGTCGGACTCGGCATCGACGGCGGCTGGCTCGCGACCCTCGCGTACGACCGGCGCCTGGCCGCTCAGGGTGACCACAACACCACGGTCACCGTGGTCGGGTGGGCGTTCGGCGCGGTCGCGACCGGCGTCCTGGTCGCCCACGCGCTCACCGCCGACGGATCCGCCGGCGCATGGCTCGCCGTCGCCTGGCTGCCGATCGCGGCCAAGGCCTTGTGGCTCGTGCACGGTCTCTGGGAGCGGACCGCGCTCACCAAGACCGCCCTCGACCGGATCGCCACGATCCAGCAGGGCGCCCGCGATCAGGCGGCCATCGCCCGCGCCGAACTCCGTGCCGAGGCGGGCACCGAGGAGACCCGCCTCGACGCCGTGACGGGCGCCGGGAAGCGCGTCGCGGAGGCACAGGCCAAGGCGGCCAGGAGGCTCTCCGGCGCCTGGTCGGAGCTGGACGGAGTCCGGCAGGGCGACGGCACCGGTAGGGCTCTGACCTGCGTGACAGAGCGCGTCGCACCCGCGTCACAGGACGCGTCACAGCCCCGCTGGCAGCTCCCCGTCTGGGGCTCCTTCGAAGAACTGGCCGCCATCGAGGCACCCGCCCTGACGGACGACCAGATCGACGCGATCGTCGCGGAGCTCCGGGCCAGCACCAACCCGCCGATGTCGTACAACGCCCTCGCCCTCGCCTTCCGCAGGGCGGGCCACAGCGCCGGGGAGACCCGGCTCCGGGCGGCCTGGAAGCGCGTCACGACGTCTGAGGCGGTGGGCTCGTGATCGCCCTCGCCTACCTCGCCACCGTGGTGGTTGCCCTCGCGGTCCTGGCGGTGGCCCTGCGCCGCCGCCCGGTCCCGGCCCCCGCGCCGGTCCCGCCGGCGCCCGGACCCGACCGACTCCTGACCGACGGCACACCTGAGGTCCGGTTGATCCTCGCGGCCGCCACCCAGCTCGCCGACCTCGCCCACCGGATGGGAGCCGCAGCATGACCCGCCGACCCGCCATCCACGACGCGGCACCGAGCCTGGTCGTCTCGCACGGAGCCGACTTCTTCGGGCAGGACCACCACCTCCGCAAGGAGGTTGCCGCCCTCGCGTCCTGGGTCCAGACCTCCGTGCCGTACAACGACCGGAAGGCCGTGGCCTCACTGGTCGACGCCCTGGAGTTCCCGAAGCCCCGAACCTTCCCTGCTGCCGAAGCCGCGCTCGTCTCCGAGCAGCTGCTCACGGTCTCCCGGACCCGGCACCTCAAGCCGCGGGCGTCGGCCCTCGCCCGCGCCCTGGCCGACGCCGCCGCCCGCGCTGCCGCCGACGGCGAGTCGTGGGAGTGGACGGTCGAAGCCGCGTAACACCGAAGCCCCGCCGGCCTTTTCGGCTGGCGGGGCTTTCTTCGGTCCGTCAAACCCCAACTGCCCCAAGGGCCGTGTCGCGTGCCGGGGGGAACACCGGGCACGAAAGGTGCTTGGATTCTCTCCAGGAAATGCGAAACGGCCAGGGGGCCTAATCCCTGACCGCTTCTGACGTCCACCCGGTCTCCACAACCAAGGGACTCGTCTGTGTCCAGCGTACGGGACGCGTCAGCGTCTGCAACCCCCGAACCTCCGCGTGCCGCCACGCGGAACAGCAGCGGCCCCCGCTGCCACTGCGGCACGCCGATTGCCCATATTCCGGGCAAAGTGCCGCGTGTCTACTGCTCGGACCGCTGCCGGAAGGCCGCGAAGCGCGCAATTCAGCGCGGGATGACGTCCGGCAGCAACCCCGGACAGCTTGGGAAAGAAACAACAGAGTTTCCCGCACCCCGCCGACCTGCGGTTTCTCCGGACGGGGTGGATGGGGAGAGCCCGAGAGGCGACAGCCTCTCGGAAGGGCAGTCGCGAAGCGACGCCGCCCGCTTGCGCAAAGCGGCGCGGTACACCCGGCGCCGGACCCTATGGCGGATCACCGGCGACTCCGCGTGCAAGGGCTGCGGCCGGGCCCTGATGGACCCCGCGTCCGGCGTGATCGTCGCCCAGACCGCTGCCGGAACCTCCGTGGTCCTCGGCCTCATGCGGTGCGGGCGGATCTGGCTCTGCCCGGTCTGCGCCGCCGTGATCCGCCACCGCCGCGCCGAGGAGATCACCCAGGCCGTGGTCACCTGGCTCCAACAGGGCGGGACCGCCTACCTGGTGACCTTCACCGCCCGCCACGCGTACAAGGACGCGCTCGCCGACCTCATGGACGCTCTCCAGGGCACCCGCAAAACCGAGGACACCCCCCGGCGCCCCGGCGCCTACCAGCGGCTCATCACGGGCGGCACGTGGGCCGGACGGAAGGTCAGCGACGGCTGCCGGGCGAAGGACCAGGAGGGCATCCGCGACCGGATCGGCTACCTCGGGATGATCCGCGCGACGGAGGTGACCGTGGGTCAGGCCCACGGCTGGCACCCGCACATCCACGCGATCGTCCTCGTCGGCGGCCGGACCACCGGAGAGAAGGCGGCCAAGAGGATCACGGGCGCCTTCACGCCTGCCGAGGACCGGCTCACCGAGTGGGAAGACCACTGGCGCGCGACCTGGACCCGCACCCTCCAGGGCATCAATCCGAAGTTCCGGCCGACGGACGACTGCGAACGGGCCGACTGCCCGTGCGAGGGCAAGGGCCACGGCGTCGACTTCAAGCGGCTGCACACCGAGCGCGACGCGAACGACCTCGCCGAGTACATCGCCAAGACGCAGGACGGCAAGGCGCCGGCGCTCGAACTCGCCCGCGCCGACCTGAAAACCGCGGGCGGCGAGAACGTCACGCCGTTCGAACTCCTCGGCCGGATCGGAGACCTGACCGGAGGCGTTCCCGAGGACGACGCCCAGGGACAGGGCTCGCTGGAG
>NZ_JBHWYX010000094.1:0-3410 GCF_042728795.1 Streptomyces sp. NPDC060184
GTGCCGGGCGGGGGCGGGGGGGGGGGCGGGGCTGGGGGCCCAACAGGGGCCCGCCCCGCCCCACACCCGGCCCGCGCCGGCGCGCAGCGACGGCCTTGAACCAGTAGAGAAACTTGTAACAACTGCGCCCACGCGCCGCGCCAGAGGACGCGCCGCGTACGGTCGTCGGCCATGAGCACTGAGACACCGAGGGACGCCGACGGCAACAAGCTCTGTGGCTGGTGCGGCGGCCCGATCCAGCAGAAGGGCGTCGGCCGCAGCCGGGACTACTGCACGCGCACGCACAAGGAGTACGCGTACAGGGCTCGCCGGGACCAGGAGATCCGGTTCCGGGCCTACTCCAAAGGCCGGGCCGACGAACGCTTCTTTTCGACAACAGCCGAAACTCCGCAACCCTCCAATACGTCTGTTGTCGAAACTCAATCACCGCAGGTCAACGCCACGAATTCCCCGTCACCCCCCGCACCTTTGCCTCCCTTGAAACGGGCTCGCCGCAGGTCCGCACAGACTGCGTCCGCCATGCCTTTGTGGCCGCCGGCGGATGACGGAGAGCCGGACGATCAGCCACCACGGACCGATTCCTAGCGGAGCGCCCACGCGTCGCTCGGCCACATCGCGGCAGCAGCTGCTCCCCCTCAGCCGCGGAGTGCCTCCAGGTCGCCTTACGCACCCGCATCCGTGACGGCGGGGGTACGGCGCTCCGCCCCAATCCGGGCCCGGCAGACGGCCGCTCAAGCCGCGCAACCCCACCCCCCTTCCCGCTGGCCGTCGTTGGTCGTCCGGAGCACCCGCAGACGCGTATGCGGTAGGCCACGGAGGATTACGGGCCTCAGGCGGCCTGTACGCCCGCCTGAGGGCTCGTGAGCGCTCCGGCGGACCGAGAGTCGCAGGAGCGGGAGAACGACGCTCAGAGGCTCACGGGAGGCCGTGTGCCGGTACGTTCGGGACTTGGCACGACGAAGCCCCCGCCGAATTCGGATCGGCGGGGGCTTCGGTGTGTGCGGGCGGAGGTCAGCTCCGATGGGCTCGCCAACGGCGGGCTGGTGCGACGGACTCCCCAACCTCCACCGTGTCGCCCTGCGCGTCGACGTACACGTTCCGGCTCAGCAGAACGGGGGCGCCGGGCTCGACGCCAAGCAGAGTCGCCTGTTCCTCGGTTGCTGCATCGGCGGCGCTGGCTTCCTCGGAGGCCACGGCGCGTCGACCGGTGACGGCCTCGATGGCTGATGGGGTGCCGCCCGGGATCCGCTCGCGCTGCAGCAGAGCGGGCACGGTCTCCGCGAGTTCAGCGACGAACCAGCTCGTGCTCGCGGAGACCGGCTCCGCGTCGGCGTTGTGCGTGACCCGCTGGCGACGCAGCGCCTGGCCGCCGTCCTCGACGCCCAGGAGGTCCGCGACCCACTCGGGGGGAGTGGTCAGGTCGGCGCCCGTGATCACGGCGTACTCGCCGTCGGCGTAGATCCGCCCGGTAGTGAGCGCCGCCTCCAGGCGGTCGGCTGCGGTGCGGTGCAGGGTCCGGCGCGTGCTGACCGTGGTGGCCGCACCCTGCCGGCCTTCCGCGAGGCCTTCCGCCCTCAGCGTGCGGTGGACCTTCTGCGCGGTCGCAGTCGAGATGCCGTACTCCGCCGCGAGTTCGCGCACGGACGGCAGCACGTCGCCGTGCGCGAGTTCGCCGCTGACGATCTTCGACTTCAGCGTGCCGACGACTTGGAGATACGGAGGCGTGCGCTCCAGCGAGGACATGGCGGGGCTCCTTCGACGGGTGAACGGTGCGGTGATCTATCACAGCATCCGGAGTAGTGATCTAGCACAGTGTATGGCTTGACACAGCAACTGTGCCCCCACAGTATGGGTCTTGTTCGGCGGCGCCTCCCGAGGGGTCGCCGAACGGCTCGAAAATCCGGGGCCCTCGCGCGCACACGCGTAGGGGCCCCACCCCGGAAACCACCGCAACACCGAAACTCGCAGGTCACAGGCTTGCGGGGGCGCAACCGCCCGCAAGGGAGGTTGCGGCCCGGGGGTTGCGGGCTCAACCGCCACAAAACAGGCGGGCCGGAACGCCGCGCGAACGGCAATCCCGGCCCTGATCCACGACCACCCAAGGAGCGACTCGTGGACTACGCAGCAGCATGGAACAAGATCGGTACTGGTACCAAAACGGCCCGCGTGATCACGGCGGACCGGATCAACAAGACGACAGCGGCGGCGAGCCAGGCACTCGACGGCGCCGCCCCGATGTGTGCCCCGCTCGCGCACCGCTGGGACACGGAGGCCGAGCGCAGGGCGAAGCTCCGGACCCCGGAGAACCTGAAGGCGTTGATCGCTGCTCAGCGGGCCAACACGTCGGCGCGGTCGACGGCTGCGACCGCCGCGAGCCAGCGGAAGGCCGCACGGGCGGCGAGCAGCAACCCGTTCAACGGCGGCCGCCGCGCGGCCCGGACGGCGGACAAGGCAGGTCGCGCTCACGCCAAGGTCGCGCGCCGCGACCTGAAGTCGGCTCGCCGGAACTACCCGCTGACGCTCAACCAGCTCGCGGTCCGCGCCCACGCCGCGCACCTGATCCCGGCTGGGATCACCTCGTACGCGATGTCGTCGGCGGAGCACTGGGCGATGTGGCCGGCGGGAAGCTCGCTGAGCCTGATCGCCCTCAACGCTGCACTGCTCGCCGTCGGCCGCCGCCAGGTGCGGGTGCCGCTCGACGACGACGCCACGGCGGAGGAGCGCCGCCTCCTGGAGCGCCTCGACCCGTCGTACTGGGTCCAGCACGCCGACGAACGAGGCCTGTCGGGCACCGTGCCCGCACCGACCGAGCTGACCCCGGCCGGTCTGGTCACCACGGTGCGCCTTGATGGCCGGTGGAAGCCGTCGGCGTTCAAGGCCAAGCACGAGGAGATCCGGGCGATGCTCGGGGCCCGCACCGCCCTGCGTATGGAGATCAGTTCGGGATCGCATGGCGACCGCGCCACGATCACGCTGCGGACCCGCAGCGCTGCCGACGGCATCGACCTGACCGGCTGGAAGCCGGGCGACCCGTGGGGCGTCGACACGGTGACCGGCGAGCCGGTCATGGTCCCGCTCGGTCGCCGGATGCTGATCGCGGGGACCTCCGGGTCGGGCAAGAGCTGGAGCACCCGGGCCCTGCTCGCGGAGGCGTCCGAGGAGCCCAACCACCGCCTGGTCGTCATCGACCCCAAGCGAGTGGAAGGCATCAACTGGGAGCACCGCGCCCGCGTCGCCATCTACGCCGAAGACGTCCTCGGCGTGACGGACGAACTGGTCGCTGAGATGTACGAGCGGCTGGAGGAGATCCCGCGCGGCCGGGACACCATCGAGATCAGCACCCGCCGCCCCCGGATCACGGTCTTCGTGGACGAAGGAGCCGAGGTCATCTCCATGGCGCGCAAGAAGCG
>NZ_JBHWYX010000095.1:0-3319 GCF_042728795.1 Streptomyces sp. NPDC060184
GCGCGCCCGCAGGCCCCGCTCGCCGTCCGGGCCCTCGACGACGGTCTTCATGCGCAGGGCCAGCAGGAGCCAGGGGCGGGCGCTGACGAACAGGCCGGTCTCCGTACCGAGGACGTCCTGGAGGACCGCCACGAAGCGGCTGTTCTCGGCGGGCCGGACGTCCAGCTGACTCAATGCCTTCGCCCGGTCGGAGAGGTCCAGGTTGTGAGGGACCGTCAGTCCTGCGGTGAGCGTCCCCCACATCAGCCGCGCGTCCCTGCTCGCTCCCGAGACCGCCACCCCCGCGGGCACGGCGGTGGGCTGGGAGGGCACCAGCGGCATGCCGGCGGCGGGGACCGGTCCGGGCGCCACCCCAGCGGCGGCGGCACGGGAAGCGGCGGCAGGGGCCGTGCGAGCGGCGGCGGCACGGGAAGCGGCGGCAGGGGCCGTGCGAGCGGCGGCGGCACGGGAAGCGGCGGCAGGGGCCGTGCGAGCGGCGGCGGAGGGCGGGGTCGCCAGGACGGCGGTACGGGAAGCGGCGGCGGGGGCCGTGCGGGCGGCGGGGGCGGGGGGGCGGGGTCGCCAGGACGGCGGCCAGGGTGCGGTCGATGCCTTCGCCCTGGGCGTGCGCGGCCCTCAGGACGCGGGCGACGTCGACACCTCGGGCGTCGAGGCGGTCGAGCGCGGCGGCCATCTCGGGCCAGGCCGGGGAGGAGAGGATCGCGTCGCGCACGACGCCCTCGGGGAGCGTCGCGCGCAGCAGGTCGGCCCACCGGTCGGTGCCCTCGGCCCGGACACGGGCGGCGTTCGCGGTGACGGCCTGGTGGACGGTGGTGGCGACCTGGCCGAGCTGGGGCAGGAGCACGGTCAGGTCGACGCCCGCGGCCTGCAGGGTCGCGAGGTGGCGGGCCATCAGCGGCCAGTCCGCCGCGGTGGTGAGCGCGGTGAGGACGTCGTCGGACACGGTCGTGCGCAGCTGGTCGATGGCCCAGCCGGGGGCGAGTTTCGTCGCGTCCTCGCCGAGCTCGTCGTCGGGTCGGCCGGTGCGGTGGCGGGCGGCGCGGCGGACCGCGTCCGCGATCGTGAGGAGGAGGCGTACGGACACGGCGGCGGTCTGCGCGGCCTCGGCGAGCGCCTCGGAGACCGGTTCGCCGACGGCGGGGGCGGGGGTGGACACGGGCAGGGCTCCTTCGGAGACGGTCAGCGGGTACGGGACGGTCCGGGCCGGTCGCCGGGCGTGTGCGGCGGCATCCTCCTGGTAACGAGGGCGGGTCCGGCCGGGCTACGGCCGGGCGTTCGGGCGGGCGCGGGCGTACGGGCCCCGGCCCGGGCCGGGGAGCGGGGAGCGGGGGCGCCGGCTTCCTCGGCGGCCCGGCGCAGCAGCACGGCGGCGTCGGCCGCGGCGCGTGCCTGCGCGCGGTACTGCTGCGTCTGGTGCCAGCAGTAGGCGGCGTCGACGGCTTCGACGAGGGCGGTCAGCAGGTGCAGGACGACGGCCGCTCCCCCGCTGCCGCGTCCGATCCGGGGGGCGTGTTCCAGGGCCCGGGCCGCGGCCCGCCAGGAGGAGCGGGCGCGGCCTTCGAGGGTGCGGGCGCCGGGGGCGCGGCCGGCCTGCTCGAACGCGTCGGCCGCCTGCGTGAGGCGTGCGCGCACGAGCGCGGGGGCGTGGGCGGCGGCGACGGCCAGGAGGTCGCCGAGGGCGGCGACGTCCCCGGCGCCCTCGGTGCGTCCGGCGCGCTCCAGCAGGGCGGCGGCCTGTCGGATGTGGTGCTCGGCGGCCGTCCAGTCGACCGGCCCGGCCGGGGCGTCGTAGCGCTCGCGGACCCGGGGCAGGGACAGGTCGTGGGCCAGCGAGCTCCCGGAGAACCAGACGGGTCGCATCCCGCCGTCGGCGCGGTCGCCGGGCAGCGCGACCGCGTACCCGAGCAGGACCCCCGCCTCGTCGCGGCGCTCGCGCACGCGCAGGCCCTGGTCGCGGAGCCGGTCCAGGAAATCCGTGTCGCCGGTCGCGAGGGCGGCGGTGTGGCGGACGGTGCGCTGGAGGGACTCGCGGGCCGTCTCCAGCAGCCCCCGCCGGTCGGCTTTCTCCCGCTCCCCCGTGCTCGCGGCCCGGCGCGCCGTCCGGTCCCCCGGCGACATCGGGACCAGGTCCCACGCCGCCTCGAACGCACGGGCGGCGGCGTGCATCCGGACGACGTCACCGCGCAACCGGGGCCGGCGGCCGTCGACGCGGGCCGTCGTCGCGACGAGGTGGATGTGGTCCGGGGCGTGACGGACCGCGACCCACCGGCACGCGTGCTCGTCGCCGCGCTCGGCGATCCCCGCCGCGTGGACCATCTCGATCGCGACCCGCGCCCACCGCTCGTCCGTGAAGAGCGGGTCGTCGGGGTGGTTACGGACCGAGACGTGCCAGACGTGCTCGGCGGGCCGGGGGCCGGCCAGCGCTTCGACGGGGGCGTCCAGGAGCAGCGCGAGATCGCCCAGCGTCGTCCGGGCCGCATCCCGTGCGGGGCAGGGCAGATCGGGGTCCCACGCGGCGACGAGGTGGGGATCGGTGTGCTCGTCGTGGTGGCCCGGACCGAAGAGGTACTCCAGCAGCTCGACGGTGTTCCGGCCGCCGTCGGGCTTCTTCGGCATCACGGCCGCTCGCGCCTCTCCCGCATCACCTGGAGCGTCGCCGCGTCGACCCGGGCCACAGCCCGCCGGACATCGTCCAGGACGTCACGGACCCGGTCCTCCACCGCCTCCACGACCGTGTTCTCGGCAACGGCGTGAACCCCCTCGCGGGCAGGGCCGTCGACGGCCCGCGCCGACTCCGGACCGGAGGCGTGGCGGGCCGTCAGACGGTCGAGTACGGCGGCGGTCTCGCGGAGCTCGGCGCGGGCCCGGACGAACTCGCGCAGCACGTCGGCCCGCTCGGCGGACACCGGGACCAGGACGTGCTGGGCGACCGCCATCACCGCCCGCGCCGCCCAGGACGCGGGCGCCATCGACTCCCGTGCCGCAGCCGCGCGCAGAACGTCCATCTCGACCACGTTGAACGAGAGCGGGACCCGGTGCGACCGCGGCGAAGAGGGCTGCCGCTCCCGGCGCCGGGCGCCGGGACTCCGGCCTGTATCCGTCATCGAATTTCCTTGCTCGGAACGTGCTACCGGGCCCGGGGAACTCATTCCGTTGCCGGGCATGGCCGATATATCGGTAGCGCTTACTGTTCCAGTACGCACTAACTGGCTGCCAATTTCTAATGCCTGAAAATCCGTCGCGCCACCGGCAACCGGTGACGCACCAACCGCACCAAACGAACCACACCCGCCCCACCCGCCCGCCCCGCCCCAGCCCC
>NZ_JBHWYX010000096.1:0-3144 GCF_042728795.1 Streptomyces sp. NPDC060184
CCCCCGGCGTGGTGCGGTGCCGGGGGCGGTGGCATGTCCGGGCGGGGCAGGTGAGCGGATCAGCGCAGCTGCTCGTACGCGGGCAGGGTGAGGAAGTCCGTGTAGTCGGTGTCCAGCGCCACCTGGAGCAGCAGGTCGTGGGCCTGCTGCCAGCGACCGGACGCGAACGCCTCCTCGCCGATCTCGGCTCGGACGGCGGTGAGTTCCTCGGCGGCGACCTTGCGGGCCAGGTCGGCGGTGGCGTGTTCGCCGTTCTCGAAGACCACGTCCGCGTTGATCCACTGCCAGATCTGCGAGCGGGAGATCTCCGCCGTGGCCGCGTCCTCCATGAGACCGAAGATGGCCACGGCACCCGTGCCGCGCAGCCACGCCTCGATGTAGCGGATGCCGACCGCGACGGCGTTGCGCCAGCCCTCGTACGTGGGGCGGGCGTCCAGGCTGTCGACGGCGATCAGGTCGCCCGCCGCCACCGAGACGTCCTCGCGGAGCCGGTCCTTCTGGTTCGGCTTCTCGCCGAGCACCGCGTCGAAGGAGGCGAGGGCGATCGGGACCAGGTCCGGGTGGGCGACCCAGGAGCCGTCGAAGCCGTCGGCGGCCTCGCGGTCCTTGTCCGCCTTCACCTTCTCGAACGCGACCTTGTTGGCCTCGGCGTCCCGGCGCGAGGGGATGAAGGCCGCCATCCCGCCGATGGCATGAGCGCCCCGCTTGTGGCAGGTGCGGACGAGGAGTTCGGTGTACGCGCGCATGAACGGGGCGGTCATCGTCACGGCGTTGCGGTCCGGCAGGACGAACTTGGTCCCGCCGTCGCGGAAGTTCTTGACGATGGAGAAGAGGTAGTCCCAGCGTCCCGCGTTGAGTCCGGAGGCGTGGTCGCGCAACTCGTAGAGGATTTCCTCCATTTCGTAGGCGGCGGTGATCGTCTCGATGAGGACGGTCGCGCGGACGGTGCCCTGCGGGATGCCGACGTACTCCTGGGCGAAGACGAAGACGTCGTTCCAGAGGCGGGCCTCCAGATGGGACTCCGTCTTCGGGAGGTAGAAGTACGGGCCCTTGCCGAGGCGGATCAGCCGTTCGGCGTTGTGGAAGAAGTACAGGCCGAAGTCGACCAGCGCGCCGGGGACCGGGGTCCCGTCGAGCCGGAGGTGGCGCTCGTCCAGGTGCCAGCCGCGCGGCCGGGTGACGACGGTCGCCAGCTCCTCGGCGGGCCGCAGGGCGTACGTCTTCCCGGAGCCCGGGTCGGTGAAGTCGATGCGGCGCTCGTAGGCGTCGATCAGGTTGAGCTGCCCGAGGACGACGTTCTCCCAGGTGGGGGCCGAGGCGTCCTCGAAGTCGGCGAGCCAGATCCGGGCGCCGGAGTTGAGCGCGTTGACCGTCATCTTCCGGTCGGTCGGCCCGGTGATCTCCACCCGGCGGTCGTCCAGCGCCGCCGGGGCGGGCGCCACCCGCCAGGAGTCGTCGGCGCGGACGCCGGCCGTCCCGGGCAGGAAGTCCAGGGTGGAGGTACGGGCGATCTCCGCGCGGCGCTCCGCCCTGCGGGCGAGGAGTTCGTCGCGGCGGAGCGTGAACCGCCGGTGCAGCTCGGCCACGAACGCGAGGGCCGCGTCGGTCAGTACCTCCTCCTGCCGGGGCAGGGGCTCGGCGTCGACGACGACCAGCGGGGACGGCACCGGTGCGGACATGAGCGGTCACTCCTTCGGGGCTGCGGGCTACGAGTCGCGGGAGGGCTTCGATGAACCCACCGGCTTCTGCTCAGTGGATAGTAGTTTCCTCATCGTGGAACCTCAACGGCCCTGAGTGTGGCGAGCCGCCCGAGACGACGGGGCGTCGGGTCCGGTGAGCGAACTGGGAGGTGAGGCACAGGCCTCCGCCGAGGAGCACGGCGGGGCGCTGAAGATGTTCGTCGAGGACGACGCACCGGTCTGACCCGGTCCCGGACGGGCGCCCGGCCCGTCACGGGCCGGACAGGCGCCCCAGGTCCTCCGGCGTGTCGATGTCGTACGCCTCCGCCACGTCCCCGCACTCGACCAGCGTGAGCGCCGCCCGGTGCTCCCGCAGATAGGCGCGCGCTCCCTGGTCGCCGGTGGCGTCCGCCGACACCCCCGCCCAGTGGTCGGCGCCGAGGAGCACCGGATGCCCGCGCACACCGTCGTACGAGGCCGCCGCCAGGCTCGCCCGCGAGGTGGCGGCGGCGCGGACCCGGGACACCGCCTCGGCGCCGACGCCCGGCTGGTCGACGAGGAGGACGAGTGCCGCCTCCGCCCCGGTGCCCGCGAGTGCGGCGAGACCCGCGCGCAGCGAACCGCCCATGCCCGCACACCACTCCGGATTGACCGTCACCGCGCACCCGGTGAGCGTGCTTCGGGCCCGCACCTCATCGGCCGCGGCGCCCAGCACCACCACGATCCGGCCGCAGCCGCCGTCGCGCAGTGATCGAATCGCGTGTTCGATCAGCGGGCGGCCCCGGTACGTCAGGAGGGCCTTGGGCCGCCCGCCCAGGCGTCTGCCGCCTCCGGCGGCGAGCAGTACCCCGGTGACCAGGGGGTTTTCAGGAGCTGGAGCCATGGGTCCTGGATACCACCGACACGCCGTCGAGCGGGTCGCACACGCGAAAGCCGCGTCACCCTCAGGGGTAACCCTGATTTCCGGTCACGGAGTGGCGCCGGCCACCTTCGATGGCGTTAACTTGCCTCCACTCCGGAGCACTTGACCATGGTCCGGAGTGCGAAAGGCCTACGGCACGAAGGCGTGCGAGGGGGAGTGCATTGTTGCGAAGTGTGGGGCAGAAGCGGGTGACCGGGAGCAGCGAGGACCCCAGGGTCACGGAGTTGCGGACAGCGGTGTCCCGGCTCCGTCGCGAGCTGGCCGGGCACCCCGCGGAGTTCTCCGACCGGGGGATCGCGGAGGAGGAGCTGGCCGCACTGGACGCCATGGCGGTCAGCGGGGTGCCGGAGATTCCCCGGCTCCGCCGTTCCCTGCTGCTGATCGCGGGATCGATCGGATCGGTGAGCGCCCTGGCGCCCGGGCTCCGGGCGGTACGTAACGCGGTGGATCTCTTCGGGGAGCCGCCGCGCGGATGACGCGCCTCGCGGCCCCGGTGTGCCGGGACCGCGCGCGGGAGGGGCGGCGGGCGCCATGCCCGCCGCC
>NZ_JBHWYX010000097.1:0-2881 GCF_042728795.1 Streptomyces sp. NPDC060184
CAGGGATCTTACTTCCTTGCGGAATGGGAAATCTCATCTTGAGGGGGGCTTCATGCTTAGATGCTTTCAGCACTTATCCCGTCCGCACATAGCTACCCAGCGATGCCTTTGGCAAGACAACTGGTACACCAGCGGTGCGTCCATCCCGGTCCTCTCGTACTAAGGACAGCTCCTCTCAAATTTCCTGCGCCCACGACGGATAGGGACCGAACTGTCTCACGACGTTCTGAACCCAGCTCGCGTACCGCTTTAATGGGCGAACAGCCCAACCCTTGGGACCGACTACAGCCCCAGGATGCGATGAGCCGACATCGAGGTGCCAAACCTCCCCGTCGATGTGGACTCTTGGGGGAGATAAGCCTGTTATCCCCGGGGTAGCTTTTATCCGTTGAGCGATGGCCCTTCCATGCGGAACCACCGGATCACTAAGCCCGACTTTCGTCCCTGCTCGACTTGTAGGTCTCGCAGTCAAGCTCCCTTGTGCCTTTACACTCTGCGAATGATTTCCAACCATTCTGAGGGAACCTTTGGGCGCCTCCGTTACCTTTTAGGAGGCGACCGCCCCAGTCAAACTGCCCACCTGACACTGTCTCCCGGCCCGATAAGGGGCGCGGGTTAGAATTTCAATACAGCCAGGGTAGTATCCCACCGACGCCTCCACCGAAGCTGGCGCTCCGGCTTCAAAGGCTCCTACCTATCCTGTACAAGCTGTACCAAAATTCAATATCAGGCTGCAGTAAAGCTCCACGGGGTCTTTCCGTCCTGTCGCGGGTAACCTGCATCTTCACAGGTACTATAATTTCACCGAGTCTCTCGTTGAGACAGTGCCCAGATCGTTGCGCCTTTCGTGCGGGTCGGAACTTACCCGACAAGGAATTTCGCTACCTTAGGACCGTTATAGTTACGGCCGCCGTTTACTGGGGCTTCAATTCGCACCTTCGCTTACGCTAAGCGCTCCTCTTAACCTTCCAGCACCGGGCAGGCGTCAGCCCCTATACTTCGCCTTACGGCTTCGCAGAGACCTGTGTTTTTGCTAAACAGTCGCCTGGGCCTATTCACTGCGGCTCTCTCGGGCTTGCACCCTAACAGAGCACCCCTTCTCCCGAAGTTACGGGGTCATTTTGCCGAGTTCCTTAACGAGAGTTCTCTCGCTCACCTTAGGATTCTCTCCTCGCCTACCTGTGTCGGTTTGCGGTACGGGCACCTTTCACCTCGCTAGAGGCTTTTCTTGGCAGTGTGGAATCAGGAACTTCGGTACTATATTTCCCTCGCCATCACAGCTCAGCCTTATGGGAAACGGATTTGCCTATTTCCCAGCCTAACTGCTTGGACGCGGATATCCAATACCGCGCTTACCCTATCCTCCTGCGTCCCCCCATCGTTCAAACGGTGAAGAGGTGGTACAGGAATATCAACCTGTTGTCCATCGCCTACGCCTTTCGGCCTCGGCTTAGGTCCCGACTAACCCTGAGCGGACGAGCCTTCCTCAGGAAACCTTAGGCATTCGGTGGAAGGGATTCTCACCCTTCTTTCGCTACTCATACCGGCATTCTCACTTCTAAGCGCTCCACCAGTCCTTCCGGTCTGGCTTCACAGCCCTTAGAACGCTCTCCTACCACTGTTCGAAGAACAGTCCGCAGCTTCGGTGATACGTTTAGCCCCGGTACATTTTCGGCGCAGAGTCACTCGACCAGTGAGCTATTACGCACTCTTTAAATGGTGGCTGCTTCTAAGCCAACATCCTGGTTGTCTAAGCAACTCCACATCCTTTTCCACTTAACGTATACTTTGGGACCTTAGCTGGTGGTCTGGGCTGTTTCCCTTTTGACTACGGATCTTATCACTCGCAGTCTGACTCCTAAGGATAAGTCATTGGCATTCGGAGTTTGACTGAATTCGGTAACCCGTTGGGGGCCCCTAGTCCAATCAGTGCTCTACCTCCAAGACTCTTACCTTAAGGCTAGCCCTAAAGCTATTTCGGAGAGAACCAGCTATCTCCAGGTTCGATTGGAATTTCTCCGCTACCCACACCTCATCCCCGCACTTTTCAACGTGCGTGGGTTCGGGCCTCCATTCAGTGTTACCTGAACTTCACCCTGGACATGGGTAGATCACCTGGTTTCGGGTCTACGACCACGTACTAAACGCCCTATTCAGACTCGCTTTCGCTGCGGCTCCGCCTCTTCAGCTTAACCTCGCACGGGATCGTAACTCGCCGGTTCATTCTACAAAAGGCACGCCATCACCCGTTAACGGGCTCTGACTACTTGTAGGCACACGGTTTCAGGATCTCTTTCACTCCCCTTCCGGGGTGCTTTTCACCTTTCCCTCACGGTACTGGTTCACTATCGGTCACTAGGGAGTATTTAGCCTTGGGAGATGGTCCTCCCGGATTCCGACGGAATTTCACGTGTTCCGCCGTACTCAGGATCCACTCAGGAGAGAACGAAGTTTTGACTACAGGGTTGTTACCTTCTATGACGGACCTTTCCAGATCGCTTCATCTACCTCGTTCCTTTGTAACTCCGTATAGAATGTCCTACAACCCCAAGAGGCAAGCCTCTTGGTTTGGGCTATGTTCCGTTTCGCTCGCCGCTACTCAGGAAATCGCATTTGCTTTCTCTTCCTCCGGGTACTTAGATGTTTCAGTTCCCCGGGTCTGCCTTCTCATATCCTATGAATTCAGATAAGGATACCACTCCATTACGAGTGGTGGGTTTCCCCATTCGGAAATCTCCGGATCAAAGCTTACTTACAGCTCCCCGAAGCATATCGGTGTTAGTCCCGTCCTTCATCGGCTCCTAGTGCCAAGGCATCCACCGTGCGCCCTTTCTAACTTAACCAAACTAAAAATTAAAAAATATGAGCTACACTGTTATCT
>NZ_JBHWYX010000098.1:0-2456 GCF_042728795.1 Streptomyces sp. NPDC060184
GGCCGGGGCCTTTGCCGGGGGCCGCATGGTGGCCCCACGGGGCCCCTGTTCCGCCACGGATGGGGGCTGCGAGCGGAGCCGGCGACCTGCCGCTCCCGTGTGGGGGGCAGGTCGCCGTCGGCGTCCCCGGTTGCGGATGCGGGACACGACGGGGCGTTCACTCCAGAGACTGAACCTCCGGCCGCGCGGAGGGGGCCTGACCGCTTGAACTGACGGACGGGCTGGGGGGCGGGCCTGCTACCGCCGGAACAGAAGAGGACGCGGCAGGCGCCGGCGCCTGAAGCGGAGCCTGCGAGGCATCCTGCTGTCCGATCAGATAGACCGCGGCAAGAATCCCGGCACCAACCAGGAGCGACGCACCCAGCTTCGGGTTCTTGTACGCCCAGTACACGGCGACGCCCGCGAGGGACATCGCGACGATCGTGAACAGGGTCATCGGCCCGTCACCCCGTACGTGACACCCTGCGCTCGCCTGTCGAACGGAGCCGGAATGAATGTCGCACAAGCTTCGTAATGCGCCATTTGTCGCGTGAGCCCGCTCGACGGCAGGCCGTCGCGGAGCTTAGGCTCGGGAACGTCTTTGATGGTTCTTCTCCTTGTACTTGAGATCCAACTCGGTCGGGCGAGGGCTGTCGGACTACACAGGCGGTCCCCTGTTGGCGCAGGGGACCGCTGTTTTTTTGCCTCCAGGTGTTCGAGGGCTGTCGGACTACACGGCGACCGGAAACCCGTTGGCGCGGTCGGCGTCGAACTCGTCCTCGAAGGGCCTCGTTCGGACTCCGGTGCTGCCGGTCAGGGAGAAGCCTACGCAGCGCGAGCGGAGCCGCCACAATGCCAACGGAATCACGCACACGCATAAAAGCGCCTAAGTGGCCCTGACCTGCTGCTTCATGTCGGATGCTCAGCTCACGAGGTTGGTGACAGGCACTTCATGTAGGGGGGTCATGAGGCCGCCAGCAGATCGAAAGTCCTCACATGAACCCTTCGGTGACGCGCACCACGTGACCGAGGGTCACTGGACGGATACTTCCGCTGACCGGCCCTGTCGACGAACATCGAGCAGTCGAACTTCGGGTCCGTCTCTAGGACGTTGAGCAGGTCGTTCGGCCGGTCTAAGCGCTGGTGAACGGGCCGCGGAGGACACCCTCGAAACTCACCTGGCAGGGGACGCCGCCTGAGATACATCTTCGCCCCTGGAGCGAAACGGCTGCGGTCCGATTTCCGGTACCTCAGGTACTGGACCTGCTTCGCGAAGAACATCTCCGAGTTCTTCTTGCAGCACTAGACCTTGTCCTCGATCTCAGTGCCGAAGTCGGCGCCGGCGAGGAGGACGACGGCAAGCTCTGAGTCGCTACCGACCGGTCGCGGGCGGCCGTCGTTGACATCAGATCCGGGCAGCCAGTTGTGGCCTATTGGAACGTTAGGCCGAGCGTCGGGGGCGACGTCGGGCCCGGGCACGGGCAGGGGAGCAAGCTAAGCGATCAGATATCTGATCGGTCCGCCGTGCCGGTCGGTCGCTGCGCTGGGCGTGTCCTGCGGGGCGCAGATTCCGGCAGCGAGTTGTGGGTCATTGGGCCCAGTTTCGCGGTCGGCCGGGCGGCGGCTTGCGACAGCTCTTGCGCCATCTCCTGCGGCATCTGCTGCGGCATCTGTTGCGACTTCTGCTGCCCTTACCGGATTCCGGCCGACCCCGTCTGTGCAGGTCACCACGCGTGGTGGGGGTGTCCGTTTTCGCTGACATCCCCTCTACTGCCCGCCTCCGTCACGTCCCCACCTGAAATTGGCGGTGGGGACGGTGACGCGCGGCGGCCCGGAGAGGGGATCCGGCGCCCCTCGCTGTCGCGCGAAAGCGCCGGCGCCCCGGACCCGTGTCGGCATCAGATTCCGGCAGCGAGTTATGCCGGACTGATATCAGTTCTGCGGCTGGGCGAGGCGTCGGGCGATGTGCCAGACGGCACGTTCGCGGTCGTCGGCGTCGTCCTCCTGGTCGTCGTTCTCCTCGGCTTCGCGGCGACGTCGTGCAGCTGCTTCCTCGCGTCGGCGGGCGAGGGCTTCGAGCATCTCGGCGTACGCGTCCACGACGTCCTGCGGACCGAGAACGACGACCTCGTCGGCGACGTCGGCGAGCGCCAGGACCTCACGGACGCGGGCAGCCATGGCGGCCGGGTCGGTGTTGCCGTCGGTGCCCTCGGCGGCCTGCGTCGCCTCCAGGTCGAGGGCCTTCCTCGCGACCGCGTGCCAGCCGTCCTCGGTGACGCGGACGCCCGCGCGGAGTTCGCCGCCCTCGGCGTCGGCCGCCGCGAGCAAGTCGAGGTTGTCTTCGTCGGTGTCGCCGCCGTCGATGCCGAGCATCGAGCGCAGGTAGCGGGTCCACTCGATCGCGCGGCGGCCCTTGGTCGCGCGCTCGTACTCGTGCCACTTCGCCAGGTTCCACTCCAGCGAGCCCTGTCCCTGGG
>NZ_JBHWYX010000099.1:0-2134 GCF_042728795.1 Streptomyces sp. NPDC060184
GACGGTCAGGTGGGCTGTGGTGCCGGGTGGGGCGGGTTCGACGGTGATGTGGAGGAGGTCGCCGTTGGGCAGGCGGTGTCCGGGAGCGTTGTAGTACTCCTCGACCCCTTGGCGGAGTTTGTTCCATGCCGTCGTGCTGTTGGCGCCGTTGAAGGCGACGGTGATGGTGAGGTCGGTGACGGTGTCGTCGTCGTGCAGGAAGCGGCGGACGTCGAAGCGGGAGGGGACGGTGAAGCGGGGGGTGCGGTCCGGTCGCATCCGGGGCCGCGTGGCGGGCTCGGCGTCGGCGGGAGCGGGCCGTGTTTCAGCGAGCGCGAGATCGACGTCCCTGAGGGCGTCTGCGAGGACGGTCGTATGCCTTGCCCATTCCGCTCGCAGGGAGGCCTCTTGCTGTGGATCGGTGGCGGTGTCGATCCGGTGCTGGAGGTCGTCGGCGTACTGGCCGGCGGTTTCCAGGGCGGACTCGGCGGCGCGCAGGCGGGCCCGTGCGGCGATCTCCTTCTCGGTCAGCGGCTCGTCGGTGCTCGGCGGTTCGTCGCTCGGCGCTGTTGCGGTCTCCCGCCGGGGTGACTGTTCGCCCGACTTCTGTCCGGGCCGGGGCGCTCGGGCGGAGACGGTCTGGGGTGGGGTGGGTGTGACGGGCAGGACGATCGGCGTGTTCGTGCCGTGGTAGGTGATGGGTGCGCCTTCGCCCAGTGCGAGGAACTCGTTCTCGTCCTCACGCAGGAAGAGGGTGTGCTCCGACCATGTATCCCCCTTGGGCACAGCCCGGCTCTGGAGGTAGGTGCCGAACACGTGGTGCAGGGGCACCTCTTGGGAGGTCACCCAGAAGGGGCCCAGTGTGTGACTGTCCGTGTCCGTGGGGTCCTTGTACGGCTCCATGAGACTGTACGACTCCGCAGGGCCCCGCTTCATCTGAACCTGTCCGCCCACCGGAGGCATGGTCTCGTTGTACTGCTCGAGCAGGCTTCGCTCCTCCAGACGGATGAGCTGTACGACCCCTCGCGCGGCGTCGACGTTCGGGATCTGTACCCGATGCAACACCTCATAGGTGAAGGCGTGTTGAGCCGCCATGCTCCGGACGTACGTGGGAGTGAAGGCGGTCACCGGGAAGTCTCTGCCCCCGTCCTGCCAGCTGTCGCTGCGCACGAGGCTGCTCTGCTCGTCGAGCCGGGACATGTGGTAGCCCTCCCCGTTCCGCGGGGGACGGAAGTGGCTGACCATCACCTTGAAGTACTGAGCACTCGAATGGATGGAGCCACCGGCCTGGCCGTTGGACCAGTCGGCCAGCCAGTCGCTGTCCCCGCCGTTGTCGTTCACCCAGGCGTGGAAACGGGAGGATACGCCGTGCTCACCGCGCAGGGATCCGCCCACTGGACGCTGCGCAGAGGGGGCGCTGTCGGTGGGGTCGGTCAGCGCCCACACCGGGCCTGCGTCCGACTCCAGTCGGGCCGGCAGCCCGTCCAACAGGTCGCCCTCGCCGAGCAGCATCTGCATCCGCAGGAACTCGCTGCGGTACTCCGGGAGCCACCCGTCCGCCTCCAAGAGGGAGTTCGTCGTCAGCAGTCGCTCCGCAGCGTTCCTCTCGACCCCGGAGGCGTTCTCGTCGGCGGCGACGACGCCGGCCCGCTGCACGATGAGTGACAAGTACTGCTGGCTCGTCACCAGCAGCGAGTCGTAGGCGTTCACGCCCTCATACGGGTCAGTCCACTGGAAGATCGCCCGGTCGCCCGGGTAGACCATGGGGTAAGTCCTGCCGTCCCCCAGAGTGATCACGCTGAAGTCAGGCAGCCCCGGAGCGTTCGACCAGAGTGTCGCCGCGGTGAAGGGGCCCGCCGGCAGTGCGTCGGGTGAGAGAGCGGTCGGTACCGGCGGGGACGCACTTCGCCGACTGTCCTGGTCGTCCTGACCGCTCTCGGGGTCCGCCTGCTCGTCGGGCTGTGCGGGCGCCGGCGGCAGGTAGACCGGCGTCGGCGCGGCAGCAGGCGGAGGAAACGCCGTCGTGTGCCCAGACGTGCCGACGGTCGGGGAAGAAGGGCCCCAGTCGGTGTCGTCGGAGTCTTCTGCTTCTGAGTCGGAGTTCGGTCGGGGGCCGCGTGGGATCGGGAGCATGCGGGGGGCGACGGCGTCGGTG
>NZ_JBHWYX010000100.1:0-2014 GCF_042728795.1 Streptomyces sp. NPDC060184
GTGACGTCGACCGCCCCTCCGGTGGCTTCCGTCGTGACGACCGCGCCCCGCGCCGTGACGACGACCGCCCCTCCGGTGGCTTCCGTCGTGACGACCGCGCCCCGCGCCGTGACGACGACCGCCCCTCCGGTGGCTTCCGTCGTGACGACCGCGCCCCGCGCCGTGACGACGACCGCCCCTCCGGTGGCTTCCGTCGTGACGACAACCGTGGCGGTTCTGGCGGTGGCTTCCGTCGTGACGACCGCGGTGGCTCCGGTTCCGGTGGTGGTTTCCGTCGTGACGACCGTGCGCCGCGTCGTGACGACGACCGTGGGCGTCCGGGCGGTTTCGAGCGCCGTGACGACCGAGGTGGTTCCGGCTCGGGTGGCGGTTTCCGTCGTGACGACCGCGCCCCGCGCCGTGACGACGACCGTGGCGGTTTCCGCCGCGACGACAACCGTGGCGGTTCCGGCGGTGGCTTCCGTCGTGACGACCGCGCTCCCCGCCGTGACGACGACCGTGGTGGCTTCCGTGGTCAGCGCGACGACCGCGCTCCTCGTCGCGATGACGACCGTGGTGGGCGTCCGGGCGGGTTCGAGCGCCGGGACGACCGTCCGCGCGGCCCGCGCCGCGACGACGACCGCCCCTCCGGTGGCTTCCGTCGTGACGACAGCCGTGGCGGTTCCGGCGGTGGCTTCCGTCGTGACGACCGCGCCCCGCGCCGTGACGACGACCGTGGCGGTTTCCGTCGTGACGACAATCGTGGTGGCTCGGGCTCCGGCGGTGGCTTCCGCCGTGACGACCGCGCTCCCCGCCGTGACGACGACCGCGGCGGCTACCGCGGTCAGCGCGACGACCGCGGCCCGCGCCGTGATGACGACCGCGGTGGTTACCGCGGTCAGCGCGACGACCGCGGCGGCTACCGGGGTCGGGACGACCGTGGCGGCTACCAGGGCGACCGTGACCGCGAGCCCATCAAGCGGCTGCCCATCCCCGACGACGTCACGGGCTTCGAGATCGACAAGGAGGTCCGCCAGGAGCTCCTGAGCCTGCCGAAGACCCTCGCCGAGGACGTCGCGCGCAACCTCGTCATGGTCGCCCGCCTCATCGACGAGGACCCCGAGGAGGCGTACGGGTACTCCCGCGTCGCCCTCCGCCTCGCCTCGCGCGTCGCCGCCGTCCGTGAGGCGGCCGGCTTCGCGGCGTACGCCACGCAGAAGTACGGGGAGGCGCTTGCCGAGTTCCGTGCTGCCAAGCGGATGACCGGTTCCGTGGAGCTGTGGCCCGTCATGGCGGACTGCGAGCGCGGCCTCGGCCGCCCCGAGCGCGCCATGGCGATGGCGGGCGAGCCCGAGGTCCAGAAGCTGGACAAGGCCGGCCAGGTCGAGATGCGCCTGGTGGCCGCCGGTGCCCGCCGTGACATGGGGCAGATCGATGCCGCCATCGTCACCCTCCAGAGCCCCGAGCTGGCCTCCAACGCCGTGCACCCGTGGACCCCGCGCCTGCGCTACGCGTACGCCGACGCGCTCCTGGAGGCGGGCCGTGAGGACGAGGCCCGCGAGTGGTTCGCCAAGGCCCTGGAGTCCGACAAGGACGGCGCGACCGACGCCTCCGACCGGCTCGCCGAGCTTGACGGAGTCGAGTTCGTGGACGCCCTGGACGGCGACGAGGAGGACGCTCCCGCCACGGCACCGGCCGAGCAGCACGCGGCCCCCGCGGCCCAGGGCACGGACACCGCGGTGGACATCGCCGACGACGACATCGCCGACGACACCGAGGGTGAGGACCGCGACGACGTCGACGACGCGGACGAGGACGACACCGACGAGCTGAACGCCTGGGCCGATCGCGCCGACGCGGCTGCCGAGGCCACCCCGGCGGCCGAGCAGAGCACCGGGCACGGCACCGAGCAGCCCGACGCCGACGGTCCGGCCAAGGCCTGACCGGTACGCACCGCTCAGCCGGTAGCGGCAGCAGGTAGCAGGTAGCGGATACGAAGAAGGGCGGCACCCCCGAGGGGGGGCGCCCCGGGGTG
>NZ_JBHWYX010000102.1:0-1416 GCF_042728795.1 Streptomyces sp. NPDC060184
CTGAGACCTGATGCCGAGCCGATTGTGGCGAAGTGGATGATCCTATGCTGTCGAGAAAAGCCTCTAGCGAGTTTCATGGCGGCCCGTACCCTAAACCGACTCAGGTGGTCAGGTAGAGAATACCGAGGCGTTCGGGTGAACTATGGTTAAGGAACTCGGCAAAATGCCCCCGTAACTTCGGGAGAAGGGGGGCCATCACTGGTGATCCGATTTACTCGGTGAGCTGGGGGTGGCCGCAGAGACCAGCGAGAAGCGACTGTTTACTAAAAACACAGGTCCGTGCGAAGCCGTAAGGCGATGTATACGGACTGACGCCTGCCCGGTGCTGGAACGTTAAGGGGACCGGTTAGCTGACTTTCGGGTCGGCGAAGCTGAGAACTTAAGCGCCAGTAAACGGCGGTGGTAACTATAACCATCCTAAGGTAGCGAAATTCCTTGTCGGGTAAGTTCCGACCTGCACGAATGGCGTAACGACTTCTCGACTGTCTCAACCATAGGCCCGGTGAAATTGCATTACGAGTAAAGATGCTCGTTTCGCGCAGCAGGACGGAAAGACCCCGGGACCTTTACTACAGTTTGATATTGGTGTTCGGTTCGGCTTGTGTAGGATAGGTGGGAGACTTTGAAGCGGCCACGCCAGTGGTTGTGGAGTCGCCGTTGAAATACCACTCTGGTCGTGCTGGATGTCTAACCTCGGTCCGTGATCCGGATCAGGGACAGTGTCTGATGGGTAGTTTAACTGGGGCGGTTGCCTCCTAAAGAGTAACGGAGGCGCCCAAAGGTTCCCTCAGCCTGGTTGGCAATCAGGTGTTGAGTGTAAGTGCACAAGGGAGCTTGACTGTGAGACCGACGGGTCGAGCAGGGACGAAAGTCGGGACTAGTGATCCGGCAGTGGCTTGTGGAAGCGCTGTCGCTCAACGGATAAAAGGTACCCCGGGGATAACAGGCTGATCTTCCCCAAGAGTCCATATCGACGGGATGGTTTGGCACCTCGATGTCGGCTCGTCGCATCCTGGGGCTGGAGTCGGTCCCAAGGGTTGGGCTGTTCGCCCATTAAAGCGGTACGCGAGCTGGGTTTAGAACGTCGTGAGACAGTTCGGTCCCTATCCGCTGTGCGCGTAGGAATATTGAGAAGGGCTGTCCCTAGTACGAGAGGACCGGGACGGACGAACCTCTGGTGTGCCAGTTGTCCTGCCAAGGGCATGGCTGGTTGGCTACGTTCGGAAAGGATAACCGCTGAAAGCATCTAAGCGGGAAGCCTGCTTCAAGATGAGTATTCCCACCCCCTTTGAGGGGTTAAGGCTCCCAGTAGACGACTGGGTTGATAGGCCAGATGTGGAAGCCCGGTAACGGGTGGAGCTGACTGGTACTAATAGGCCGAGGGCTTGTCCTCAGTTGCTCGCGTCCACTGTGTTG
>NZ_JBHWYX010000103.1:0-1194 GCF_042728795.1 Streptomyces sp. NPDC060184
CCCGCCCGGCCGCGTCAGGACTCATCCTCGAAGGCCTCGAAGATGACCTGGGCGAGACGCCTGCCCGCCTCCCGGGCCATACCGAGTGCCACCCCTCCGGCAAGACCAGACGCCCCCCGCTTCACAGCCTCGCGACGGGTCGGGCGCTCATGCGATGCGGGCGCCTGCTGGTCGCTCTGTTCGTTGCTCAACTGGTCCTCCAGACCGTGGAAAAAAAGTCCGTCTGTCCCGGACAGGCCGGGGCGGTGGTGACGTTGAGGGAGCGGGGCCCAAGCCGCGCAAGTCCTCACTCCTTCGCCGGACTCAGGCGAAGAAGGACAGGACCGGGGCAGAGAAAAGCCCCCGTCCGTTGTCCGGAGGGGGGCTTGGTACCTCAGTGCGTGACGAAGCGCTATCAGTGATCGAGCGGCACACCCTTGCATTCCGATCCGCAGGTGTTCCCCGGGGGAACAGATCGCGGCGGGGTGTTCCCCGGGGGAACAGCCCGGGATCACTGTGCCGGACCGGTGGGCAAGCCTCGCAAGTCCCTGTCGCGGCACCGGTGGGGGCAGTGGTGGGGGTTTCGGTGGGGCCCACCAACGGGGCCACCGGTGTCCGTGGTCGGGTCTGTGGTCGGGTGCGCGGTCGCCCCGTGGTCGGGTTGCACGGGAGGTTGCGCACCAGGTTGCGCACTCCTCATTCCGACGGCCTGCGTTGTCGCAGGTAGAGCCGCGTGGTCGGGCGCTTCCACTTGTGCCGACATCCCCTCTACGGCCCCCTGCCGCCCCAAGCAAGACGAAAGAGAAGGGTGGGGGGTGGGTGGTGGCGGCGGCCGGGCGAGGGGATCGGGTGCGTGGCGGTGGGCCGTCCGCCCGGCTCGCGCCGTGCGGCGAAAGCGCCGACGCCCCGGCATGGCGTCGGCGAAGGGTGGCCGACCGGGAGACTGGCGGCATGAGCACCACGCGCCGCCCACTGGGCACCGGTCCGTCGACCACCGCCAGGAGCACGACGACGTCGACCGCCCCGCGGCTGCTGCCCGTTGAGCACGTCGACCGCGAACAGCTCCTCGAGGACGACGCGGAGCACCAGGAGGTGGCCGCCGCGCGGCCCGACCGACGGACGCTCGGGTCGGGTCCGGCGGCATAGACCGGGGCAGCAAGGTGGAGCGAACTGGGCCCAGTTTCGCGACGGATCGGGGCAGCGAGAGGAGACGGG
>NZ_JBHWYX010000104.1:0-1152 GCF_042728795.1 Streptomyces sp. NPDC060184
GTGTTGCGCAGGCGGAGTCGTACGGTGGTGCTGCTGCCGGGATCGACCGTGGCCGACGCGGGTTCGAGAGAGGTCCATAGGCTCACCCGGCCACGGTAGATCAGAGAGCTGCCGCCTCCATGTGGCCGACGGAGAAGCGGAGTTGTCCCGCCGTCGAACGTGCCCGTCCAGGCGTTCCCGTGGTCTTCGCGGGCAGCCCCCTGCCCCCGGGTGGTGCCCCGGTGGGCATCACCCGGGGGCATCACCCGGAGGCCGGCTCCGTGGCCGTCCCGGGGTTCAGGGGATCTCGTTGATCTGTTCGCGGGTGAGCGCCTGGTCCCACGCCGTGACCTCGTTGATCTTCCCGTCGAACTTGTCGGCGTTGGCGTCGGCGTACCTGGCCCGGCCGATGATGAACGCGCCGGTGGTGGTGAACGGGTAGGCGTCCTGTACGGAGCCCTGGGGTGCGCCGTCGACGTAGAGCGTCTGGGTGTTGGTGGTTCCGTCGAAGACACCGACCAGGTGGGTCCAGGTGTGCAGGGCAGCCGGGGCCAGGGAGAGCGCGCGGTAGCCGATCGCGGCGTTGTCGCCGCCGTCCGAGCGGGTACGGGAGAACGCCCAGCGCTTCTCGCCCGGGGAGAACTGGAGGTAGAAGGCGCTGTTGTGCTTCCCGCTCTGGCTGACCGCGGTGGAGAAGTGCGCGGTGGTGTTGAGGTACACCCACGCCGAGATCGTGAAGCTGCTGCCGGGCCCGGTGGGCACCACCGAACTCGTCGAGATCATCTGACTGGTCGACCCGTTGAAGGCGCCGGCGCCACCGTGTCCGTCGGCACCGGTCACGTCGGTCACCGCGAGCGGGTGGGCGCCGGTCTCGTCCTTGCCGAGGTCCCCGGGCCTGACCAGCCACTGGCCGATCGGGTCCGGCACCTCGGGGGGCTTCGGCTCCGAGGAATCTCCGCCGCCGCCTCCTCCGCCCGATCCGTCGGAGTCGGGTTCCTGGGTCGGCTGGGCGGGTTCGTTGACGGGTGCGGTGGTCGCCGGGGGTGGGGCGAGTGCGGCTTGGGGCGTGGGGCTGGGTGCGAGGGTGGCGCTTGCTTCGACGAGTTTTTCGGTGGTGCCGGTGGCGATGGCGGGTTTGTGGCCGAACCAGAGGGCGAGGAAGGTGATGGTGAG
>NZ_JBHWYX010000106.1:0-1049 GCF_042728795.1 Streptomyces sp. NPDC060184
CCTACACCCTTACCCCGGGACAACCACCGCCCGGGCTGGACTACCTTCCTGCGTCACCCCATCGCTTACCTACTACAAGTCTGGTTCATCGGCTCCACCACTACCCTCAACTCCGAAGAGATCGGGCCGGCTTCACGGACTTAGCATCGCCTGATTCAGTACTGGGCGTTTCAAAGCGGGTACCGGAATATCAACCGGTTGTCCATCGACTACGCCTGTCGGCCTCGCCTTAGGTCCCGACTTACCCTGGGCAGATCAGCTTGACCCAGGAACCCTTAGTCAATCGGCGCACACGTTTCTCACGTGTGTATCGCTACTCATGCCTGCATTCTCACTCGTGAACCGTCCACAACTCGCTTCCGCGGCTGCTTCACCCGGCACACGACGCTCCCCTACCCATCCCAGCCCCCGTTGGGGGTACATGCTGGAATGACACGACTTCGGCGGTACGCTTGAGCCCCGCTACATTGTCGGCGCGGAATCACTTGACCAGTGAGCTATTACGCACTCTTTCAAGGGTGGCTGCTTCTAAGCCAACCTCCTGGTTGTCTCTGCGACTCCACATCCTTTCCCACTTAGCGTACGCTTAGGGGCCTTAGTCGATGCTCTGGGCTGTTTCCCTCTCGACCATGGAGCTTATCCCCCACAGTCTCACTGCCGTGCTCTCACTTACCGGCATTCGGAGTTTGGCTAAGGTCAGTAACCCGGTAGGGCCCATCGCCTATCCAGTGCTCTACCTCCGGCAAGAAACACACGACGCTGCACCTAAATGCATTTCGGGGAGAACCAGCTATCACGGAGTTTGATTGGCCTTTCACCCCTAACCACAGGTCATCCCCCAGGTTTTCAACCCTGGTGGGTTCGGTCCTCCACGAAGTCTTACCTCCGCTTCAACCTGCCCATGGCTAGATCACTCCGCTTCGGGTCTAGAGCGTGCAACTCAATCGCCCTATTCGGACTCGCTTTCGCTACGGCTTCCCCACACGGGTTAACCTCGCTACACACCGCTAACTCGCAGGCTCATTCTTCAAAAGGCACGCAGTCACGAC